>JBCCYN010000065.1:0-23476 GCA_039189655.1 Pseudomonadota bacterium | reverse complement strand
GCGGGTGCGCTGTGGGCACGGTTAAGAGCCGGGTCAACCGGGCGCGGAGCAAGCTTGCCGAACTTCTAGCGGTCAGTTCTGCCGGGGACTACGGGCCTGATCATTTTAGCCGAGCGGTCGTCGACGCGCGTAAAACCTAAATCCGGTGGCGCGAAAAGAAGTTCGGGCACGCCGAGCTAAACTTCTTTTTGCCAAGGTTGAAACGACCGAAATGTTCGATTGTCGCTAGAACGAACCTGCCCGGCTACAAATGTCGCGGCAGCGATCGGCTTGATAACTGCGCCGTTTCAGCAACTTCGGACCCTTCGATCCTGGCGCTCCGTCCAGTTGGCGAGAAGAGTAAGTGCACCATGATTTCACCAGCTCGGCGCATCTGGGGCGCCGCCAATCCTGATTGGCGCATTTGCCCGCGCGCGTTCCCTCATTTCCTCCGGCGCCTGGCTATTTGTCGCGCTACCCGACATCGTAGTGAAACACTTCGGCCTGCGTCTACGTAGGTAGGACCAAAATCAATCGCTTTTCAGAGCGGCAAAACCGACGCGTTTTGCGTGGACGGAAGCCAATTCGCTCCCAGACCTTTGCGGGCGGTACCGACAGCTAGTTCGGCAAGGCGGTCGTTCCTATTGCGCGAGACAACAATTTAAGTGCCGATCCGGCCAACCTCCCGACAAAAACTCAAAATTCCAAGACGTCATAGGATGCCCTGACTTCAACTGCGCGCAACAGTTAAGGGTCATCTCCGGGTCACGCACTACCTCGTCAATCTAGATATTCTATTGTGGAAAACGAAAACTGTAAAGCAGCTCTAATTAGTTCCCAAGATCTCGAAAAAAGTTTGCAACAGATACATCTACGAGCTGAACTGCGATTGGATGCGGGATCAAAGGTACCCTTCGATGGTGTGATTGCGTTGGCGTGGGCTCTTGAGGTGCCGATCCCGATATGAAGTCCTTTTCGCGGGATGAAGCCAGACCGACCCTCTACTAACATTGCAACTCGACCACTTCCTGGGGGTTGCTCAATCACGGGGGTGAACCGCACCAAGGTTTCGATCCCCCACATGTAAAAATGTCTATCGATGGGGCGTTCTGCATCCAAAAGCCGGCTTAGTTCCCCAAATACCCCAACGAAGACATTCAAGTTCAACGATCTGACTATGATGGAAAAACACATTTACATCGATCACATAATTTTTGATGTACTAGGGTCGAGACGCGTTCAGATCCAGAATGCGAGGACTACTGCGAGGGCGACGGCTGAGATAAAGTTGCGGGCGAGCTTGTCGTAGTGGGTAGCAACGCGGTTGAAGTCCTTGAGGCGGCCAATGGTCGCCTCGATGCGCCATCGGTCCTTGTAGCGGCGGTTATCTTACTGGATTTGCGCGTTGCGATTGACCCGGCCGGGGATCACCGGCGTGGTTCGCATTGCAGCGAGACGTTTGCGCCGCGCTTGGGCGTCGTAGCCCTTGTCAGCAATGAGCCAGCGGGTGGCTGGGGCGGCGTCGATGAGGGCATTGGCCAGAGAGATGTCGCTCACGTTGCCGGGCGACAGCAGTAGGACGACAGGTCGTCCGAGCAGATCGGTCAGCGCGTGGATCTTGGTGGTCTGGCCGCCGCGAGACGGGCCGATCGCTTGGCGCCGCGCCCCCGGCTGGTTCCTGGGCAAATGCTATTCGATCGCCGCCCACTGCTCTTCGCTCAGCCAACACAGATGTCCCATGGCGTCCCTCCGCGAACGCCGTCAACTTGAATACTTCGTCTTTACATTTTGTTGGTTGGGTTTGGACCCTAGAAGGCCCTGCACGTCATTGCGTATCATGCGATCACTCTCGTATTGTGTTGGCAACACATTGCCAACGTTCAGTGTTACTGCCACCATGTATTAGAGGTTATGATCGGTCTGTTCTTTGGATGATGATCTTGTCACGTGCTTGCTCGCCGTCAATCATATAAAACTCTGCATCGAAGATTATGGTGCCGATACTATTGATCTTATTTTAACTAAAATTATGCATACCTGAATCTTTAAAGAATTGTCGATAGAGAGTTGAAATTAAGCTTCCGTATTATTACTCGTCACAATAGACAAATTTATGTTTTTAATTGTTTAAAATGGTTTAATTGTAAAATATACAGTGAGTATTTCCATAAATCTTTATTGTTTGCAAAGGTTTCCTCCGAAACAGGGGTCGTATCTAAAAATAAAGCGCGGAATAAGTTTTGATGAAATATATATTCGCGTGTGTTAAATATTTCCGGTGAGAATGTAAATCAATATTTTTTAAATTGATGCATAATATTGCGGACTCCTGAAATAGCAATGGTATTGTTGATCCTTTCTTCGTGGAGTCCGAGGCCGCGCGCCAAGCCTGCTGCCGATGCGTTGGCGCCCTGCATGATGCGGTCGAAACCTTTTGCGCGTCCCGGTGCCACGTCGGAAAGTCGTCCTTGGACTTGGCAGACAAAGCCATGGCTGAGAAAAGTTAATCATAAGATGTATCAGCGTATTCCGAAGCTTTCAATACTACGACGAATTAATATGATTGATAGGATGTTTCACTTTTTGCTAAATGGTTATCCATGAAAGCCAGATATCAGCTGAGCGCACCAATATGGAGGGCCACTCGGTCGGGCGCCGTTTTGCAGCCGGCGATCGGCGTAGAGTGAGGCGTAACGACAAAATCCCTAAGGTGTTTCCTCAAGCGCTCTCACTGCAACAATAGTTGTGTCAAGTATTCTCTTCTTGAGTTCATCGCGTTTCACCAGGCATGATTTTTGAGTCGGCTCGGGCCACTAATCGATCAATTTACCGCGCCTCGGTGTCCGAACGAACTGCCCGGACAAACTATGTCATGTCAGTCTCATTTGCAGACCAGTTTCTCAGGGCTGCCGTTGACGTGAGTTCGGGTAATCGAGCCGTAACGCTCAGCATAAATTGCAAGATCTCGTTAGTGAAAGGTCAAGAGTATCAAGAAACTATAATACTTTTATATATAGATAATTATTTCATGTATTTCAATTGAAAAATTTACATAACTTACTCGAATTCATCTAGATATTTGGATGGATGATTTGCGAGTAAAAACTCATAGAGTATGTCATGTTCTCAAGGAGCTTGCATATATACAAAGGATAGTATTTAACTTGGCGTCATTTAATAAATGGTAAGAAAGTGCGTAAGCCTATGATAATGACTTGCTCGAAACTACACGTGCGGCGAGGACATCGTCGTCTGGGGAGCACGCCATCTTTGCTTACGGTTTTCGCAACAGCGGCATCGCACGGATTTGCATCTCGCGAGACAACCGGTATCGTTACGGTTTCTTAAGAGGGGCCACTAGGACTGATGTCTGGTGAAAACGAACTGGCGATTACTGTCATGACCTGAGAACTGTAGGGTTGTAACAAGTGCGGTCGAGCTAGCGTTACACGTCAGGGTGCGTGCTTTCTTAGATACGGCGGGAATCAAGTTTTTGTGTGTCGCAGAAAGGTAAGATCCGATCATCCGTTAAATTCTTGAAGTAAATGCCAACTACGTGAAGCGCCGATGGCCAACCGAACGGAGAAGGGGATTGTTCCTCAACTGAAAACCTGTAGGATAAAGATGAGGTGCAGATCTGATCCAAGTGCCCTTCGTTTAAATGTGCCACAAGAAGGTCTAGTGTTAATGCAAGTGATTCGTATGATGATCGATCAAATAAATTGTTATCATAATATTAACTAGGCAACGCCCTCGATCAATTCCCTCAACTTTTCGATGGGGGCGCAAGGTCCAGCCATGCGGACTGTGGATCAATGCGGTGAAACCTCGACGTTTGGCCGCAAATCAGATCGCTTATGTCGACAAGTTGACAGATTTGCGCATTGCTGGAGACCATCTCATGGCGTTCAACGACCTTCTCACGCATTGGATCAGACCAGGTCGCGTATCGCTCTCGGTCGCTTTGAGCCTTGCAGCACTGACGTTCGGTGGAAGCGTGCTGTCGCCTGCCTCGGCAGCGGCTCTGAGCACTCAGTCCGCTCAAGAATGCTTGGGCCGCATTCGGCAGTCGCGTGGTGCATTTCGGGCGATGGCAAGCGAGATACCGCGTTTCTACGGGCGGGGTGCTGTGCGCAACAAGCAGCACGTCATCATGATCGACTACACGAAGCATCAAACAAAACAGCGTCTTTTCGTTGTCGATCTTGCAACTTGCAAGATTATCCACCGTAGCCGGATCATTCATGGTGGAGCTTGGTATATCTATAAAGCAAAACAACCAGATCCAAGTTGGGCCTTCAGCCGTGCAAAGCAGAAATACTACCGAAGGATAAACCTAAACAGAACGCCAGGTATGTTGACCACATGCCGAAACAGCGTAAAGGGCGGCTCAACTCATATGACACGACCCGGTTGGATGTACACCGGTGCGTGTCATCCAAACGCAAACGAGGGCTGGGTGCGCGTCAAGACGCAAACCTGCTCGGGATACGGAATTCAAGTTAAACCCCTTGAAGGCCAAGCATTGGGCGGGGTTACATTTCATGATCATGTGAGGCTTTCCTATGGCCGGCACGTGGGTCAAGGGAGCCTAGGCTTCCAAACTGGAGGTACCCAGTCGCTCATCGATGCGATCAGGGACAGTGGCAACGTCAATATCACCCGCGGAAATCTCGTCTACGTCCACGCGCCGCAGTGTGGTTGACATGGACAATCGCACTTTCTTCAAAGCGACCTTGGCGGCGGTTCTCCTAGCCTGCCTCTTCGCTCTGTCGGCCGCGCCACCGGCGTCCGCCATCGAGTTTGAAAACAGCAAATTCCGTCGTGGGGACAACTACAGTTCTGCGTTGGTGAGGGCTTGGGAAAAAGGGCGTTCCAGCGCGAAAGCGAGCGCATTTTTCGTCGCCAACAACGGTCGTAGATTGCTAGTCATGACCGCGAGCCACGTGGTGGGGCGTACCCCTGTCTTCAGCTATCGTGGGAAGCGAAGCACACGCTCTAAAGCTCTTATCAAAGAGCGAGATTTTGCCATTTACGAAGTGCATTTCGATGGTACCGTGCGATATGAATCGGTGGGCAAGTTCCACATTGCCCAAACGCGACCGAGCTTTGGCCAGAGTCTAGCTGTCGTGGGTTATCCGAAAGGCTTCAGCGGCGCGCCGATGTTTTCGGGCAACTGCAGGCTGATGCCGCGCAACAAGCTCCTGCACCCCACGTTCTTCAACTGCAACGACCTTGATCGATGGTGCGACTACGCTGAAGCGGTCGGCAAGAGCCGAACCACCTGCCACGCCGATGCGAAGGCGGTCAGTCGCGGCCAAGTTAGGCAGTGCTCACTGCCTCTTGAGAAGCGAGTCACGCGGCACGAGCGAAACGCCTATAGCACTCACACAATGAACTGCGCGGTCCGCCTCGGCAGCAGCGGCGGACCCGTCATTCTGGCTAAATCGCGGTCAAGTCGCGGGGTCATTGGAATGCCGTCGGCGGTATTTGCCCGCGTCTACGGGCCGTTCCCCCAAGAGGTCGGTGTGGGCGTCGCAACCTTCAGTCAGCGTTTTAAGGCACGAGCCAGGCGGATCGGGATTGAAGTACGCTAAGAGCGAGAGACGAGTGTTCTAAATCCGAAGTTCGTCACGCTATGCAATCGCCTTGGATGAACTTCGGACTGAAAAAATACTGCCAGGCATTTTATGCTATAACGATTTCAACGCTATTGTATACTTAGAGTGATGTAATAATTTTAGAGAAATTTGGGATTTGACATCCTACTTGGCCAGAAACCGACTATCAACTAAAGTGGATACATTGGTCGGGAGGTTGGGCGAACAGCAATTCGCAACGTCTCTTAATTTGGTGAGATTGGAATATTTCTAGAGTGTCGCCATAGCGGACTGACTCAGATTGGCGCTCTCTTCCTTTCTTATCTTGCCGCAGCATCCCCCAATCCTCCTTCCACTCCGATCGACCGGTGCCCTGGGCAAAGCTCTATTCCCTTGAACGGTCTGTCTAGGTCTATGCTATCTCGGCTGTGTGGCACCGGAATTGGAATTTCTGTCGCGTCACAACGCATTACTGCGCGATTTTGCTATTTTAAAAACTCAGGCAGCGGAGATCTGCATAAAAACTGCAGGCACTTAGTATTGCATTCGCTTCCGTTTGTTTCCATGAATGCAAAGGGCTGGCTAGTTGGGATTTAACCCTGCGGCCGAACTGGCAAAAATTGCCCTCATCAGCGAGGACTCGAGATGTTCCGCAATCGGTTTCGATGGGTTGTAGTCGCCCTTTTATTTTCTATCACTATAGTCAACTATATTGATCGCTCTGCGATATCCTATGCCGCGCCTGATATTTCGAAGGCCCTTGGCTTTTCCAGCAGCGAGATGGGGTTGGTACTTGGTGCGTTTGGCCTTGGATACTTTGCGACCACGCTAGTGGGCGGCATCGCCACCGACAAATTCGGTGCAAAGATCGTGCTGGGTGTGGCTGCGCTGGCTTGGACGTTGTCCATCGGCCTTTCAGGGCTCGCAGTTGGTTTCGTGATGCTCTACGCCGCTCGGGTTGGCCTTGGCCTTGCCGAAGGGCCCAGCTTCCCTGCCCTCACGGGGGCCGTGGGCCGATGGTTGCCGAGCGGGGAACGGGCGACGGCTCTTGCGGGAACGCTGGTCGCTGTCCCTATCTCGCTTGCCATCGGGGCGCCTCTCGTTTCGTGGATGATAACGGTGGCGGGATGGCGGCCCATGTTTTTTCTACTGACCGGTCTCGGCTTGTTGTGGCTTCCACTGTGGTTTTGGCTATTTCGCGATGACCCGGCCGCTTCACCGCACGTGAGCGTAACCGAGCGTAAGCTCATCGCGGAGAGCACAGCGAAGAGGCCGCTCGCGCGTCCGGCAAACGAACGTTCGCTTATTCGGATCGTCTTTGCGACGCCAACGCTTTTGTCGAATTACTGGGCATTCTTTGTATTCGGGTACTTCTTGTTCTTCTTTCTTACTTGGATGCCCAGCTACCTCCACGACACCTTTGGGCTAAAAATCATCACCGTAGGCTTTCTAGCAGCGATCCCATGGCTGACATCGGCACTTGCTATGCTGGCGGTCGGAAGGGTATCGGATCGCATTCTCCAGCGCACGGGACGCCTGCGGCTTTCGCGTTCGGTGCCTATCGCTGCGACCCAAGCGGTAGCCGCGATTGCGGTTATTCCGATCGCTCTCATAGACAATCTGGTGGTGTCGATGGTGGGGCTTACGATCGCCGTTGCAGCGACCCTTGCGGCGAATGCGGCATACTTTGCCGTCAACATAGATCTCTTGCCGCGCCACGCGGCGCCGGCCCTTGGCGTAATGGATGCCGCCTTCGCTGCCGCCGGCTTCTTTGCGCCGGTGATCACCGGTTTCGTCTACCACGGTACGGATTCGTTCCTCGCCGCGTTTATACTGATGGCAATCCTTGCCATTTCGTCGGTGGCGGCTGTGCTCCTCTTTCATCATCCTGACCGCGATCGCGAGAGCCTCCAGTACGCGGCTCCGCCGCCGCCCACACCATAGGCTTTGGCCCTCTAGATTTGGCCGGGAATCTGCCCCTTGATGTGGGCAAGCTATGATGCGCCGACGAAACTTAAAGACCGTAGCGATCGTAGAGTCTGTCTGTGCGCACGGCACCAATCAACGCGTCTGCGCTGAGCGTTCCCCCATCAAAACCCATGCCGATACGTCCTCGCAGAAAGCCACGGGGCGACGTGACCTTCTTGATCCGGACCTTTTTTCCGTAACGCTCTCGCAAAATGGTGCGCGGCTGGCCGATGCCGTCCACCAGGCCCAGTTTAATCCCTGCGGTGCCGCTCCAGAATTGCCCTGAGAAAAGGTCGGGTTCTTCGCTGAGCCGTGGGCCGCGCCGCTCTCGAATGGCGGTAACAAAGGCCTCGTGAATGTCTGCTTGGACCGATTTTAGGATGGCGATGTCGTCCTCGCGCTCAGGTTTGAACGGGTCGAGGATCGATTTATTCTTGCCGGCCGTGTAGACGCGCCGCTCGATGCCAATTTTCTCGATGAGTTCGGTAAATCCGAAGGATGCGGTGATGACCCCAATGGAACCCACGATCGAGGTGGCGTCCGCGAAAATTTCATCCGCCGCGTTGGCGAGCCAGTAGCCGCCCGATGCGGCAACATCCTCCACGAATGCGATGACGTGCCGCTCCTTTTCGTCGGCGAGAGCCCGGATCCGGGAGTAGATCATAGAGGATTGTGCCGCGGATCCGCCTGGCGAATTGATGGAAAGCGCCACGCAGGGCGCTTTCGTGGCAAAGGCGCGGTCGAGGGCGCACTCGATGGCTGCAAGCGATAGGCCCGGACGCAGGGGTGAGGATATTCCGATGGCGCCCGAAAGACGCACCAAAGGAATGGTGACACGACGTGAACGTGGCCAAAGGGCCATGGCGAACTCCCAAAACCTTGTGTGCGCGCAGATGGTGCTGCCGGGCGCCGGCTGCCAGGGTCGCCATTTGCGACGAAAAGGGTTTAGCGCATCGTTCGATACGGCGAGCGCACTGTCGACGGGAGCGCATATGCCGAAATGAGTGGACTAATGGGCTCTGCCGCCTGACCATCCCGCGGAATGACCGAAAATGTGGTCGCAGGGTGAGGTGAGTTTTGCGCTAAAGCCCGTCACGCAAGCATGCGATCGCTTGACGGGCTCTCGTTCTTTTCTCTCCGACCGGTTCGCGTCGCGCCATGATCCCATGTCGGTGAAAGGTGCTTTCGGCGCTGTTCCCGGTAGGTAGAACGTACAACAGTCGGGCTTGGGTGCTCGCGAGAGGGCGTTTCCCCTGCGGGTACCGTCTAAGGTCTGCGATGCGCGGGCGTACCCGCTCAGTATCGGCCAGCTGGTCGCGGACATGACCAATCATGAGCTCACCGGCCGCGTTGCGCCGCACTCCGGTACGAAAGCCTCATCAAGGCCTTATCTGTCCCTGACGTACCGCCGTACCCTCGATGCGGTTTCGGCCGGGCGGGAGTAGCGATCAAACGCTGGACCCGTCTATGCCGCGGAAGGGTGGGCCGACTGTTGGGAAGGCGCATGCGCGGTAAAACCTGCCGCTTCCAGCTGCGCCGCCGCCCGCAACGCAACGTCCTCCTTCCAAGGCGGCGCCACCAGCTGGACGCCGAGGGGTAGTTCACCCGATGCAAATACTGGCACGGTCACCACGGGCAAACCAATGCAAGAAAAGGGTTGGGCAAGGAGGCCCAAATTCGGGCGCAGCGGTACCTCCCGCCCCCCTACCGTTAGCATTCGCTGACCTAGAAGCGGCGCAGTCACAGGGGTTGCTGGTGCCAAGAGCACGTCCACGCTACTTCGCGCGAAGGCACTGAGCATGTCGTCGAGCCACCATCGGCGGACGCGCTGCGCCCGTAGGACCCACTGGCCGGGCAACAGCGCTCCGGCAAAAAAGCGATCGCGGGTATCTGGATCGAATTCCCCCGGCGCCTCGCGCAGGTCCTTTAGGTGAAGGTCTGCGCTTTCCGCATTCGTGATGAGATAGGCCGCTGCACGGCCAGCGGGCGCGCCGTCCAAGACCATGTCGGACCTTATTGGGAAAACGGCTGCCGCGCGGTCCCGACGATCAAGCGCTTCGTCGGAGGCGTTCTCTTCAAACCAGCCTCGCAAGATCCCCACCTTGACGTCGGGACCCGATATGCCCGGCACGGCGGCCTCCGCCACACCGGCGGCGTGGGCATGGTCGCGCGAAGGCCCCGGCGCGGTCAGCGCGTCGTAGGCGGTGGCGAGATCGAGGGTAGAGCGCGCAAGGGGGCCCACATGATCAAGGCTGTCCACAAACGGATAGCTGCCGCCGCGCGACAGTCGCCCGTAGGTGGGTTTTAGGCTGAAGACGCCACACAGCGATGCCGGCACCCGCAGCGATCCATTGGTGTCGGAACCCAGCGAGATTGGCGCAATGGCGGCCGCAGTCGCCGCGCCCGACCCCGACGATGAACCGCCGGTCATTCGCGACGTATCATGGGGATTGCGGCAGGGTCCTTAGTGGGCGTTCTCCCCCGTAAAATCGTAGGCGAATTCACCCATATGGAGTGCGCCCACACAGACTGCGCCGGCCGCCTCCATCCGCACGACAAGGTCGGCATCCGACGCTGCAGGTGGGTTCTTTCTGGTGAGGCGAGCACCGGCAAGGGTGGTAAGGCCTTCAAGGTCGAAAAGGTTCTTTACCGCGAACGGTACCCCCGCCAGCGCTCCAACGCGTCCGGCGGCAAGGTCGGCATCAACGCGATCAGCCTGCGCCAGCGCTCTTTCAGCAGTAACTTCGGAAAAGGCGTTGATTTGCGGATTGACCGAGGCGATCCGTGCAAGGGCCGCTTCGGTCACCGCGCGGGCCGATAGCACCCCATTACGGACGGCACCTACGATCTCCGTTGCAGCGGCGTACGGCTGGATTGTATTCAACGGTCAGCCCCGGGCGGACGGTATATGGGTGCTAAGCCGGCCTCTTGCTCGTCGAGTGGCACGGCCTCGACGATCTCCGCCATCTCAGCCGCGATCTTCAAAAATTGTTGGACGCCTTCGCGGTATTCCTGCGGGACATCTAGGCCGACCGTAGCGGACGCGGCGGTCAGAAACGCATCAGCGTCGAACGGGCGGCTCATTCGGCTACTGCCGAAGACGCTGGAGCGGCCTCCATGCAGTAGGCTTCCAGTCGCCCGAGTGCGAGGAGAAAGAGCGATAGAACAAGGTAGGCCGACGCGAGGGCTGGTGAGACGGCAATCCCCGCGCCAACTGCGTGCATGAAGCCGACGAGGGTGAAGACGGCGCCGACACCGGCAATTAATGCAGCAACTTTAAGCTTATTCTCGATGATGAACACCCCGATTACTACCAAGACAAAGCCAGCCAGGATCGTATCGTTGCCGAGGATCGCGAAGCCCTCATATAGCACATCGTTCTGCGCACACCGGCAACAAGTTCAGGTGTCGCCGGGACGTTCGCTCCACCCAGTGCTACGCTGATGAGTATTGAGCTCTGGATGACCATCCGAGTGAGGCCAGCCTCCCAAGCCTTCGACGGCTCTTATGTCTGCCAGCAGATCGGCAGCGTGATGGCGAAGAGGGCGCTGAACATGTGCGGCACCGCGGGTCTGATGGGAGCGTGCACCTATCGGCCCGCCCCGCCGCCGAGTCTTGCGAGCACGGTCATGGGCCATCCAATCGCAACATCTGTTGCCGGCAAAGGGCAGATTCGCCTTCCCGACTGACTCGATGGGTTTCACCTGGCACCGGGGCTCTCCGCCTCGGCCAACTCGCCAAGCGCACTCTGCCGGCCGCCGCGGCCCATCTTACGCAGGAGGTCGTCGTCGCCCTGCGCGATCTCCCAGTGGCACAAAACCGTTGACCAAAACCCGAGCCGACGTTCGGAACGACCATCGCGGTCCTGTTTGCCGTGATCCAGTCAAGCAGGAGGCAAGCAGGAAACCTAGCGGGGTTCTTCCGCCGCTTGTGGGAGTTTTCTGATCACCACCACGCCCGGCTGCGTTCGCGCTGGCGCCTCGGATATGGTGTAGCGGGGGCCAACCAGCTGAAGCGTGAGGGCGCGTCCGTCAGGATCTGCCAGAAAGTGGCCCTTTGCCCTCACGACCAGCGGGTCGTTGGCGAGGGAGCGAGCAAACGCATCAGGATTCACAGCATCGGCCATTGGCAGGGTTTGAGTTTCAAGATGAAGCTGGTGGGGCCCTTCTGAACCTCGCGAAACTGTGGCTACGTCAAAATCCGCCAAGAGTAGAGCGGCTTCCACATCGCCGCCTTGGCTCTCAATGATGCTTGACGTGGATGAATGCGCGCGCGCGATGGTGCGGCTGTCCTCGATGCGCTGAGGCGACGCAAGGTCCGTCTTGGTGAGGACAACAAGGTCAGCGGCGCGTAGCTGCCTTTCGATCGTGTCCGAGAGGTACGGATCGTGCAAGAACTCCGGTAGTCGCTCGGCGTCGGCAAGAACCACGACCCCGTGAAGGCGCGCCGCCTGGCCAAATAGGCTTACGGTGCTTGCGATGGACCCGGGCAATGCAACGCCTGACGCTTCCAGTAAAATGTGGTCAGGTGGCGGGGCAAGATCCGCCAATTTTGCCAAAGCCGCCATCAAGTCGTCGCCATAGGAACAGCACACGCAGCCGCCGGCGATCGCAATGAGGTCGCCATCCTCCGCCTCGATGAGGTCGGCGTCGATGGGCAAGCTGCCGAACTCGTTCACCATGACCGCAAGGCGCCGTCCGTTGGAACGGCGCAGGATATGGTTCACCAGTGTGGTTTTTCCGGCCCCGAGATAGCCGCCAATTATGGTGAGAGGCGGGACCGCCTCAGACATCGGACGCCGCAAATATCTGGCCGCCCAGTACGGTGCCCCAGACCCTGGTATCTTTGAGCCGCTCAACGCCCATGACTTCGGGGTCATCCTCCAAGACTGTAAAGTCGGCTCGTTTGCCGGCCTCGATGGAACCGATCTCTCCGTCCATTTTTAAGGTGTAGGCTGCGCCCAACGTGATCGCGTAGAGCGCTTGGTCCAGGGTAATCTTCTCGGCGTCACCCAAAACACGGCCAGTGGCCGTGCGGCGGTTCATCGCGCACCAGCCGGTGAACAGCGGGCCCAACGGCGTGATGGGGGCGTCGGAGTGGATGGCGAAGGGCACTCCTAGCCGAGCAGCGGTGCCGGCGGCGTTCATACGCTCAGCCCGTTCCGGCCCCACGGTCAGTTCATAGTGCTGATCGCCCCAGTAGTGGTGATGGTTCGCAAACAGATTTACGCAAAGCCCGAGTTCTTTCATCTGCATAAACTGCGCAGTGTCGGCGAGCTGGCAATGCTGGAGGGTGAAGCGGTGATCGCGGCACGGGACTTTTCGCAATGCCCGGCGCATGGTGTCGAGGACGAGCTGTGTTGCCTCGTCACCATTGGTGTGGGTGTGTACAAGGATGCCGTGTTCGAGAGATTTTTCAAGGATATAGGCCAGGTGCTCCGGCGCAATGTACCAAAGGCCGTTGGGCGCTCCGTTATAGTAGCCGGGGGTTCTCAGGCGAGCGGAGAAGCCTTGGATCGATCCGTCCACAATCACTTTGATCCGACCCAACCGAAGCTTTTCCGTGCTTTGGGGCGCCAGCGCCTGGACGTGGGAAATCAGATCTTCCGGGCTGACGCCCACGTGAAAGCGTAGCGGTACAACGCGGGCCGGAAAGGACCGCTCGCCGGTCACCCGCCGCATCAGGCTAACCGCATCGTCGGGGAGCTTTGCTGCAAGATCGGTCGCGGTGGTGACACCTGCACGCACGCAGAGCTTTGCAAAACGCCATAAACCGGCCTCGTCGCACGCCAGCATATCCCTGTCGAAGCCCACGTGAGCGGCCACCGGGGTCATGATTTCAGGACCTTTCAGTTCGCCGGTGGGAAAGCCGTCGTCGCCGAGGGGAACGCCTTCATGGTTGATCCCCGGGCGCAGAAGCCCAGCCAATTCAAGGGCCTTCGTATTGACATTCATGATGTGACCGGACGCGTGGAGGAGCCCGATGGGGCGCTCGGTCGATATCGCATCGAGCTGGGCGCGGTGCACACGCTCGTTGTCGAAATAGATGGGATCAAGCGACCAACCGGGCAAAGGCGCGGCTGGATCGGTCAGTTTCGCCTCAGCCAAAGCAATTTTTTCAAGGACGGCCGCCAGCGACTTGCAACCCTTTTGAACATCTCCGTCGGGCGACATGCGGTCAAAGAAGCCCACATAGGTGTGGGACCAGAGCGCCCCCTCCATAAGGTGGCAATGCCCCTCCACGAACCCGGGCATGAGCACCTTTTCGGCAAAACGGTCCTCGATCCGGTGCGGACCCCATCCCGCCAACTCGCCAAGCTCACCCGCCCCCAAAATCACGCCGTCACGGATGGCAACGTGGGTCGCAATCGGGCGCTGGGGGTTCATGGTGAGTATTTTGTGCGCTTGGAAGATGGTGATCACGGTGTTCGATTTCCGATTGCGACCTCTGAAGAGGCTCTAACTACGAGCTTTTCCAAAGAGCGGGAATCTATTTTCATGACCGGCATGCGACAGACCAAGATCGCGCAATGGGCTCCAAGCCGACTGCACTCGGTCAACCCGGAGCGGCTCCGGCGGAGTTTCCGGCCGTAATTCGCTCGCCTTGCCGGCGACGCCTCAAGCTCTGCTTGGTGTGGCTGCTCTAAGAAACAATTTTGAATAGAGTGTCCTTTGGTCGCCAGCGCGGCTAGCGGCCAAAAAGTTGATCACACAACAATGGTGTACGGTGGTCGGAAAATTGCATTAGACTCGTCAGGCGAAAATTTCGCCAACCATAAGGAGGAGGTTTGAGAATGAAGGTGCAATGCAAGGCACTCGCCTTAGCCGCAATGGCGGTTGCGCTGCTGGCAACAGGCGTTGAGGCACAAGAGCCTGTGCGCGGGGGCACGCTGATCACGACGCTTCCGCAAACGCCGCGCCATCTCAACCCAGCCGTGCAATCGGGGATCGTGACCGGAGCGCCCGGTGCCCAACTTTTCGCCGCGCCGCTGCGCTATGATGAAGACTGGACCCCGCAGCCCTACCTGGCGAAGAGCTGGGAATGGTCGGACGACGGCCTGACCATGACGCTAAAACTGGTGGAGGACGCCACGTTCCACGATGGGACGCCGATCACCTCGGAGGACGTCGCCTTTTCGGTGGACACCATCAAGGAGAACCATCCCTTCAAAACGATGTTCGGCGTTGTCGAAACCGTCGAGACGCCCGATCCCCACACCGCCATCTTAAAGCTGTCCCAGCCGCATCCGGCATTGCTCCTTGCCATGTCGTCTCAGCTGATGCCAATAATTCCCAAACACATCTACGGCGATGGCCAGGATCCGAAGTCCCATCCCCGCAACAGCGATGATGTGGTGGGATCAGGGCCGTTCAAATTCGTGGAATTCACGCCTGACCAACAAGTCATTCTGGAACGTAATGATGACTTCTTCATCGAAGGCCGCCCATACCTCGACCGCATCGTCTATCGCATCATTAAGGATGCTCCTGCGCGAGCCATCGGCATGGAAAACGGCGAACTCCATCTGACGACCTTTGAAAACACTGTGCGCAACATCAAGCGCATGGGTGAAAACGAAAACCTCACCGCGACAAGCGACGGCTACGCCGCCATCGGTCCCATCGACTGGCTGGCGTTTAACGTTGGCAAAGACGGACCGCTTGCCGACAAGCGGGTGCGCCAGGCAATCGCCTACGCGCTGGACAAAGACTTCATTCTCAATGCTTTGATGCTTGGCCTTGCTGAGGATGCAAAGACCGGCATCCATCCAGGATCACCGCTCCATTTTGACGGCGTCAACGGCTATGATCTTGATCTCGACAAAGCCAACGCGCTGCTTGATGAAGCTGGTTACCCGCCCAACGCCGATGGTGTGCGCTTCAGCCTCACCATCGATCACGGAAATCCGACGACAAAGCCGCAAGCTGAATTCACCAAAGCGTCTCTCGCGAAGGTGGGCATCGACGTGACGGTAAATAGTTTCGTGGATTTCCCCACGTGGGCGCAAAAGATCTCGAACCACAACTTCGACATGACCTGGGACACTGTCTTCAACTGGGGTGACCCGGTGATTGGTGTTCATCGCACCTACGACAGTCGCAACATCAAAGACGGCGTCATTTGGTCCAACACGCAACAGTATGCCAATGAGCGCATTGATGAGCTGATGGACCAGGCCGGCCAGGAGATCGACCCCGCCAAGCGGGCTGCGCTCTATAAAGAGTTCCAGGAAATACTTGCCGATGAGTTGCCGGTATACTGGAGTAACACGCTGCCGTATCACACCGTCTACTCCGATAAGGTAGGTAACCCACCGCTGGGCATTTGGGCTTCGTCCTCGCCCTATGATTTGGTCTACCTAAAAGAAGAGTAGGCCTAGTCACCGTCAAAACGCTTCGTCCCGTCTTGCGGGGCGAAGCAAAATTGGCGTGGAGGAATCCATGGCTGTTGTCAGCATGATCGCCCAGCGGATCGGCTATGCTGTGGCGCTCTTGATCGCGGTGCTGATCTTGAACTTTGTCATGATCAACCTTGCACCTGGTGATGTGGTTGACACCATCGCTGCCGACAGCGGCGGTGCCGATGCCGAATTGATGGCCGAGATCAGAGCGGAGTACGGACTTGATCAACCGGTCATCGTGCAATTGGGCCGCTATATCGCTAAAGTGGCACAGTTCGATCTTGGCTATTCCTACTTTTACAATCGGCCCGTGGTCGATCTAATCCTTGAGCGTCTGCCTGCGACGCTCCTACTGGTCTTTTCCGCTCAGTTTTTCGCGCTTATCGTTGGCGTACTACTGGGTGTCTTCGCCGCGAAAAGACCCAATGGCTTGGTCAGCCATGTGGTGACGCTGTTCGCCCTGTTCGGCTATGCCGCGCCGGTGTTCTGGACCGGAATCTTGCTCCTCATCGCGTTCTCACTCAAAATTCCATTGTTCCCCGTCGCCGGCATGCGCGACGTCACAGTGGAAGGGGGTTTCTTGCCCCAGGCGCTCTCGGTGCTTCACCACCTCGTGCTGCCGATGTTCACGCTGGGCACGATTTTCATCGCGCTCTACTCGCGGCTTTGCCGAGCGTCCATGCTCGAGGTCCTTGGCTCGGATTACGTGCGCACCGCGCGGGCGAAGGGTCTGTCGCCGCGCGAAGTGACCATGAAGCACGCACTTAAAAATGCATTGCCGCCAGTCATCACCCTTGCTGGCTTGCAGTTTTCAGCAGTCATTTCCGGTGCGGTCCTGGTGGAAACAGTCTTTTCGTGGCCGGGGCTCGGACAACTTGCGCTGACATCTATCCTGGCCCGCGATGCACCGACCATATTGGGCATACTCTTCTTCTCAGCGCTCGTGGTGATCGTTGGCAATCTGTTGACGGACTTGGCTCTGCGCTTCATCGATCCGCGCGTGAAGGCTGGCGGATGAGCGACCAACCCATCACCCGAGCCCGTTCCCCGTTTTCCGAGGCCTTCGAAATGTTTCGCCGCAATCATGCGGCGATGGCTGGTCTTGTGGTGCTGGTGGCAATCGTTGCAACGGCGATTTTAGGTCCGATCATTTACCCGGGCGATCCGTTTAGCATGGTTTGGGCGCCGTTCACTCCGCCCGGCCAAGATGGCTATCTTCTGGGTACCGATTACTTGGGACGGGACCTGCTGTCGCTCCTCGTCCACGGTGCAAAGGTCTCGCTCACGGTCGGGCTTGCGGCGGCATTCGTCACCGTGACCATCGGCATAACTGTCGGTGCGCTTGCCGGCTTTTATCGCGGCATTGTGGAAGAAGCGCTCATGCGGCTCACAGAGTTCTTCCAGGTGCTCCCGACGCTTTTATTTTCCATGGTCATCGTTGCTTTGTTCGGGGCATCCTTGCCGATGATCACCTTTGCCATAGGCGTGGTGAGCTGGCCTGCGGTGGCGCGTATAACCCGCGCGGAGTTTCTCCGCATTCGGGAGCTCGAATACGTGACCGCGGCACGGGCGGGTGGCGTGCGCAATGTTGGTCTCATCTTTCGCGTCATCTTGCCCAACGCCTTGCCGCCCATCGTAGTCCAGGCGGCGCTTATGGTGGGCTCGGCGATTTTATTCGAGGCGGGCCTCAGCTTTTTGGGCCTAACGGATCCCAATGTGGCGAGTTGGGGCCAGATCATTGGATCGAACCGCGAATACATCCTCGATGCCAGCTATACCGTGACAGTGCCAGGTGTTGCAATATTTATCACAGTACTTGCCATTAGTCTGGTGGGTGATGGTCTCAACGATGCCTTGAATCCAAAGTTACGCCAAAGATGACCGCACCCTTACTGAGTTTGGAAAACGTGCGGGTGGAGTTGGGTGCGCTCAAAGGCATGCTCGCGGTAGTGGATGACTTGTCGTTCCAGCTCGAAGCGGGAGAAACCCTAAGCATCGTCGGTGAATCAGGGAGCGGCAAGTCGATGGCGGCGCTTGCCATCATGGGGCTCCTACCTACCATCGGACGCATCGCTCAAGGCTCGATCCGTTTTGCTGGCCGCGATTTGACAAAGCTAGACGATGCGGCGCTTCGCAGCATTCGCGGCAATCAGATCGGCATGATCTTTCAAGAGCCGATGACCTCGCTCAATCCTGTCTACAAAGTGGGTGAACAGATCGCGGAGGTCTTGCGTCACCATCAGGGCCTTAGCCATTCCGATGCCTGGGCACGAGCGGTCGAGCTTCTCGACGCTGTTCGGATCCCGGACCCCAAACGGCGAGCCGGGAGCTATCCCCATGAGATGTCGGGGGGGCAGCGCCAGAGGGTGATGATCGCGGTGGCGCTCGCTTGCCGCCCGAAGATACTCATTGCCGATGAGCCGACCACCGCGCTCGATGTGACGGTTCAGGCCGAGATCTTTGAGTTGATGCGCGAACTTGCGCGCGAAATTGGCACCGCGACGATCCTTATCACTCACGACATGGGCGTGGTTGCGGAGATGGCTGACCACGTGGTGGTTATGTTCCGCGGCAAGAAGGTGGAGGACGGCACCGTCGGCGACGTTATTGATCGCCCCTCTCACCCCTACACCAAGTCGCTCATCGCGGCGGTACCCCATTTGACGACCGAGACGGCGACGGTCTCCATTAGTCCCACCAAAGAGGAGACTTCGACGCCGATCCTGTCCGTTCACGACCTAAGGGTAGAGTTCAACGTCAAAAAAAGGTTCGGCCGACGCGAAATCTTTACGGCTGTCAACGGCATCAGCTTTGATGTGGAGCGTGGGAAGACCTTGGCGTTGGTGGGAGAAAGTGGCTCCGGCAAGACGACCGCAGCACTTGCCGTGGCTCGACTTGTGACCGTGCAGGCAGGGCAGGTGACTCTCGACGGCACCGACATGTTGGCGCTCCATGGCGAAGACCTCCGCCGTGCGCGAGCCAAAGTCCAGGTGATATTTCAGGACCCTTACTCGTCGCTAAACCCGCGTCTGCGTGCGGGCGCAATTGTGCGCGAGCCGTTGGATGGTTTGGGCACACTACCCGAGGCGGAGCGGGATGATCGCGTTGCCGATCTGTTTGAGCAGGTGGGGCTGGGTAAGGATCAGATGCGCCTCTTTCCCCATCAGTTCTCGGGCGGTCAGCGGCAGCGTATTAGTATCGCCCGGGCCCTCGCCACGAATCCCGCGCTGATCATTTGCGATGAGGCGGTGTCAGCTCTTGATGTTATTATCCAAGCGCAAATTCTAGATCTATTGCGCGATTTGCAGAAAAGTCTCGGTCTTACGTACTTATTTATTAGCCACGACCTAGGTGTGGTACAACAGATGTGCGACAAGGTGGCAGTAATGTACATGGGAAATATTGTTGAGTATGGGGATCGATACGCGGTTCTTTCGACGCCTCAGATGGAGTACACTCGCCAGCTTCTTGCAGCCGTTCCGTCCGTAGATCGAGCGCGAGAACGGGGGTTCCACAAGAAGGAGCAGGATGACGCGACGGGTCTGGGACAACTACCTGTAAAGACTTAAGTCATTGGGACAGGATCAGGTTGTCATTTTCGGAAATGGCCGAATTGTCACTCGTTCCATGTTGTCTCAGAAGCGAGTGCCTTGGCTATTGCGGCGACTGTTGACGCTTCGAAGATTGTGTAGATCTTCAACGCGCGCCCGGTTTGTTGCTCCAGTGTCGCGGAGAGCCTTGCGGCCATGAGCGAGTGACCGCCGAGGACGAAGAAGTCGTCTTGCCGCCCCACAAACTCCAATCCCAGGAGCTCGCAGAATGCGCTAGCCACAAGCTTCTCCAACGGTCCTTCCGGCGCGGTGTAGGGGGCGTGAGCCACCAGCGCTTCCACGTCTGGCAGCGAGCTATAGTCCACTTTTCCGGCCGATGTGGTCGGGATACGGTCCAGGCCCACGAAAGCGGCAGGCACCATGTGGTCCGGCAGTCGCCGAGCTACTTGCTCCTTAATCACTTCAATCGTCTGCGGCGCGATTGCCACCAAAAGGGACGGGTCGTTGCAGAGCGCCTTTGAGCCCGGTGGCAAGCGTGACCTGATCTTGCCAGGACTTTGGCGACACCCCTCCGGAAGGAAAGCGATGGAAACGATGCCGGGTTTCGAGGATAGTTCCACGATAATCTCGCGATGAAGTTCGGCAGCCAAGTCTTGAAGATCAGAAAGCGTCGGCATCGGTTGATGTTTCGGCTGTTGGACAGTAACTGTGTCCGGCGATGTAAGGGCAGCGTCGAATTGTGTGATCGGGCGACTCAATCGATCATCGCGGACCGACCGAACACAGATCGTTGATTTTGGTTGGTTGTGAATAGCGTTCGCAAGCTTTCCCCTACTGCACTGGTCCCAGCTGGAGACAATTGGCCACTCGACATCGAGAGGATACGGTCTTGTCGGTTGCCGGGACAAAATCGCATCGTAGCGGAACATCGACATCTCACTCAGTCGCCGATCCTTTCGTGGGCTCAGAGACATGACCGCGACTGCCTCATTCTTGTCAGCAAACTGCTCGAACCAGGCGGGGTTAATTACTAGTTCTTTCTCGCTTGCGACTGATCTGTCCAATTGCCGAGCGTCGAGCGGCCTTCCTTTGTTGAAGAAGGCGGCATCGGCGTGGAAGTACTGCAGAGTTCGCAGGTCCCTAACATCGCCAACAAATAAGCAACCGTTTTCGGATAGCACTCGAATGCAATCTAGAAGAACTTTTTCTAAGTAATTTTCGTTAGGGAAATACTGTGATACGGAATTGATGACGATCAAATCAAAGTCGCCGATTACGCTCGCCTCCAAGTCGTGTGCGGCAAATTGGTAAAGCTCGACATAGCTTAGATCGTCGTTCGACGCTCGTAGTTTTTCGCACTTCGAAACCGCGACGGCACTCAGATCACTCGCTACGTACCTCTCAGATGTGGGCGCAAGCCCGGTCATGATGAGGCCGGTTCCGCAACCGATCTCCAGAACCCGGCGATGAGGTAGCCGTTTCAGTGCAGTGAGTGTGTTGTTGCGCCATTCAAGCATCGTTTGCAGGTCGTATGGTTCACCGGTGTAGCTACTTACCCAGCCCGAGAAGTCGACGCTATTTCTACTCTGCGCCGTACCGGCATAGGCTGATGAGAACACTTGCTCCCAACCGCCAACGACCTGGGTCGAAGGTGCATCCGCGTCCTCGCATGGGGGCTCGAGGACCAAATAGGCGACGGTGCGCGTGTCGCTCGAATCGTCGGTTTTGGCAATCACCGTCGCCTGACTGATCTCATTGCATGCGACGAGCGCGGTCTCTATCTCACCGAGTTCCACCCGCATTCCACGGATATTCGTTTGAGTATCGGCACGGCCCAAAAAGTCCAGTGTTCCATCGGGGCGCCACCGCGCGAGGTCGCCGGTCCGATAGAGCCGCGCTCCTGCTTCGCCCAAAAATGGATCGGCCACAAAACCTGACGCCGTCGGTCCGGGGCGGCCCACATATCCGCGGCTCACTTGCGCACCGCCGATAAACAACTCGCCAGTCACTCCGACGGGAACCGGCTCCAATCGTCCGTCGAGAATATAGATTTGTGTGTTGTCGGCGGGCTTTCCGATCGGGACGGCAGCACCCGTCCCTGCTACCCGCTGGAACGTCACGTGCACTGCAGCCTCAGTAGGTCCATAAAAGTTACTGATCTCAATGGAGCGAGTAAGGGTAATTTTCGACAGCCGTTCCTTTGCTGCAGTTGGAAATGCCTCGCCGCTAACCGCAATATGGCGCAGCGCTGTGAGAGAAGTCCCAAGCCGCTCTACCGTGTTGAGAAAACCGACGAAAGCGCTTGGTGCGAAGTGACAGTAAGTGATCCGATCTTTGGAAAGCTGTGCGAAAAGGTTCGTTGGATCTAACCGTGCGTTTTCGGTAATGCAGCAAACGGTTGCTTCAGAAACAATAAAGCCGAACAGCTCCCAAACGGAGACATCGAAGGTATAAGACGTTTTGAGCAAAATGACATCGCCACTGGAAAGTGCTAAGTAGTCTTGTGTCCAGTTGAGAAAGTTTAATACGGCTGCCTGCTGGACGGCGACCCCTTTGGGGGCTCCTGTGGAGCCTGATGTGTAGATAACGTAGGCGAGGTTTTGCGGTGTTGACCGGTGCGGGCGATCGGCGTTGGAAAGGGGTGTGCCGCGGATTGAGCGGAGTGCCGATCTCGTTTCCTCGGCATTGAGATCTAAGACGCTGGGCCGGGACGAGGTTTTCGTTAGATTGGCTCCGCTTTTGGACGTCGCGAGGACAAGCAGTGCTTTGGCGTCGTCCAGCATGAAGGCAAGACGTTGGGGCGGGTCGCCGGGATCGAGCGGCGTGTAGGCGCCACCGGCCTTCCAGATCGCAAGGAGCGTTATAACGAGATCCATGGAACGCTCCAGGCACACGCCCACAACGACCTCCGGGCCGACGCCCAGCTTCAGAAGGTGGCGGGCGAGCCGGTTCGAAGCCGCGTCGAGCGCGCCATGGCTTAGCGTTCGGCGGCCGTCCACTACCGCCACCGCATCAGGCCGCGCAGACGCCTGCGCACAGAAGAGATCGGCCACCGTAACGGCGTGCGCAAACTCGGCGGCGGTGTCGTTGAATGCCGCGACCACCTGATGGCGCTCCGCGTCGTCCAAGAGGTCAAGGTTTGCTACCGCCGCGTCGGGTGATGCAACAGCGGTGTTTATCAACCTCTCGAACATCGCACCCAGACGCTCGGCCATCTCCTTGTCGAAGAGCTGGCTTGAATAGGAAAGGTGGCCGGTGAGTCCCTTTGACGTCTCCGTCAGGTTTAGCGCCAGATCGAATTGCGCTGCGCCGCCATCGAGGTCGAGCGGTCGCGCGGTCACCTGCGGCAGATCGAGCGCCTCGGCCGACTCGGGCGTGTTCTGTAGCACCAGTATCACCTGCACAACGGGGGCATGGCCCATGGAGCGCATGGGCGCCACCGCCTCCACCACCGTCTCGAACGGTACCTGCTGGTGGGCAAAGGCATCGAGTACCACACGCCGCGTTGCACCAAGGTGCGCTCGGACCGATTTGCCCCCGTCCACCTTGTGCCGTAGCGCCACCGTGTCGGCGAAGAAACCCGCCAGACCCTCAAGCTCAGGACGCGGCCGCCCGGCTGTCGCGGTGCCGATCACAACGTCCTCGCCCGCCCCCAACCGCGATAGCAGGAGAGCGAAGATCGCCTGCAGCGCCATGAACAGCGTCGCCCCTTCGCCCGACGCCAGATCCTTCAATGCCGCGCTCACATCGCCGGGCACATGCACCGGTACCGCCGCGCCGCGATAGTCCATGACCTTTGGTCGCGGCCGGTCGAAGGGCAGCGAAATCGCGTCAGGGGCCCCCATGAGCTTCTCGCGCCACCAGGCCGTCTCGGCCGTGAGCTGGTCCCCCGAAAGCACCTCGCGCTGCCACACCGCGTAGTCCGCATACTGGATGGGAAGCGGTGGAAGTTCTGGCGATCCCCCCGTCACAGCTGC
>JBCCYN010000064.1:0-23546 GCA_039189655.1 Pseudomonadota bacterium | reverse complement strand
TAGCCGGCAAATTAATACAAATTTACAATGAAATACCGCTGCAAAAGCGCCGAGACATGGCGCTTTTGCGAATTCACCAACGAGTGGGATTCGGGAAAAGCCACGCCATCGGGTGCCGCGGGGCCGAACTCGGTGCCCCCGCAATCATCCCATTTCGTCGGGTGAGGCAACGCACGCGAGGTGGAAAACGCCACTTTTTGGCAGGACGTCGGTGGAAATGCGGCCCCACTCAGCGAACGAAATCAGTCCCAACCGCTGACCGACTTCACCTCCAAAAAGTCTTCGAGGCCCCAAACGCCGCCTTCACGCCCGTTGCCGGACTGACCATAGCCGCCAAACGGGGCACCGGGGCCGCGGGATTTGCCATTGATTTCCACCATGCCGCTGCGCAAGGCCCGGGCGGCGCGCTTTGCCTTCTCATTGTCCTGGGTCTGCACATAGTTGGTGAGGCCGTAGGCAGTGTCATTGGCCAGTTCCAGGGCGTCCTCCTCCGTGTCGAAGGGGGTGATGGACAGGACGGGGCCAAAAATTTCCTCCCGCCAGATGGTCATCTCCGGCGTGACGTCGGCGAACACGGTGGGCCGGGCAAAATAGCCGCGATTGAGGCCATCGGGCCGCCCTGTGCCCCCGGCCACCAGGCGTCCGCCTTCGTCGATACCCGTCTGGATGAGACCCTGGATCTTGTCCCACTGGAGTTGCGAGACCACCGGGCCGATCTGGCGCCCCTCCACGCCCGCAGGAGCGACCGCGGTTTCTGAAGCGACCTTGATGGCCGTTTCCACAGCCTCCTCGTACTTGGATCGTTCCACCAGCATGCGCGTCGGCGCGTTGCAAGATTGGCCGGAATTGTTGAAACAGTGGCGCACCCCGCGGGCCACGGCGTTGGCGTCGGCATCGGCGAACACGATGTTCGCGCCCTTGCCGCCCAGCTCCAACGTCACCCGCTTTATGCTCTCAGAGGCATTCTTGGTGATGGCCCGGCCCGCCCGGGTGGAGCCCGTGAAACTCACCATATCCACATCCGGGTGTACGGAAAGCTGGGTGCCCACACCGGCGCCGTCACCGTTCACCAGATTGAAGACGCCCGCCGGCAGTCCCGCCGCATCCACCATTTCGGCGAACAGGTAGGACGAGAGCGGGGCAATCTCCGATGGTTTTAGGACCACGGTGCAGCCGGCAGCGAGGGCAGGCGCCACCTTGAGCGAGACCTGGTTCATGGGCCAGTTCCACGGCGTGATGAGCGCGCAGACGCCCACCGGCTCCATCAATATCTGGCTGCCAGGCGCATCCGCGCCCAGCGCGAACTCGAACTCATACTCCTCAAGGGCTTTGATGGCGGACATGATATGCCCTGCCCCTGCAGCAGCTTGGGCGGCGCGGGCGAGCTTGATGGGCGCTCCCATCTCCTCGCTGATGATCTGCGCCATTTCCTCAATGCGTGCGTTGTAGGCGTCCAGAAGGCGCCGAAGCGCTGCGGCCCGCTCGGCGCGGGGCGTGCGCCACCAGGTGGAGTAGGCTGCCTTCGCGGCGGCGACGGCGGCATCGGTGTCCGCCTTTCCGCCCAGCGAAATGGTGGCGAAGGGCTCTTCGGTGGATGGGTTGAGGACCTCAAGCTCCTTTCCATCTCGCGGCGCCACCCAGGCACCGTTGATGTAGAACTGGCGAGCGTCTCGCATAATGTCCTCCGTGCGGTTGGTTTGGCTGCGCCGCGCCCCAAAAAGGGCTCCGGCGCGCGGTTTGTGAGGCCACCGGATACCGATCCGGAAAACCTTACCCTGAAGCTCGACTTAACGGTCCGCCTGGATTTGTCCAGCGCCGGATTGCGCCGACCCGACGTCCTGCGACAGGGGCGTTGCGCTCAGCGGAAAGCGAGCTTGTCGCGGCTGAGCTCAGCCACGGTTCGGCAACCCATCAGCTTCATGCCGCGCTCGATCTCAGCGCGCATCAACGTGAGCGCCCGTTCCACGCCAGCTTGTCCCGCGGCGGCGAGGGGGTAGAGGTAAAACCGCCCGCCACCAACCGCTTTGGCACCCAGTGCCAGCGCTTTGAGCACATGGGTGCCCCGCTGTACGCCGCTGTCCATGATGACGTCGATCTGGTCGCCAACGGCCGCGACAATTTCTTCCAGCTGGTCGAAGGGCGCCCGGGACCCATCTAGCTGGCGTCCCCCATGGTTGGACAAAATGATACCGGTGCAGCCGATCTCCACGGCCTTTCTGGCGTCCTCCACCGACATCACGCCTTTGAGGCAAAACTGCCCGTCCCACAGCTCCACCATTTTCGCCACGTCGTCCCAGTCCATGGATTGGTCGAGCATTTCTGAGAAATAGCGCCCAACTGAAACGGCCATTCCATCCATGTCGAGGTGGGCTTCGAGTTGGGGAAGGCTGAACTTGTCGTGGGTGACGAAGTTGATGCCCCACCGTGGCTTGAGGACGAATTGGGCCATACCGCCCAGGTTCAACTTGAGGGGTATGGAAAAACCCGTCCTGAGGTCCCGCTCCCGGTTGCCGCCGGTGATCGTGTCGACGGTGAGCATGAAGACATCAACGCCCGCCGCCTTGGCGCGCTCCAGCATGGCCTTGTTGAGGCCGCGATCCTTGTGGAAATAGAATTGGTAGGCCTGGGGTGTGGAATAGGTTTTGCGCAGTTCTTCCAGGCTGACGGTGCCGAGCGATGAAACGCCGAACATGGTGCCAAATTTTGACGCAGCCGCGCCCACCGCGCGCTCTCCGTCGTGGTGAAAGAGGCGCTGGAGGGCGGTGGGCGAGCAGTAGAACGGCATCGCGAGCTCTTGGCCCATCACGGTCACGGACATGTCGATGTCCTCCACGCCCCGAAGGACGTTGGGCACCAGGTCGCACCGCTCGAAGCTCGCCGTGTTCTGGCGATAGGTCAGTTCGTCGTCTGCCGCACCGTCGATGTAGTTGAAAATGGGCGACGGGAGCCGCCGCCGCGCTAAGTTCCTGAAATCATGAAAATTGTGGCAATCTGAAAGGCCCATCGGAACCCGTCCTGTCCTGTAGTGCGCGAGCGGCGCGGTTCCGGCCGACTGTGCGAGTGGATGGGCCTTGCCGCGGCCGGAACGCCCATGCGTTCCCGGCGAGCACCGACCCGGCCGCATCGCATAGCACACATTGAAAATATGTGTGACCGGATGGGATTAGGCGTGGGAGCGAGCTGATGCTTCCTACCCCCGCCCCACCGTGCGCACCCAAAGCCTGACACGGTCTAGCACCCGCCCCCTCTCAGCGGGCGAAGCGATGGCATGAAATTGCCTAAATAAAATAATCAACCTATAGGATCGCCTAATCTACCAAAGGGCGAAGTGCTAGAAATGCAACACTTGGGCTGTGGATTGGGCAACGCGCCGCGATGGCGTCCGCACGGCCGTAGCGAGCACCACACCGATCGGCCATGGTGCTTGGCGTTCGACAAAGTCTTAGAGGCGCGGACCTAACAAATGCGTGTTTCGGGCCGGTTCTTGCTATCGACCACGTCCCTAACCGGCCTGCTTTTGCTTGCCGGGCCGTTTTTGGGTGCGCCCCTTGTCACGCCCGCCCATGCCTCTTGCGATTTCACCAGCGACGACGGAGCCCCAAACACCCTGGTGGACTGCCCGGAGGGCTACGAAAATACCATCGTAGAATACGTGGAGGACGTGAACGAAGGCGGCTCCATCGATACCGAGTTGACCCTTGAACGCTCAGCGGACGAGTTCTTCGAACGCCGCAACACGGATCTTTCCGGCAACGACCAGCTGACAGGCGTCTCCAACGGCTCGGCGGAGGACTTCCTTTTCCTGTCCACACGGTTCAGCCCGGAAAGCGGCACCGACGAGGTCTTTGACGTTTTGGACCTGCGTGAAGGCAACGACGTTGTGGACCTTTCCGGCGGCACAGTGTTCGGCACGCTGCTGACTGGCGAAGGGAACGACACCGTCACGCTGACCGGGGTCACGACGAGCTTCGTCGAGACCGACGACGGAGCCCGAGAGGAAACGTTCGTTCGAGACAATGGCGATGTTGTTGATGTCGCCGGCGTGGCACTCAACCTCCTTGAAGGCAACGACGTGGTGTCGGTGGCGGGCGGCACCATCGGCGGTACCATCAATGGCGGCGAAGGAAACGATACGCTCACCGTAGACGCACTGGTGGTGGGCAGCGACGAGGAAACCGCCACCATTGCCGGAGACCTGTTGGGTGAAGCCGGCAACGATGTCATCACCATTTCCGGGGCCACCGTAGCCGGGCAGGTCGCTGGCGGCGCCGGCAACGATTCGATTTCGCTGAGCCGCGGCTCGGCTAGTGAAATCAGCGGCGGCGAAGGCAATGACGCCATCACCGTTTCGTCCGGTGGCTCCACCGCGCGCATTCTCGGCGACGGCGGTAACGACACCGTCCGGATCTCAGGCCTAGTGGACGGTCTGGGCATTCAGAGCGGCAATGTCGCTGTCAGCGGTCAGGACGGCAACGACACCATCGCGGTCCAGAACGGGGGCGTCGTACGGGACCGTATCCTCGGGGGTCTGGGTAACGACACCATTGTCGTGGCCCAAGGTGGCGAGGTCAGCAACGTCACCAACGATGTCGACCAAAATGTCATCAATGGTGCCAACGGCGACGACGTCATCACCGTTGGCGGCAGCGTTCTCGCGATCCGCAATACGCGAGATGCCATCCTTGGTGGCGCGGACGCCAGCGACGGCGGGGGGTCGGAGGACGTCAGCGGCAACGACACCATTCGGATTTTAAGTACCGGTGTGGTTGTCGGCGGCATTAACGGGGATGCCGGCAACGACACAATCGAATCGGCTGGGTCCGTGGACGGTTACATCCTGGCCGGCGCGGGCAATGATGTGGTCACGGTTTCGGGGGGTAGCATCAGCGGCCCCGGAGATAGAGCGGGGGTCGACCTCGGGGCAGGCAACGACGTGCTCGTTGCGAGCGGTGGGGAGATCGGCGGCGGTATCCTTGGCGGTGCCGACAATGACCGCGTGACCATCTCCGGCGCGAGTGTCGCTGGCGGCATCGATGGCGGATCCGGCGATGATGCCATTACCATCAGCGCCGGCAGCGTGGATGGGACCATCGCCAACTTTGAGACGGTGACCATTTCGGGAAGTGGCAACGGGTCAGGCGGGTCGAGCATCACCGGAACGCTCATCATCGACGGCGCGACGGATACCGTAGCGGCCGCGGGCGGTGTGGCGGGGGCAACCATCCAAGCAGCCACCACCAGCGCATCGCGCACCGACGTGACCGTGCGTAACAGTCAAGGCTTCACGGCGCCCGGCACCGGTTCCTCACTGGAGCTGCGCGGCGTCAAAAATTTCAATGTCGTCAACTCGGATCTCAGCCTCACCGGGAGCCAGTTTTTGGAACGGGCCCGGTTCACCAACGGCTCCAGCGTGACCATCAGTGGCAACACGTCGTTCATCACAGCATCGGGCGATTTTGCCGATCTCGATGTCACAGGATCCACCCTCAATCTTCTCGACGGCGATACCGATGACACGCTCGAGATCGGCGATCTGAACTTGCGTCGCTCAACGGTGGCGTTCGACGTCGATCCCATGGCTGGCATCAACGACCTCATCCGCGTTACCGGCTCGCTTCGCAACTTTTCCGGCAACACGCTGCAGATCAATTTCTTGAGCGATCCGGACGTGGCACTCCAACAAACCATCCCCCTCGTCGATCTTGGGAACGCGGACCCGGATTTGGCGGTGAGCCCCGGCGACAACGCCTTCGTCCTCGCTTTCTCTCCGACGACGCTGCAAAACCTTGCCATCTTGCAGTCGCCCGACGGCAGCCTCTTTGTACGCACCAACAACGATGGCGGCGCGATCCTCGACCCCACACCCGTTGCGCTCCATTCGGCAAGCCTCTTCATCGTGGATACGGTGGGCGATGTGACCACCGAGCTGGCGGACGGCGCCATTGGCTTCGAGGGACGGCCGGGGGCCACACGGACCGAGATCAGCCCCACGTTCGGCGTTTTTTCCTCCGGGCAAGCAGGCCGAGACTACCATGACGGCTTTAGCGTGTCGGGCGGTGCGATCCGCAACCAGTCGACCCCCAGTTTCTCCGCCAGTGACTTTTCTTTGGTGGGGACCGGAGAACTCGACGCCTCGGCGCAGTTCGATCTGGAAGATATCGGCCTGCGCTTCGCCGGGTTCGGGGGCTATGTGCGGTCCTTCGTAGAGCTTGATCGCGCTGTTCCCGGCGGCGGATTTTCGCCGTTTAAGGGGGATGGCCTCAACCAAGGCGGCGTGTTCGGGGGTTCCGTCCTCGTCTCCAAGGTCCAGGGGCTCGGCAACCTCAATTATGGGCTCTTGGCCGCCGCGGGCTTCCTCGGCGTCACCGATGTGACACTGCCTGGAAACGGGGCAACGGGCGACTACGGCACGAAGGGATTCACCATCTCAGCCAAAGCCGGCCGGAATATTGCTGTCTCCGACAATGTGCGCCTCGATGTGCGCTTTGGTGCGGCATTTTCGGCGTTTGAGGGTGACAGCTTCACCAGTTCAGCCGGCGACCGGTTTGGAAAAACCAATACCCACATCGGGGTCGTCTCCTTCGAACCGGGTGTCTCCACCGCCGTTGCCGTGGGCGACTATGTGGTGTCGCCCTTTGGCAGACTGCTCTTCCAGGGCCGCCTCGCCTACTCCAACGAGGCCGACTTCGGCACGGCAACTCTCAACTTTGACGACGACGGCGACTTCACTATGGGCGCCCAACTTGGCATGTCCGCCAGCCTGACGGATCAGCTATCGGCCGGGATCAGCGTCGAAGGTCGCGCGTCACAGGCCGAGCGCTCCATCCTCGGTAAGCTCTCGGTCAACTACCTCATTCCACGCTCCTAAGACGGCGACCGCCGGTGCCTGGTGACCCCACCGCCGAAACCATCAAAGTCGTCAGCACTTTCACGACCCCCATTACGACGGCGGTCTTTGAAGGTGCCGACGCCATGAACGTCGTGCTCAAAAAAATCATCCTTTCCCAGGAAGCTGCACAAACCGGTGTGTCGTCCAGCAACGTAGGCGGCTGGCACTCGACACGGGACCTTCTTGGCTGGGCCGAACCAAGCGTTGCCGTGTTTCGAGACCGTCTCATCAAGGTGGCCACAGCCTGCACCAATGCTGCGCTTGAACCCTCCGCACGGCGACAAAGCTTTGATTTTTCAATGGAGGGATGGGCGAACGTTTCCCGGGACGGAAACTACAACGCCGTGCACGACCACCCTTCCTCGCACTGGTCGGCTGTATACTATGTCGCTGTCGGCCAGGCCGATGAAAATGTGTCCCTCAATGGGGCTTTGGAATTCATCGATCCCCGCCCCGCCATCAATACTTTGCAGATCAACGGGGCGACACAGCAAAAGCGAGTTACAATCAGCCCTCGCCCCGGGGTTCTGGTCATGTTCCCAAGCTGGCTGAAGCACATGGTGCACCCATTTCGCAGCAGCGGCGAACGCATATCCATTGCGAGCAACATACGAGTTCGCTGAGTCGCGTTCGCCGTACTGGGACTGCAGGCACTTTCCGTCAGCCCGGCATAGGCATGCCGCAATCTAAGGTCATATTCGTTTCGCCGACGACGTGCGATCCGGTCCGCAGTGGTCTAGGATATGGCCAAGCGACCACAGCCCTGCGCGCAGGAAAAGGATGCACTCCATGTCAGAACGTATTTCGATCCTTGCCCTTGTGATTTGTTCGATGATCGTCTTCACCGCCCCCGCTCCTGTCTTCGGCCATGGTGGCGGTGGTGGTGGCCATGGCGGCGGCGGCGGCGGTGGCGGTGGCGGTGGTGGTTTAGGGGGCGGAGGCGGCGGAGGCGGTGGCTTTGGCGGCGGCGACTTCGGTGGTGGCGGTGAAATCGGTGGCGGTGGCGACGCGGGGCGTGGCGACTTTGGCGGCGGCGGCCCACGGGGGGGCGGATTTCACGAAGCGCGCGATGTTGACTTCGGTGGCCGCAGCTTCGGCGAGCTACAACCGGGTGACGACGTAAGGGTAAACGGAGAGGCACACACAGTACTGGGCACCGGCGAGCGGCAGGAGCACGGCCACATCTACTCTTACTCGAGGGACCGATTTGATAGCGACGGCGATCGAAATAGTATGGTCGCTCGCGATGCGCTGACCAATCGAGATCATAACATTTCGTTCGGCTCAAAGACGTTGCGAACTGTTCAGCCCGGCGATCCCGTGGATATCGACGGTGAACGCCACCGCCACGGCGGACGCACCATTTCGCAAAATTCGGTGGTGGAACACATCAATCATTCTGACCCGCGCCATCACGTCAGACGCCGGTTCCTCTGGCTCCAACCGAAACACAAGGAACTAAGCGAACAACATAATTGCTGGCTTTTCTTCGGACACAGGGACCCGTCCCGCGTGCCCAATACGACAAACTGCAATTAGCGGTCCCGGCCCGAGGTTCATTCTACTGTGCCGCCCAATCAACGCCAAGTTGGGGTTTTCAAGATTTTCTACAGGAACATAAATGTAATTCTGGGTCAGTATCTGTAATTTCCCTGCAGAACGGGCACCAGAACGACGGTGGTCTTCGATTGAATAACCGGAGCGCGATCTGATTTAATCAGGTCAGCGCTCTATTTTACTGTCTCCACCCCATAATCTCATCGGCCTCATTTCACCCCTGCCGAGTTATAAACCAAGGCGGCGAGATCTGATTGGATTCCAGTCAAACCAGAATGGCTCAAGGTGAGTAAACCTTTTCAGGCCGCGTCGCGCGGTAGATCAAAATGTTCGTTACTGCGCCAAAACGAACGCCGTCAGAACGCAGCTCCGTCGCCGAGGGTGAAGTCAGCCCAGTGCCGTGCAAACGACGACTGAAGCCTGCTTGCAACTCAGGCGCAGCTCACCCCACCAGAATCTTGCTGGAATTTGCTTGAACGAAGGAGCGCAGCGATCATCTTTAGACACAGGAGCAAATCTGCTTTGATGCGAACCAAATGTCTCCTGCCTTAAAAACATCCAGGGAGTGTCGCGGTGACAACGCCAAGCTCACTTAAGAAGACTTTCAATGAAGCTCTCGCCGCGGATCATTCCGCGCATAAGACGATCGTTCAGACGGTCGTTGGAGACACAAAGACGCTAGGTAATGAATTTGACACGATTTGGCCAAAGGCTGAGCCGGTCCTTGCCGCGGTGACAAACTTCATTCGTTTCATCCCCGGCCTTGGCACGGCTGCGCCAGTCATCACCGCCCTTATTGCGGTGGGTAATGCGCTCTACCAAGCAGAACAACCGAGTTCAAAGACAACGCCGACGTGATCGCTAAGTACTATACTTTTAGAACGTCGATGATGCTGCTCTCGCCCAATAACTTCTGCCACATCGTCGGTGTATGCGGTCCTAGGGGAGATATCTTGCACACTCTCCACTATTTGTCGGCTCAAGCGTCAGCGTAAGGGTTTTAGGAGAGTCTCGACCAAGGAGCATACCAATGGCGGCAAGCCCCGACACCTACAGCGTCCGAGGGATAGACGTTTCCCACTATCAAGGAGAGGTGAACTGGGCCGACGTCGCACGCGATGGCATTCAGTTCGCCTTCATCAAAGCAACCGATGGCGCATCGATCGTCGATCCCAACTTTCGCACAAACTGGGCGAACGCTCGATCCGCCGGCATCTTATGCGGTGCATATCATTTTTTGCGTCCGAACACCGATGGCAAAGAGCAGGGCGAACACTTTGCGTCACTCGTCGGTCCCAGCCGGGGTTCGCTCCCGCCTGCCCTCGACATAGAGGTCACGGAGGGCGTTGAGCCGCAGGCCGTGGAGCAGGCCATCATCGACTGGATCGGCGCTGTCAAGAAAACCACAGACGTTCGCCCAGTGCTTTACACATCGCCAGCCTTCTGGACCGATCATGTCGGGGCGGATTTCCAGAGCTATCCACTTTGGCTCGCGTGCTACGACAAAGAACCTAAGATGCCGGCCCATTGGCCCCAATGGACCTTCTGGCAGCATTCACAGTCGGGCCGGGTGGCGGGCGTGAGCGGGCAAGTGGACTTGAACGTCTTTCGTTCAACATTTGCTGACCTCAAAGCCCTTTGCATTGGCTCCAACGGGGCACCGCTTGTGTAAGACATCTCTGAATTCTAGGATATATTGCCTATTTAAATATTCGAGACCCTGACTAATGAACAGCGAGTGCTATGGAGCCCTAAGTTCATAATCTTTCTCGCCGTTTCTAGCTACATTTATGCCACGGGTACTGACGGTTGTGGATACCCGTTTCGAGGTTCTGTTCGATGGCCGATCTACAAGGTCGACGATCTTGGCAAGGAGGAGTTGTGGCCCCTCGAAGCCGTCTACGTTGATGTCGATGCGCCCAACACGATCAGATTTGATAGTACGTGCAATTTCATCTGCCGTTATCTCGAGATCTATGGTTCTACCGCACGGCGATTCCTCCAAAAGTGTCGCGACCTGGCCCGTGAACCGAAAGCGACCTCATCGAGGCGTTCAATCCCTTCGCCGTGATCGAGCCCGGAAATTCCAGCCTCCGATGGCCCAAGCTTCCGGAACACCGCAGGCCATCGACGAGCGACAAGCGAGTCAATTCTTACGCGCACTGCGCCCAACCGCAAGAATTTATCGCTGCTCCGAAGTACAGACCGGCCCTGCATAGAGGACGAGCGGGCATATCCATGTCAGCTTTCGCACCCCGAGTCACTAGTAGGTCGCCCGACCGCCGGAGAGATCAAACGCTGCTCCTGTGGTGAACGAATTCTCCGACGACGCAATAAACATCACCATCGAAGCGACCTCCTCGACTGTCACGAAACGGTCACGTGGTATTTTTGAGCGCATATATTCGATGAATTCTTCGTTTAACTGTTCAAGGATGCGAGTTTGAGCGGTAGCGGGTGTAATGCTGTTCACCGCAATGTTGTAGCCGGCCAGTTCCTTGGCCAACGACTTTGTAAGGCCGATCACAGCGGCTTTCGACGCCGAGTACGCGGAGGCCATGGGGTTACCCTCCTTCCCAGCAATGGACGCGATGTTGACAATCCGGCCATAGTTCCGCTCAACCATCCCTGGGGCGATGGCCTTGCAAGTGTGGAAAGTTCCATCCAGGTTGATCGCCTGCACCTTGCGCCAAGCGTCGATTGGATAATCCACAAGGCTGTGGGTTGGTCCCGCAATCCCGGCACTGTTGATTAGCACATCGACTTTTTCAAAGAGTTCCTTGGTGACAGCTGCAGCAGCTTCAACACTTTGAAAGTCACTAACGTCAGTTTTGATGAGTTTGCAGCGCTCATCATCGAGATTTGCGATCCTCGGCTCCGGATCTGCGATATCAAGATCCCATACTACGGCAAGGCCACCACTGTTTACGATGCGCTCTGCGATGGCAGCACCAATTCCGTTTGCGCCTCCCGTGACGATAGCGACTTGGTTGTTGTAGTTATATGTATTCACGTTACGGATCTCCGCTTTCTTCGACTACAATTGATTTGTGTATCGTCCTTGGCGATGGGAAACCCTCGCTTTCTCACTCCTACCCCGAACGTCAGCAACCTGGAGCTGGAGCTGGCCCCCGGCTAAGGTGTCCCCCGGAAACCCTTCCGCGACGCTAAGGCACTCGTTCCCCTTCGCGATTTGCTCACAGCGCTGAACCGAAGCCCGCTTGAACTGTCCAGCGTAAAATCCCGCCCCATCGGTGCAATGGAGACTTCCACCGTCCTGCCGGACCGTACAGATACATTTGCACCGCCAGTACGAAAATTTGCAACCCACAGTAGGTCTATAAACTCATTTGCCATGATTGCTTGGTTTACGTTCACAAAAGCGGCGTTGAACGCTGGGTTTTTTGGTGACACACGCCGCGGGACGCAGCGACTTGTGGTGGGCTGTGCATGCTCGGCAAACTTCAAAGGTCCCGTGGCAGGCCTCATGGAAACTGGCTACTGTACGCACCATTACCTTAGTATCCTGAGCATCAGCCGGCCGCCTCGCAGAGGTAACGCCGAAAAGTACTTGGATTTCGGAAACAGGAACTGAGGGTGCTTTGACCGGGAGTTCGGTGCAGGATTGCCAAGGGGTGAGGTTATGTTTGGTTTCACCGACACACTAACCCGCAAGTTATGGCGCTACGATAGCGTTGCCCCGAAGCGCTTGCCCTTCGGGGATCAATCATTGGCGGTCAGGCAATCGTCGATGGATGTTTGATCGTCCACTGGAATTCCCACTAGAGCCGGAACAATGGAGTTGCTCAGGGTGTCAACAGCTTGGCGCTTGTTCATAGCGCCAAGATTAGGCCTGCGACCCCGCAGATCTACAGATTCGCGAACGCCACAGGATGTGACCACCCCCGCGACGTGCCCGCCCACAGCGACAACAGCAGATTTGACGTGCACCCTGGCCGGGGGATTGCGGCGGCTGTCCCACACCCACTGCCCCTCTAATTTCCACGTCTTTAGCTTTGTATGCTGTTGGTGAGAACGCCACAATGGCCTGATTGATCTAGACTGAGTGCAAACGTCCAAGCGAGGACGCCTCGGGTTGGTTAGATTGTCCAGGGCCTGTCCACAAGGTTCGTCGCATCAGAGGATCCCAATGCGGTCCAGATCGATCGACCGTGGCATTTCGATACCATAGCAGAGCCGCGCGATAGGAATGCTAAGATCGTCCGATCGACACTGGCGATCCCGCCGTACGTTCTGTAAATATTTCTCACCATGAAGACGCGACCCTCTCCGTTTGGTCTGCAGCTTCGGTGGGTGGCGCGGTCGGATCAAACTTTAAATAGATCAGCCCTTGATGTGCACTGCGGGGAAAGATGTCGGACGTTAATCGCGATGGACGCACACGTGTCGAACTAGAGGCTGGCGAGCTCGGCGAAGCACTTGAGGCGCTGAACGATGGCATTGCGGTGTTCGACGCCGCGCATCGTCTTAGCTACTTCAACAGACGTTTCGCCGAAGCTTTTGCCGAGGGCGCGGACCGCTTGATACCCGGCATGAGTTGGCAGGCGTTTTTTGCCCATGCGACCGCGGGCAGGCGCGCTCAGGGACTCGAACAGATCGACGCAGCAATCAATTCGGGTGTGGAGTGTTCCATCTCGGTCGAAGCGCAATGGCCAGGCAAGCGCTTCGTGCAATTACGGCTCCATCAAAATAATCGTCCTGGCTTTGTTCTGACGCAAACCGACATTTCAGAGCAACGGCCGGCGGAAAAGCTGCGTGCCGAAGCCGACTCACTCTTGCGGGAAGTCCTCGATGCTTGCGCCACCAGCATCTTCATGTCCCGGATCAGTGACGGTGCGATGCTCTACCAGACCCCTCAGTCTGTGCATCTTTTCGGCGAAGTCAGCAACGCACGCTCCACGTACGTCGACATCAAAGATCGCGAGCGATACCTTGCAAAGCTTTTGCCGGCAGGGGCGTTGGATGACTATCAGGTACGCCTGCGAGACAAAACCGGTCGCGTCTTCCCGGCCAACGTTTCTGGTCGCCTCGTTCAGTACCGCGGGGAAGACGTCATCATCTCTTCAATCCAAGACCACAGCCTAATCCATGGCCAGCGCGAAGAAATTGAAAAACTCAATCAGCGGCTATTGGATGCTATCAACTCGCTGAGCGAAGGCTTTGTACTATACGATCGCGACGATCGGCTGGTGATCGCAAATAAAATATTTCGCGACATAAACGCACCGATCGCAAACCTTCTCACCCCCGGCACCGCTCACCAGGATATCATTGCAAAGGCACAAGAAATCAAGCTTATTCCAAGCATCGAGGATTTGCATGAGCGTTTCTCGAAAGAGCTCACCACTGGTCGATGGAACCGCCGAAGACAGACAGAGATCGAGCATCAAAATGGGAATTCTTATCTTGTCTCAATAGCGCCCACAGAAGAAGGCGGGGCGGTGTTGACCTGGCGAGACATTAGTGAGCGCAAACGTGCAGAAGAGCTGTTCCGCGAACGCATTGCCGATGCCATCGAAGCGTTGCAGGAGGGATTTTGTCTACTTGACCAAGAATACGTGGTGCGTCTCGCCAACCGCGCATTCATTGAGTTCTTTCTTCCGCATCGGATTGCGCTGGAGGCGAGGAGCGCTGCCGTGGCTGGAATGGGCGTTCGCGACGTCACTCGAGAAGCGGTGGCGAACGGGCATTTTGAGGCTACCGAGAGTCTCGCCTTTGATACGTGGACCGAGCGCTTCGTGGACATCCAGAGCGACCGATCCCAAAGTCTCCTGGTCGAGCGGCGCGATGGGCATGTCATCGAAACGACGAGCAGCAAGACTGCTCTTGGCGGATATCTCCTGATTTCGCGGGATATCACCGAGGATCGACGTGCTGAGAAGGCACAACAGGAAGCGGACGAACTGGTCCGCACTATCGTGGCATCGTCCCCGACCACGTTCCTGGTCAGCAGGATTAGCGATGGGGAGATCGTTTATATTTCGCCCCAGTCGCGCGAGCGGTTCGGTCACATCACCAGCACACTCTCCTTTTTTCTCGATCCGAGGGATCGCGAGCGATACCTTGAAGCGTTGCTGCCCACCGGTCAGGTGGACAATTACCGTGTCCGCTTTCGGCGCCACGATGGTTCGGTCATGGACGGGCTCACCAGTGCGCGTGTCGTCGACTACAAGGGCGAAGCGCTTATTGTCTCTTCCACTCGCGATATCACCGACCAACTCAAGATGGAGGCGGAACTCGAGCGTCAGAAAGAGATCGCCCACCAAAACGAGAAGCTGTCGGCTCTTGGCGAGCTTCTTGCCGGTGTCGCGCACGAACTTAATAATCCGCTTTCGGTGATCATTGGCCAAGCGTTGATGTTACGCGAAGACCTAACCGAGCCGCGCATTGTGCAAAGGATCGACCGTCTCGCTAACGCCGCAGACCGGTCCGCCAAAATTGTTCGCACCTTTCTTGCCATGGCCCGGCAGAAGCCCACAGCACTTGCTGCTGTCCCGCTCAACGTTGTTGTGGAAACGGCACTAGACGTGGCAAGCTTAAACATTCAGGATAGGAATGTCTTTTTGAGGACCGAGCTATCTAGCGATGCGCCAGTTGTGCTTGCCGACGAGGACCAGATCACTCAAGTCATCATCAACTTGCTTACCAACGCCCAGCAGGCGCTGCGCGGCCAAGATAAAGCCTTGCTGTCTATCTTGACCCGCTCAGACCCCATGGCCGGTGAAGCAGTGGTCATCGTCGCCGACAACGGGCCAGGCGTTCCCGATGAGCTCAAGAAACGAATCTTTGAGCCATTCTTCACCACCAAAGATGTCGGCACCGGAACGGGCGTCGGTCTTGCGCTTTCATATCGCATTGTCACATCGCACAGTGGTACCATCGTCGTGGATGACGCGCCGGACGGCGGTGCGGTCTTCTCGGTCACGCTTCCGCTGATCGACGAGACTGCACGGGAGGACGTGCCATGAATGCCAAGACGCACAGCGTAATAGTCTGCGACGATGAGGCAGATGTGCGCGAAACCGTCGGCGAATACCTTGAAAAACGGGGTTATGCCACCTCGCTTGCCGCCAATGGCGCTGCATTGAAGAGTTTGCTTGCCGAACGCGACACACCCGACGTCATCCTCCTCGACGTCCGGCTGCCCGGCGAAAGTGGACTCGAGATTGTGAGCGAACTGCCGCCAGACCGAAACTTTGCCGTTATCATGGTGAGTGCGGCTGGAGAAGCGATTGACCGTGTACTTGGGCTTCAGCTTGGCGCCGACGATTACGTTACAAAACCGGTGGACTTGCGCGAACTTGAAGCTCGTGTCCAGGCTGCGATCCGGCAAAAGACCCGTGTTTCGAGCCAGGTCGCCACCGCGCGGCCGGCCAGCGAGCATGGGGGCGTGTTGGAGTTCTTCGGTCTCACACTAGACTTTGGTGCCGCCTCGTTGTCACGGCAAAACGGCACGGACATACCACTTACAGCGATGGAGTTTAACCTTCTCAAAGTATTCGCTGAGCATCGTGGTCGAGTGCTGAATCGCGATCAGTTGCTGGAACTCGCCCACGATAGGTCGTGGGACCCGTTCGATAGGTCCATCGACATCCGCATCTCGCGCTTACGCAGAAAAATCGAGCCGAATCCGTCAAAACCTACTATCATCCGCACTGTGCGAGGCCTTGGCTACATCTTTGACCCTGATGGCACGGCAGGTCGGTAAATTCGCGGGTTCAGGCGAAATACGCGTAACGCCACCTGAACCCGCCTCAATGAAATTTTTTCTTTTCGCACTGTTGTAGCACGATGAGCCGCCAAAAACCGGTACGCTAGGAACCGGAATATCTTAAAAATCCTGCCCAATACGATCCCGTCGGGGATACGCAAAAGGCACAAGTATTTTACGCGAAAGCCAGCACACCCCGGCCTCAACGTTGAGTATTGCTTTAGAGCTGGTCACGCGAATACGTGGTCGCCTGACCAGCCAAACTTTTCTACTCCGCGCGCGCTGGTCGCTACGGCGCGTTCCCGTTTCGCTCACGGGTCTTCCAGAATTCTCCTCCGATCAGATCCGCAACTGCCGCTGGGGAACCACCTGACTTTGTTATTTCGATAGGTGGTGGCGCCGCGTGTCAGTACGATTTCCAGATGATGCGAGTTTTGTTTCGATTGTTTCAGATCATTTTACCGTGCACGCTAGGCTGCTCGCTCCTCGAGGATCAACGCGTCATCATTGTTTGCATCGGGATATGCAGCATCGATCATCGCTTGCGCCACCGCGCCATAGGTGACCCGCCACACGTCAAGGGCAGGCGCATCTTCACCGAGCATCCGCGCCAGCGTCTGCATCAGCGCCTTGCCGACGATTTCATAGTGGTGAGGTTCCACACCGTACGCAACGTGCCGTCGGGCGAGATCACTGAGCACAGGTTTCAGCACATCGCCTCTATGAATACCCGCCACCACCACACCAAGCGTGCTGACGACCTTTCGACCTTGTGCGCGCAAGTCATCCTTAAAAAGCAACCGAAGATCTGGTGCAATTTCAAAGAGTTGACAATAAAATTGTTCGGCGAAGTCGTCGGGATTACGTGCGATCGCGGCAAAGCTTTTGCTGAGGATGTCAGTCACGTCGTTGCGCGCAAACATATGATTTACCCCGTCGGAATATCGCTGGACTGCTCTCGCCGATCTTAGGTCCGGCTGGCCGATTGCGAGATAGGTGGGCCTCGTCTCTGCCCGGTTTCGCGATGATTTCAGTTTTGTTTCGGCCGTGATGCAATTGTAGCGACGACGAGTTCGCCTATACGGGCCTTCCTTCGCCAAAAGCATCCGCAAAGTTTTCACGCAACGTGCCAATGACTGCTTGAAGGCGGGCGAGTTGCACGCTGTCGGGATGGACATATACGTGGAGTGGGCGCATCAGATCAGGCTGCCCTTTACCAACGCGCACAAAATCTGGATCATAGGCGGCAAGACAGATCGGTAGAAGTGCCTTGCCCAGCCCACCGCGCACTGCTTCTCGCAACACGATGGAATCGGTCGCGGAAAGTGCGGGACTCGTAGAACTCTCAGGTGCCCTGCGCGCCCAGCGATCGCTCGCTCGCGGCGGTCCGTTCTCGCTTCGATGGACCAGTAGCGGCAACGTTCCCAAGTTCGCGCCGGCAGCGCCGTAAAGCGCATAGGGCACGTCGCCAAGCACGATGGAGAACTCGTTTTCTTGGAGCGGGGCCTCGAACCAGAGGGAGATCGTTGGTGGACCTGTCTCAAGGTCGGCATTGGGTCGACAGGCAACGAGGCGAAGCGTGATGGCTGGATGTGCGGCCTTGAGCAAAGGCGCCGCAACTGCCGCAAGCCGAGAGACAACCCACGGCCCACCCACTATGCGCACAACTCCGGCTGGTTCTCCCTCAGCGGCCAAGTCTTCCTCAATCAGGCGCATCCGGTGCTCAACTTCAGCGGCGCGCAGAAGAACAGCTGAGCCGGCATCCGTTGCCACAACACCTGCGCTGGAACGCTTGAAAAGAATCACACCAAGTGCCGCCTCGAGGGCAGCAATGCGGCGGCTGACGGTGGCTGGATCCACCCCAAGCAGTTCCGCTCCCCGCGCGAGCGAACCACCGCGGTGAACTGCCAGCAGTACTTTTAGGTCGTCCCAGACGAGACGTTGGTCGTGGGAAGCCGTCGCATTCGAATGCTTGCGAGTGCTTTCCGCACCACGCGCCAATCCGGATTTACCCGCTTCGGGCGGCGAACGGCGTCGCGTCATGGTGTTTGTCCCTGCTTGCAACTGGCTGACCACCCTGCCCTGCCCGCTGCGCTTAAGAAGCGTGCCGCAAGAAGCCGTGAATGTAAGCGCGGCAATGCCAACCACTCCTTGAAGTCTCGTCGAGGTCCGTCCGGACATGCCCCTGAAAAAATGCAATGGGGCCGTGCGGCAATCTCTATTCGATCGCAGCTTGTCATCCATACCTCTTGCCGGCGCAAAGGCCAATCGATCCGACAGGGGCTTCCTAGTGACGGGCTCAGTGGCCCTGCGAAATCAGAATCGTCGATCCATTGATTGTAAAAAATCGAATAGGAGAAAGATATGCCTAACCCATGGTTTGGAAACGGAAACGCAAACACAATATTCGCGACTTGGGATGTTTATAATTCTGATGCGCCCGGCCCCGAAGTCCGCGGGAATGGTGGAAACGACTACATCATTCGAGATTGGACCGGCTACTACGAGCAAGATGGTAGTGGCGACTGGATGGATATGGACATCAAGGGCGGAAACGGTACTGACACCGTAAGCTATGCCAGCGCTATTTCCGGCGTAAGCGCCGATCTACAGTCGGTATTCGGCTATGGCCTAGCGTCAACCCCTGGCACAGATCTTGGCGTTGACCGTCTCTACCATATCGAAAACCTCTTCGGTTCCCACTACAACGACATCCTGCATGGCTCCTCCACCAACAACTACATGCTCGGCCTAAATGGCAACGATGACATGTTTGGTGACGCGGGCCACGACACGTTGTTCGGCGATCTTGGCAACGACACTGTCAGCGGTGGGAACGGCAACGACAGCGTCTACGGTGGGCACGGGCACGATGTCCTCCTGGGTGGTTTCGGCGCAGATACCATTTTCGGCGGCAATCACAACGACGAGCTTGACGGCGGCTTCCACAACGATCTCCTGGATGGTGGCAACGGCAGCGATACCATCGATGGGGGTCGCGGAAACGATACGATCGAAGCTGGTGACGGCCACGATGACATCGACGCCGGTGCGCACCACGATACGGTAACCTTGGGTGACGGCGCAGACACAGTTGATCTTGGCCGTGGGTCTGACACGGTTTACGTTTCGGGCTTCGGCAACAACACCATCGACGGTGGCGCCGGCAATGACACGGCCGTCTACGACACCAACCTTGACGTGAACGTCAACCTACTATTTGCCGTCGCCGACCGTGGCGTTGATGGGACCGATGTCATCGTGAACATCGAAAACGTCGAAACGAGCGGTGGTGATGACACAGTCCTTGGCACCGGCGGCGACAACTACGTCGATGTCAACAACGGGCACGATTTCGTCCGCACCTATTCTGGTGACGACACCGTTTACGGTGGCTCCGGCAATGACGATATCGGAGGGGGCAATGGTGAAGATCTCATCGTTGCAGGCTTCGGACATGACACCGTCTTTGCCGGAAATCACGATGACGTCGTAAATGGTGGATCCGGCCAAGACGAGATTCGCGGCGGAGAGGGGGCCGATACGCTCACCGGCGGGAGCTTTGGTGACACTTTCGTCTACGACACCGGCGACGTCGGTATCGACACCATTACCGACTTCAACGTCAACCAAGACACCATCCTGTTCAAGGAAGATTTCCTCGTTGAAGATCATCTTGGGAACGTTCATCTGGATGATGCGCTGATGGTGTGGAACGAAGGCGGACATGCCCTCCTGGCCGCCCATACCCAAGCCGATGGCTGGCAGTTCATTGCTCGCTTCAACAACGTGACGGCCAATGAGCTCCAAGCCGAGGTTATTGCAGGTGACGCTTTCGACGTTGAAGGCCAAATCGACGGGATCATCTCGCTCGGCATGGCGGGAGCCGATCAGATGGAATTGCTCGCCTAAGTCTGCTCGCTGAAGCAGCAACGTCGGGTTCAGGTGGCGGTGGCGGACCGACGCGGTTCGCACAACCGCCACCTGACGCAGTAAAGGCAACGCCCCAATTCAGTCCTCCATGATGGCACGGCTGGCCAAGATAGGTCGAAGCATTGGGCAGATTCCGGACCGAGTGAGATGGTCAAGGGGACCGGTGGGGTTACGCGCGAAAACAAACTTTGCGACTAAAGCGTAGCGTAGTTGCGTTTGATTGGCGCCCTACCACCCCGTCCTCAGTCCCCAAATTCCACGCTATCAGACCCGTGGCGGTTCGCCTTTTGTCGGTCGCACCAACGCAGTTCGATCGAACAATTGCATCAATCGATTAGTTCCACATGCGCCGCCATGTCAGGGATAAGCCTGACCTTGTAGGTGGCGTTTGCGCACGTCAAAGTCCACACAGCGTCGTCATCGGCAGGCTCATCTCGTTTGGCTTTCGCCGGATCGTCGCAAGTATAGCCTTGATCACGGATTTGCGCCGAGACGATCTCTGCGGCTGTTTCGGTTCCCTCGTCAGTCTGCGCTTCGACGCCAGCGGATGCGCCGATTAACATGGCAACTGCTGCAATCAATCTTGCTGGTGCTAACATGGTTCCTCCTGCCGCAGAGAGACGCCGGTCGGTTGATGAACATGCGCCTTAGCACAAACCGCCGGGGGTGGACGATCTAATGTGCGCATGCTCCGATGAGCACGCAATGAGGCAACGGACCCGGTTAGCCCACGCCCTTTTTTTGGCCGCCATGCCCCCAACCCCAGGCGAACCCATGGCCCCATCATTGCAAAGAGCCCGTTGAGGAGACCGACCATGCCTTCGATGCCCGCTGCCGCCAACAGAACCTATACATTTAAGCCGGCCAGCACGGCCCTCATCATCATCGACATGCAGCGGGACTTCATCGAGGACGGCGGAGCGTGTGGCGCAAGCGGTGCAAACGTTAAGCCGCTCCAAGATATAGTGCCGCGCGTACGGGAGGTACTCGACGCGTTTCGCCGCGCCAACGCGACGATCGTGCACACGCGCTATGGCGTTAAGCCTGACCTTTCGAACCTTACCCGGGTTATGCGCTACCACAGTCGACAAGCCGGCTGTGAATACGGGACGCCCGGACCTCTGGGGAGGATTTTGACAGAGGGCGAGCCCGGTTTTCAGATCATCAACCAGTTATCGCCTCAACACGATGAAGTTGTGATCAATAAGTCCACCTTCGGCGCGTTCACATTTACTAAACTTGATACAGTTCTCAAGAGTAAGGGCATCACCCACGTTGTAGTCTGCGGCGTGACGACCCAATGTTGCGTCGAAAGTACCCTGCGCGAAGCTGTCGATAGGGGTTACTTCGTTCTGACACTGGCCGATTGCTGCGGCGCGGTCGAAGACACCCTGCAGCAGGGTACGCTCCGGGCCATAGCGAGCGAAGCAAACATTCTTGGTTGGATTGGCAAAGGCGCAGATGCGGTGAATGCCTTGCGAGATCCAAAGGTGAGCACGGCCAACGATTCTTCGAGTTGAATTGCTTAGCGCACCAATCAACGGCGCCAATGCCAGAACAGTGGCGCGGTGCGCACGATGGTTCCGGGCTACGTCGAGCGAACGGGCCTGCGGGCAGCTTCGAGTGGCCTTAGGAGGCCGCGACCGGCAGCAGACATAATCCGGCGGAACTTCGGGCACTCCATATGGCTCGGTGCGGGGCACGCGGCAGTGTGGCGAAGGCCATCCCTTATGACGCGCAAGTTCCTTATCAACACATCAAGTTCGTCGGCTTTCGCGTCAAGCTTGCTCCGATCGATGCTGAGCCCATTATTCGCGGTGAACATTTGCCCGATCTCGTCCAGGCAGAAGCCGGCGGCTCGGCCAAGGGCAATGAGCGCCAGGCGGTCCAACACTGACGGTTCGAAGATGCGCCTCAACCCGCGCCGCCCCGCCGATTTTATTAGCCCTCTTTGTTCGTAATATCTGAGCGCAGATGCGGGGTGCCCAGACCGCTTCGCAAGCTCTGATATTTCGATCATGCCGAGCCTTTACTTGAAGTCCAACTGAGGTGGCAGGCTACCTGCCGTCTATGGCGGCTGCAAGCGTCCCCGAAGACGCTGATAACCTCTTCGGCGTCTCAGCGTGGCATTTCCTGGAGCGGACGGAGCGCAAGCTCTAGGAGGCTGGTTCACCCGCTCCTAAGAGATGGATGCTTCAGTCTCGTGCCATGGCGGGTTTTGGAACGGCCGCAACAGTTTTGGGCGTATAACATGTTCGCCAGATGTCACCGGGACTCATCGCGATCCACTTAGCGAAGGCGCTTGGCGGGGCGCGCCGACGCACAGTTCGAGCTTCTCCTGGCCAGTGTGCCCCTGAAGGCTTGGGGACGAGAGGCAAGCAGCGCAAACGATTGGATTGCCACAGGCCTCGATAGCTCAAGTGCCGCGTTGCAGTCAGAGGTGGACTGATCCAAACTTGGTATTCAGTTCAGGGGTTCGTCCGTGGGCACAGTTTCGCGTGACAGCGTGCCCGCGGCGAAATCCTTAGCCTGATGAAGCAGAGAATTCGTCAGATCACCGCAAAGAGCTCGCGAAAGGCCGGAGATGTCGGAAGAACAACCATCCGCCCGCGACGCGATTGAGGCGCTGCGCGCCCGTATGGGCAAATCCATCATCGGTCAACGCGACGTCGTAGAGCGTCTGCTGATCGGGCTTCTTGCGAACGGGAACCTGCTGGTCGAGGGCCTACCGGGCCTCGCCAAGACGAGGGCAATCAAAGCGCTGGCGAAGAACCTGCAGTGCGAGTTTTCGCGCATCCAGTTCACACCGGACCTTCTGCCTTCAGACGTGACCGGTACAGAGATTTATGTGCAGGCGGAAGCCGGATCGCAGTTCCGCTTTGAACCCGGTCCGATCTTCGCAAACATTGTGCTCGGCGACGAAATAAACAGAGCGCCCGCAAAGGTTCAGGCGGCGCTCCTGGAAGCCATGGAAGAACGGCAGGTCACGGTCGCGGGCAAGACCCACAAGATGCCGCCGCTTTTCATGGTCATGGCCACCCAAAACCCCATCGAGCAAGAGGGGACGTATCCGCTTCCCGAGGCGCAGATGGACCGGTTCTTGATGCATGTGAACATCACCTACCCGCCAGTGGAAGACGAAGTAGAGGTGATCCGCCTGGTACGGCGCGAAGAGATCGCCGCCCAGGCGCCTGCCGGCACACCGAAAGAACCGAACCCGGCGCCCATCCCCCAAGACGCGGTTTTTGAGGCCCGACGCGCCATTGCCGCCCTCCATGTCTCCCCGCAGATGGAGCGCTACATGGCGGACCTCGTGAACGCGACACGCATCCCGGGCGCGTTTGGCGAAGATTTGAAACGCTGGATCGAGGTGGGCGCGAGCCCGCGCGCGTCGATCGCCCTCGACAAGTGCGGCCGCACTCACGCCTGGTTGGC
>JBCCYN010000063.1:0-23690 GCA_039189655.1 Pseudomonadota bacterium | reverse complement strand
GCGACCCTTTATGTGCCAACCATAGCATCCGCCACCAAAGACCATTTGCGAAAGCTCGTCTATTCGCGAAACACGCCCGCGCCGACGGGGCCATACGATGTGGCTAGGGCGGTCTTTCGGGCGCATGTGTCGGGGGGCACTATTCCGGTGGATATGTGGTATCCCTCGGAACCTTCCGCAGCGCACCGAGAGGATTGGCGCGCAGGCACAATGTTGGCCACCGCTGGTGTCGGTGGTGCGCGGGTCGCGCAGGCGGAGCCGCCGCTTGAAGGGCGGAACGCTGACAAGCCGCCAGTGGTTTTGAGAGAACAGAAAAAACTGATTCTATACCATCCAGGCGGTGGATCGGTGCGCGACGACAATGCTCTAATGTTGGGAAATTTGGCGAGCCATGGGTTCGTCATTGGCGCCCTGGATGATCTGGAACACCTGCCCAAGGGCGTCCATGGCTACGACGACTTTCCTCCTATAGCCGAGAACTCGCCGGACCTTTTTGCCCTGCGAAATGCGGAATCGGAGCGTCGTGTGGCGGCCGCTGCCGTGCTCTCCAAGACGGTCATCGACGCGTTGGCGCGCGATGAAGTTTGGAGTGCGATTTTGGATTTTGAGAAAGTCGCGGCACTTGGCCATTCCTTCGGCGGCGCAACCTCGGCGACATTGAGCAAGATCGACCGGCGCGTTGCTGCCGTGGTCAACATGGACGGGTTTACCGTGGGCGATGCAGGGAATCACGGCATTGATGTTCCCTATCTCTTCCTGTTCAGTGGTGAATACTTTTTTATTCCCGTTGCGGAACTCGAAGCAGCAAATGGGCACAGGCGTATTGAGGTGCACTACACCCAATTAGAAGGCAAACGGCTGATCCGGGACAGTAATCGACCGTGGCATCATACCTTTGTGGCTCCGGCCGCAAGGCACACCGATTTCGTAGACCAACTCGTGATGCCTATTCTTGGTTACCGATCTGACAAGGAAGATGAGGGCCGTGCGAAGCTGTGGCACAGCATCAACGGTCTTGTGCACGAGTTTCTGGTTGGGGCGCTTTCCCGCTCACCTGGCGATCGTTTCGTCAACAGCTTTCAGGATGGTTTACTTCCCCTGAGCAATGCGCGAGCCATTGCCGCGCAGGAAGGCACGATCATCCAATAAAGACTGATGATGGAAAAGTAAAAAACTAATCGCAAGATCGGCTGTTCCGATTTTGCCTGTCAGTATCATTTTCGTTGATGTCGTGCGCCAACCAGCGTGGGACTAGTTTTGTATCATGGGGTATTTGGAAAATGGGAAGAAATACATTGAACGCCGCAACCCGCCGGGATGTGATGCTGGGTTCGGCCGTTGCCCTCGCCGGTACGGCTGCGGTGGCGCCCAGTGCCGCAAGCGCCGCACAGAGGGAAACACCCCCCTTTGTGGCGGACAGCGAGATACCTGTTGATGTCATCGGGGACGGCCGCTCCCATCCCCTGCGGGAGCGCTTTGAACGTTTGGAAGATGCCCAAAAAATCTACCCCCGGGCACGATCATTGGATGACGAGATCGATTGGTGCGCAGTACAGCATGCCATCTACAAGATTCAGCAACGCGGCACCGGAGCCATCTATCTTCCCAATCGAGGCGGTTCCTATGTGTTCAACCGCGGAATCAAACTCAATCCGAACCGGGTAACGTTACGCGGTGGCGGCACGGTTCTGGATTTTCGCAACGCTGAGGGTGACACGGCAATCACGTTTGCTTCTGAGAATGGTCCCCAATGGGGGCACGAGAAGCACGTGTTCCAAGGTTTTGATGTGATCGGTCATCAAGAGATGGCCGGGCTATATTTCGCAACCAATACCAAGGCCATGTCGAGCCGAACCCAGATCCGGGACACAGTCATTCGCGAATTCGGTAGTGGGGTTTTATTCGGCGATCGTTCCTACATGATCAGTTTTCACCATGTATCGATCTACAATTGCTATTTTGGGATCAATTGTCCCTACGGTTTGATCGAGGCTGGAGAGACCGTTTCATTCAGCCAATGTTCGCTCTTCGGTTGCTATTGTACGATATTGAATACGGCAGGGTTTGAACTCAAATTCTTTGCAACATCGCTCGTTTATAGCGAACGTATTGTATGGGATAACAACGGCCTCATAGACTTCTTAAGTTGCCGTGTTGAAATCCAACCGCCGAAGGACGTCCCGTTTCACAACGGTGTCGGACGGGTCGATTTTTATGGTGGGTTCTTTTTGATCAACGGCCAGCGAGAAGTTAAGGCGCAGGAGTTGTTTGCCTTCAACGATCCGGTTGCCAGCGTTCACATGATTGGTCTGCGTGGTTGGAACTGGATCTCAGCCTCCGGCAAGTTGACAAATGGCCCGGGCAAAATTTTTCGCTACGAGGGCAACTCCATCGACACCCCGCCAAAGGGCTACGTCTAAAGTCTTGATGATGTGGCACGTTGACCTCAATCTCTTGCAGACCGGGCGGAAGCGTCACCGTGCGGGCGTGCTCGCGGTCCCTTGTGTGGCACTGCTTGCCGGACTGCCGAGAGCAGCTGAAAGACCGGCCGGTAGAGCCGCTACAACCACACTTGAATTGCACCTGCGTGCAAAAGACGGCTCGCTCGTGAGATTAACGACCAATGGGCTCCGAGCTGACGGAGTACGGCCGCGCTTGGACTGCTCCAGAGTGCACAGCTCGGATGAATTCTCCGGCCGTGGGGTGCGCGCTGGTTGTCGCCCACGACTGGTTGGGCCGGCATCCGATACCCCGTTCCGTGTCCAACGAAGGGCAAATTTGAGACGTAAGAATTCGTCTTTAAGCAACCGACATATTTCTAGTAACGGCCGCCAGATCACGGGCCGCGTTCTCCCAAGTGATATTCGCAACAATCGACTTCCCGTTGTTTGTAAGTTCGCGAGAAAGATCTTCGTGGTCCAAGAGGCGCGCCACCATGTTGCCGGCTCCCTCTCTGTCAGCAGGGTCGAAGAAAAGCGCCGCGCCGGCACAAACCTCTTCCACCGAGTGACCGCCGGCGGCGATCAGCGGGCAGCCGCACGCGAGGGCCTCCACCGCGGGCAATCCGAACCCCTCATAGCGAGACGGAAACAGCAATGCGACGGCGTTTTCGTAAAGGGTGCGCAGCTCTCCGTCGCTCACCCGGCCAAGGGCGGTGACGTCAAAACCTACGCCGTCGGCGCCGGAGCGGAACACATTGGTGTCGAGGGCGCCGGCGATGGCAAGCTTCATTTTCCTTTTGGAAAGTTGCTCTGCTGCGCTGCGCAGGGCGCCGAGGTTCTTGTGCGCCGCGCGACTGCCCACTGCAAAGGCGAAACGACCGGGTTCAAGATCGTTTCGAGCCAATACCTGAGGCTCGGGGGGGACGCGAAGAATGTGGTCGGCGCCCTCACGCACCACGGTGATGGTTTCTGCAGGAACGCGCAACCGTTCTGCAAGGCGGTGCTGGGAGAAGCGCGACACGGTGACGATACGCGCCCCGACCCCAGCGAGCCGCCGATGGAGAAACTTATACCAGTTGCGAAAGGGAAACGAATAGGATTCGGGCGTGTCGAACGCGCCAGCGTCGTGGATGACGACGATTTGTCTTCCGCCCGAAAGAATTGGGGCGGTATTGCCGAGGCTGAGCAAAAGATGCGGTTTAGCATGGCGAAACAGTTCGGTCTGCTCCCAACGTTGTCCTGTGCTACGGCCCACTTCGCGGACAGGGAAGTGGTGATCGGCTGCAAGACTTTCGCCCGGCGGTATCGGCGGGGTCAAAATTTCCGTGGCCGGCCACTGTCCGATCGCCGCCAGACGTTCCGCGGCATTCAGAATTTCAAGGGCGTAGCGCTGCACCCCAGTGACCGGTTGGGCAAGAAAGCGCCCGTTGAGCGCGATCGGGCCGTTACTTTCGTCTTTGGTTGCGGGCATGGGCGATCGCCTTTGGGTTCCACTCTTAAGCTCGCTCGTCCGGTCCACCGCAGGCCGGCCGTGCTTGGACGCGGAGCAAGGTGATGGATATGGCCCGGGACTTCAAAAATTACCAACAGACGAACACCGTTGATGGCCCAAACATCCCCAGCGACTTGACTGGTCCGCGCCTTCGCATCGCCATCGGCATTGCCACAAAAGGGCGCGCGATGATCCTTGCCAAAACCTTGGCGGACGTCGCCCAACAGCGGCGCATGCCCGATCGGGTTGTCGTATGTTGCACGTCGCCTGAGGATGTGGCGGGGGTCGGGCCCGATGCAATTTCTGGCGGTCCGCCGGTGGAGTTTCTGGAAAGCGAACCTGGTTCTTGCGCCCAGCGAAACCGGATCATCGACGCCGCCAAGAATTGCGACATCATCTTCTTCATGGACGATGACTTCATCATGGAGCCGGCCTACCTCGCTGCCACCGAGCAGGCATTTCTTGCCGATCCGCACCTCGTCGTCTCCACCGGAACCGTGCTTGCCGACGGGATCAATGGGAAAGGTCTTGGCATCGACGAGGCGCGTGCAATTCTCTCCAACAATACGTTGACCTCGGATGCGCGGCTAAGGAACCGACCGGTCTTCTCAGGCTATGGCTGCAACATGGCCATTCGCGCCCCGGTGGCGCTGGCAAAGGGTCTGCGCTTTGACGAACGGCTCCCGCTCTATGCTTGGCAGGAGGATGTGGGGCTTTCCCGGGCGTTGGCTCGCCATGGCGCCGTTGTCCGTCTGGCCGCGGCGCGTGGCGTCCACCTCGGCACTAAGATGGGTCGCGGCCCCGGCCGCAAGCTCGGCTACTCGCAGATGGTCAATCCTATCCATTTGGTGCAGGCCAGCGGCGGCACCTACCCAGTTCACTACGCCTTGCTGCGCATGGTGAAAAACCTTCTCGCCAACGCGGCGAGATCCGTGACCCCCGAGCCTTGGATCGACCGGCGGGGGCGGCTCAGTGGTAACCTTTTGGGTCTGGCGGATTTGTTTCGGGGGCGGGTCGATCCTGGACGGGCGTTAAACCTATGAACTCAAACCTCGTTCTTACCGGCGTCGCGCCGATCCGGGCTGCGCTTCACCGCGCTGCAGCGACCGCATGGCTTGAAGGGGCGCGCCGCCTCGCCCGCCTGCGCGTTGGGCAACGAAGTGCAGCGAGAGACTTTTCACGCATTGCCATTGTGGGTGCGCTGGGTCGATCGAACGGCATTGCGCAAGGTGCGCTTATTCAGCACGCGGCACTCGCGCGATGGGGCGCGGAAGTGGAACTTGTCGATGCGACCCGTGCGCTGCGAAATCCCACGGCGCGCTCTACCCACCGTCCGGCCACCGCGTACGTGTTTCACTGTGGCGGTCCCCAAACCGCAAGCTTGATCCACGCCGTATTGCCGCACGCGGCAAGGGCATGGCGTGTGGGGTATTGGGCCTGGGAGTTGCCCGATCCTCCGGACGACTGGGAGCAATTCGGCGACCTGGTGGACGAGATCTGGACGCCGAGCAGTTTTGCGGCCGAGAGCCTTGCCAAGCTCTTCGATACGCCCATCAAGGTGGTGCCACACGCGGTCGAGCCGGCGGGGGGGCGCCGGATGAGGGGGAACGCTCCCTTCACCGTCCTGGTGATGGCAGACAGTCGCTCCAGTTTTGCGCGCAAGAACCCGCATAGCGCCGTCCAAGCGTTCCGGGCTGCGTTTGGAGACGATCCAGACGCGCGACTAATCGTGAAGATCGGCGGTGGAGGAAACGATGCACGCTCGCTGGCCGACGCAGTGATGCGCCTGCCCAATGGCTCGGTGATCGAGGAGTTTTTGGACGCTGCCGAGATGACTGCGCTCTACCGCGCTAGCGATGTCCTGCTATCGCTCCACCGCGCTGAGGGGTTCGGGCTACCGATGCTGGAGGCGATGGCCCAAGGCGTACCGGTGGTGGCGACGGGATGGTCCGGAAATATGGACTTCATGTCGGCGACTGACAGCGTTCTCGTTCCTCATCGTTTGGTTCAGGTGGAAGACAGCGCCGGGATCTATCGGGCCAGTATCTGGGCTGAAGCTGATGTAGAAGCCGCAGCCGCCGCGCTTCGCCACCTCGCGGGAGACCGCAACGCCTACGAAGAAAAGTCCAAAGCAGCCTTCGCGGCGGCCTGCCGTTTCTACACAACACCTATCGTCGAGGACATCGCGGCCTGAGTCATAGGGACTGACGGTTTGACACGCCGCCGATGGACGATGGCGGGCGGGCTCAACGGCGTCGGTAGCGACATCGAAGCCCGCACCGCTAGCGCCATGGCATCGAACCGAACGAGTGCGCAGCAGGCGGGCGCCAGCTTTGGAAGTTGTGACTCAGACCGAGACGGAGCGGGCACGCCTGCCGCCAACGACGCCTGCGCCGGCTTGGCTCCAGCCCGCAGACCGCTCTTGAGGCATGCAAACGCCCGCCCCCTTTGTGCCGGTCATTTTGCTGAGCAACGCGGTCACCAACGCGCGCCCGATCCAGGGATCGTTCTGCCGTTGGCCGGACAAAAAGAGCTGGCGCTGCCGCCTCAAAGTCGAAGCGAACCGAAAGCCCAAGGCGACAGCCCGCATCCGGTCGCCCAACGCAACAATTCTGTTCTGTGAAATCTTCCAGGCTGGTTTTTCCGTCCACCGGCCGGCACGCTCTCGGACAACCCGCCCTAGGCTTCCGCGCCGATGGGTGGTCGACGCCAGCTGGGCCTTCAACGCAATGCCACCGGGAACTCAGATCCCTTCAATTCGACCCGGATTGCGTCCTGCCCGGCCTCAACAGCGAGGGCGCCCACAAGCAAAGCCAGATCGTCGCCGACACCTTCGATGTGCCTCATCTGCCATCGGCGATGCTCGTTTGCCGCGCCGGCTATCCTCGTCACCCTAGGCGCACCGGTCAGTGTTACGTCGAAGTCGTCAAGGGGCATGGAAAGCCCCGGACCACACGCCTTCACAAACGCTTCTTTGCGGGTCCAGCAATTAAAGAAAGCATGGTTGCGACGCTGGTGGGGGAGGGCACGCAGTTGGTCCTGCTCGCGGTGAGAAAAGACGCTCGCCGGCATTTCCTCCGAGAATTCTCGGATCGCCTCAAGATCAATTCCCAGCTCAATCGTGGCGGAAACAGCCAGGAGCGCCGCCCCTGCAGTGTGGCTGAGATTGAACTGCAGTCCAGTCGGTCCTGGGGCGACGAGGGCGGGTTTACCAAAGGCGTTGTAGGAAAACTGCAGCGACGCAGGGTCCGCACCAGCGAGGTCGGCCAATATACCGCGCAACCGCGCGCGGCCAACCCGGTAACGGTTCCGGTCACGGGCAAAAACAAATCGCTCCCCTCGCGCGACCTCGTCGGCGCTGAGGCAGTTTTCGTTGGTCTCGGCGTCGAGTGTGAAGGCGTAGACCAGTACCTCGTGTGTTCGCCGCGGCGCTGCGGCGGTGTCATCAATCACCGGACGTGTCGTTGGACCGAATGAACGCAATAGACCCTCCCGATCTACTGCTTGGCCCGCCTCGGCGGGACGGGGTAGGGGACTCCGACACGATCGATCTGGCCGGCCTCTTTGGGGTCATATGGCGGCGCAAGCTCCTCATTTGTGGCGGCACCCTTGCAGCGATCGTCCTAGCGCTGTTGATCCTTCGCGCCATCACGCCAACCTATACGGCCGGGGCCTCGGTCTTACTGGACACCCGCCGCCAAAACGTCACCAATATCACAGAAGTGGTGTCAGACCTGCCTGTTTCTGCGTCGGTCGTCGCCGGTGAGTTGGCGATTATTCGTTCAAACCTTTTGATTGGCGAGGTCGTCGATAAGCTGGATCTCGTAAATTATCCCGAGTTCGATCCACGGCAAAAATCAACCGGCGGGCTGCTGGGCTCGGTCCGTGGATGGTTTGCGGGTAAAAATTCGGCCGACACCGGGGTGGTAGCCGGTGGCGCGGTCGAAACGAGTGGCCCGAAAGCCGGTGAAGAGTCGCCAGTATCCCGGGGGACGCCCGCAAATGCAATGACGGCGAACGAGATACGCAACGCTGTAATCATTGAAGTCCAGCGACGCCTTGCCGTAGATCAAGGTGGCATATCTTTCGTCATCACCATCGCATTCCAATCGGAGAGCCCTGAGATGGCCGCTACGGTCGCCAATACTGTGGCCGAGCAATATATCGAAGATCAGATCAGGACCAAGCGAGACGCCACAAAAAGAGCCACCGAATGGCTGAGTGGTCGCATTGAGGGATTGAAGGCGCAGGTAGAACGCGCCGAGGACGCGGTGGTCCAATTCAAGGCGGAGCAATCGTTGGAAGGCGGTGGCGTCGAAACCACAACGCAGCAGCTCGCCGAACTCAACAGTGAACTGATCCGCGCACGTTCGGCGCGGGTTGTCGCGGAAGCCCGCCATGCAGCTGTGCAGAGCCTCATGGAAGAGGGAGGGCTTGCGGCCGCTGCCACTGCAGTGAATTCGCCGCTGATCGAAACGCTGAGCCAGCAAAAGGCGGAACTTGAACGCAAAGAAGCCGAGCTTTCCAAGTGGTTCGGACCGGCCCATCCCGACATTGTTGCCGTGAACGCCGAGCTGGAGGACATCAGCCGTTCCATCGACGCCGAGGTTCAGCGAGCCATTGCCAGTATTCAAAGCGATGCAGGCGTGGAAAAAGCGCGTGAGATGCAGCTCGCCCAGAGCATCGACGAGGTAGAGGACCGCCTCGTCTCCTTGTCGGAAACATCGGTGCGATTGCGCCAACTTGAGCGCTTTGCGGATGCAACTCGCTCAGTGTACGAGAATTTTCTCGCCCGTTACAAAGAGACCACCGAGCAGGCTGAATTCCAACGCGCCGACGCCCGGATGATTTCTGCGGCCGAACCGCCAGCTGCGCCTTCTCACCCCCGGAAAAAGCTCATCCTTGCAGCCTCCGGGGTGCTCGGTATCTCCCTAGCCCTCGCGCTGGTATTTGTTGTCGAACTCCTTTCCAAGGCGGTTCGCACGCCCGAGGCACTGGCGAAGCGAACTGGCAAGCCGGTACTCGCAACGCTGCCCAAAGTGCCCGGGCGTTCCGGGCGACGTTGGCTCATTCGCCAACTCACCGCGCGTCCGGCAACACCCTTCGCGGAAGCTGCCCGAGCGTTGCGCGCGTCCCTCGCCTTGCCAAACGTTGCAGAGAGCCAGATCGTGCTGGTCACCTCGGCAACCAGCGAAGAAGGTAAGTCCACCACTGCGGCGGCGCTTGGCTTTGTGCACCACGCCATAGGTCGCGCAACAGTTGTTGTGGAGTGCGACATGCGGCGGCCATCCATGAGCGACATCTTTCCCACCAGCAAGGGTTTTCATCGCCGAAAACAAATAGACATCGGCGAATACTTGGAAGATCGTGCTAGATTAGATGAAATCATTACCACCGACCAGACCACCGGCCTTGATATCGTCTTTGCCAGAAAAGGTGGGGTTTCCAACAGTGGGGATTTATTGGCGTCGCGCCATTTCGACAGGCTGCTCAAGGAGCTTTCCGAGCGCTATGAGGTGATCATTCTCGACACCGCGCCCACGCTTCTTGTTTCCGACGCCGTGGTGATTGCTTCGCGGGCCGACTACACCGTCCTCGCAGTTCGGCACAACCGCACGGACGAGGACGCTGTGTGCGATGCCATCGATCGCCTTGAAAGCGCCGGGACCCGCGTTGCGGGAACCGTGCTGACCCGGGCAGCGAGCTCAGCGCTGCGGGGATACTACAAAGGTGCGTACTCCTATGGATGACGCTGGTGGCACCTTCGGCATGACGCGCACAAAGGGGGGAGTTGACGGCAAATTCCACGTCCTTCCCAGTGGTGAGGAACGCGCCGGCGCCAACAGCAGCTTCGCCGGCTTACGGGTGGCGGTGATACACTACTGGCTTGTGAATATGCGTGGCGGTGAACGCGTTTTAGAAGAAATTCTCGCTTTATTTCCGCAAGCAGATGTATTTACCCATGTGGCCGATCCAAAGAATTTATCGCCGGAGATATTGAATCACAAGATATCAGAAACGTTCATCGCAAAACTGCCATTCGCTCGTCGTCACTATGCGAAATATCTTGCCCTAATGCCGCGCGCATTGGAGGAAATCGATCTTTCTGGATACGACCTGGTGATTTCGTCGGAGTCTGGCCCAGCAAAGGGGGTCATTGTCCCGCCTGGAACGGTGCACGTTTGTTATTGCCACTCTCCGATGCGCTATTTGTGGGATCAGTATAAATCCTATGGTAACCGTCTGGGGTGGCTACAGCGCTACTTCTTTCAGTATATCGCCCATGATCTACGGCAATGGGATGTATTGAGTGCAACTCAGGTGGACGCATTTGCCGCGAATTCATTCTTCGTCGCGGAACGGATCAAACGTTACTACCGCCGCGAATCACAAGTCATCCATCCGCCGGTGAATCTCAACGCCTACAATCCACCATCGAGCGGGACGCGCTCGGATTTTCTATTCGTGTCGGAACTTGTGAGTTATAAGCGGGCGGACATTGCCATTGAAGCATGCAGCGAATTGGGCGTCCCGTTGGTGGTTGTCGGTGCTGGACCAGAACGCAAGGCACTTCAGCGAAAGGCGGGGCCCTCCATCAGATTTGCCGGACGCGTATCCGATGCAGAGTTGGCGACCCTTTACGGCGCCGCGCGGGCATTGATCTTTCCGGCGCTCGAGGATTTTGGGATCGTGCCACTTGAAGCGATGGCTTGCGGCACTCCGGTGATTGCCTACGGTAAAGGGGGCGCCCGCGATAGCGTCGTCGACGGTAAGACAGGTCTGCTATTCAACGAACAGTCGATGGCCTCCTTGGTTAGAGCGATCCGCAGATTTGAGTCCGACGAAACGCAGTTTGACCACGCTGCCATAGCAAGACATGCTGCAAGGTTCTCGCCAGAAGTTTTTCGCCAGCGGTTCTCCGCACTTGTGGCGAGCACGTTGAACAGGGCTCGCAGCGGGGTGGTGCCGGGCCTGGAGCGCGCACCGGAAGCACTGGACCACGTCACCCCGCGAACCGCTCGGATGGATTGACACAAGAACCATCTGCTGGCCCGTGGCAACTGCCCTGCGCGCCCGTAAAACCCTGATGTCTCTCCATTGGTAGCAACTCGCTAAACCGATGACCGAAGATCGCCCTTCGGTTCACCCACAGGCTCTATGGAGCGTCGCTCCCCGCGCTCCATTGCAAGATCAATGAGCTGCTGCAGGTCAGCGCCCCGGCGAAAATCGGGCTGTGATTGCGTTCCATCCAGTACCGATCTCGCAAAGTTGGCGAAGAGCGTGGGAACGCGAGGAAACTCCACTGGCGTCCACCGCTGCGTATGAACATCCGGGCCCAGGCAAGTCTCGAGCGTCGACCAGTAGGTGTCGCCATGAACACGAAGGCCCCCCGCCGTTCCAAATATTTCTAGGAGCACATCGTTGGAATGGCCCGTCGCGTAACGTGTCGCCTGGACTGTCCCGAATGCGCCGTTGGCAAAGTCCACAAGCATAATGAACGCATCGTTCGCATCGAAAGTGTACTCGCCAATACGGTCACCCTCAGCCTTTGGAAACGTGCGGAGTTGGCAGCTCAAACCGACTATTTCGCTCGCAGCGCCAAAGGAAGCATAGTCCAAAATGTGGATGCCCACGTCGCCCAGCGCACCCGTCGATCCGTGGGTTTTTGACAGGCGCCAAAGCCATGCAGGGGATTCGCGCCACGCCCCCCAGTGGTCGCCCACCAGCCAGGACTGAAGGTAGCGAGCGTTTACGTGGCGCACTTCGCCAATGGCTCCGTCGAGAACCAGGCGACGGGCTTCGTGGATTGCCCCACCCTGGCGGTAGGTGAGGTTGATCATATTGACGAGACCGAGTTCTTCGGCGGCACGCGCCATCGTGGCGGCATCGCCGTACGAGAGCGCAAGCGGTTTTTCGCAAAATACGTGCTTGCCAGTCTTAAGGGCGTCCATTGTGGTCGCGAAGTGGGCTGCATCGGGCGTGGCGTTGCTGACCGCGTCAAACGTATCCGCGCAGAGTGCCTCGGAGAGGTTCCCGTAACGAATACCGATCTCGTTGTCGGCGCAAAAAGCGTCCAAACGCTGGGCATCGGTGTCGGCCGCAGCAACCACCTGAGCGATGCCGGAGGCCCGGTAGCTCTCCACGTGCCGCTGAGCAACCTTTCCGGTGCCGAGCTGTAAGACACGCACTGGCGCGGTGGCCGGTTCTTGCGTCGGGAAGGACATCGTCTCGCTCAACGGTAGCCCTCCTCGCCGGGCGCGTGGAGTGCTGCACCCCGCGCGACCAAAGGCTCGCGGGCTTCCTCTACCGGGACGTTTGGTGCGTCGTCCACGCCGACCCAGGAGCGCGGGCTATGGGCCCAACGAACGGCATTGCGCAACACCCGTTGGATGTTTGGTTCAAAGTAAATGGGATAGATTTCATGACCCGGTCTTAGATAAAAAATTCGCCCTGCTCCACGGTGCCAAGTCATACCTGAGCGGAAGACTTCGCCGCCCTCGAACCAGGAGACCAGCACTGTTTCGTCCGGCTCTGGAACCGAGAAAGGCTCGCCGTACATCTCCGTGTTGGCGAGCTCGATGCAAGGGCCGATCCCTTCCACGATGGGGTGCGTTGGATTGATCACCCACAGCCGTTCGCGCTCTCCCGCCTCGCGCCACCGCAGCGCGCAGGGGCTTCCCATAAGGCGTCGAAACGGCTTGGAAAAATGGGCAGAGTGGAGGGCGATAAACCCCATGCCTTGCCACACGCGCGCACAGATGGCGTCGACGACTTTATCATCAACATCACCATGTGCTTTGTGGCCCCACCAAAGGAGGACATCGGTCCGCGCCAGTCGCTCGGCGGACAGGCCGTGCTCAGGGTCGCTGAGCGTCGCGGTTTCCACCTGAAGGGGGCGACCACCTTCGCCATCCACCATAGCTCTGAGCGCTGCGGCAACGGTCTGGTGAATTCCTTCAGGGTAGACTTTGGCAACGGTTTCGTTCTCGCGCTCGTGGATATGCTCATTCCAGACAAGCGTGCGAATTGCATCCTGGGCCATGGACGCCTCGTGCTGATTTTCAGGTTCTTCGCCACTTTTTCCATTGGGTGACGACGTCTGCGCCCGCGACTTATCAGGGTGCCTCGCCAAGAGCTAGGGTGGGCGCGAATAAAAGAGCGGCCGCTGCGTTGATGGCATCGCGATCACGGTTTCTTGGCCAGTGCGTTTCGCAGAGCGCCTCCAGTGTTGTGCACTTTCGAGAATTGACACATTGCGCAGCGCTGACCCCGCCGGCAGTCTACGCTGATGCGCACTGTGCACCTTTCCCAGTCTCCCACGGAGCACGGCTTCGTCCAAAACCCATACGCGCACTATGGGAAGTTTCGGTCAGCGGATGCAGTGTTCTGGGAGGAGTATGGATTTTGGACGTTTGCGCGATTTGAGGATGTCGCGACCATCTTCCGCGACCACCGTTTCGGCCGTGAGATCTTGCATGTGGCAACGCGTGAGGACGTTGGGCTTCCTGAACCGACCAACACCATGCCGGCGTTTGAGGCGCTGGAAGCAAATTCTCTGCTTGAGCGGGAGCCGCCGGTCCACACCCGTCTTCGGGCCCTGGTCAATCGCGCGTTCGTGTCACGCCGCGTGGAGCGGTCGCGGGAACAATTGGAGGATCTTTGCCGGTCGCTTGCGCGCAACCTGCAACCCGGAGACGACCTCCTTGAAAACTACTGCACACCTGTCCCCATCACGGTGATTACCGAGCTTTTGGGCGTCCCTTCGGATATGGCGCCGCAACTGCTTGATTGGTCGCACAAGATGGTCGCCGTCTATCAAGCAAGGCGGGATTTGGCGGTGGACGTGGCGGCGGAGCAGGCAGCCGATGCGTTCACGCGCTACCTGCGTGACTATGTGGCGCACCGTCGGCAAGCGCCGCGTAAAGACTTGCTCAGTGCGTTGATCACTGCCGAGGAAGCCGGCGACAAGCTCACCACCGACGAACTTATTGCCAACGTGATTTTGCTGCTCAACGCAGGACACGAAGCGACGGTCCACGCCCTCGGAAATGGGATTAAGACTCTCGTCCAAGAACGCAAACACATTTCCCGCGGCATAGACCCCCAACTGGTCGAAGAATTGCTCCGCTACGATCCCCCGCTCCATATGTTTACCCGATACGCCCTTGAGGATCTCAAGTGGAACGGGCTTGGCTTACGAAAGGGCGAAAAAGTGGGCCTCCTCATCGGTGCGGCAAACCATGATCCGGCGGCGAACCCTGATCCGGCAAGGTTTGATCCGAACCGCCATCGACCGCGGCATGTTTCTTTGGGTGGCGGTATTCACTTTTGTGTTGGGGCACCCCTGGCACGTCTGGAACTGGAGGTAGCGCTTTCGGTTCTGTTCGACGAGGTCGGCACCGATCTTGAGGTGGATGTGGGTCCCTACGCCGACACCTACCACTTTCACGGTTTGACCAAACTACGCCTGGCAGGCGCTCCATGACGAAAGGGGACGGAGACGTCAGCACGGATCGTTTCCTTTGCGTCGGTGCGGCGCATTGGGATGTGATCGGTCGGGCGTCCCGATGTATCCGCCACGGCGAAGATCTACCCGGATCGATCATTCGTCGGCCAGGAGGTGTTGCCTACAATATTGCCATTGCCCTCGCGCGGGCCGGATGCGCTGCGGCGCTTTGTGCGGTGGTGGGCGACGACGACGAAGGGGTTGAATTGCTCCAAATCGTAAACTCGCGCGGCGTGAATACCGAGGGTGCGGTCCGCTCGTCGGCCGTTCGCACTGGGGCTTACGTAGCGGTCGAAGACGGGGTAGGCGAGTTGGTGGCGGCGGTTGTCGACGGACGTGCCGCTCAAGCACCGGCGGAAGCGGAAAAACTACTCGCCAACGCCAGCACGTCGTTGGGGCGTTCTGATGTGGTCGTGATCGACGCGAACCTCCCTGAAACGATCATTCTTGCACTGGCGCATCGTTGCTTGGAGGCGGGTGTCTCGATGGTACTCAATCCCGTAAGCCACGCGTTGGCGGGACGGTTGGCGGGCGCGATCTCGCCGCCATTTTTACCCACCGTTGTGGCCAGTCGATCGGAGGCAGAAGTGCTCACAGGTCTCAGCTTTTCTTCAGCTAAGGAGGCGGCCATTGCCCTCCGGCGTTGCGGTGCCCGCACGGCCCTAGTGACGGATGGCGCAGGGGTTGTCGCCCTTGCGCACGGGCACGGCGTTGCTGTGGCGCTGCCTGAGCCCATCGAAACGAGCACGACGACCGGCGCCGGCGATGCGCTCCTTGCTGGTTACCTGTCCTTTGCGAGAAGGGAAGAGGATCCTGTGCGGGCACTTCAACATGGTTTGGCTGCCGCACGGCAGTACCTTTTGGGTGCGCCATCGTGGTGAGCAAGAGAATTGTCCTTTCGCAAGCCGTCGCAGCGGCACTCGGTGCAGGTGAGCCGGTGGTGGCGTTAGAATCGACGATCATCACGCATGGCTTGCCGCGCCCACGCAACCTTGAAACTGCGTTCGCCGTGGAGGCGCAGATTCGGGATGCAGGAGCCACACCGGCGACCATTGCGGTTTTTGATGGTGCAATCCACGTGGGACTTGATGAGGAGGCACTGGCGACCCTCGCCGCGACCGAGCACGCACAAAAACTGTCTCGCGCGGATCTCGCTGCGGCCATCATCACCAACGCCACTGGGTCCACCACTGTCGCCGCGACGATGATTGCCGCTCACCTTGCCGGGATTTCCGTGTTTGCCACCGGCGGAATTGGTGGCGTCCACCGGGGTGCAGAGCGTTCCTTCGACATCTCCGCTGACCTGCAGGAACTGGCAAAGACGCCGCTGACCGTGGTTGCCGCTGGTGCCAAGGCCATACTCGATCTTCCAAAAACCCTTGAAGTATTGGAGACTCTTGGCGTTCCGGTCATTGGATTTCGGACGGACGAGTTCCCTGCATTTTGGTCTCGCACGAGCGGGCTACCGGCGCCTCTGCGCATGGACAGCGCCGATGACATCGCACGATGCCATCTCCTGCGCCAGGAGATGGGTTTTTCGGGTGGGCAACTGGTGGCAAACCCAATCCCAACCCATGCGGAGATCCCAGCCGCTCAGCTCCAGCCTGTCATCCAAGAGGCACAAAGGGATGCGGAACGTGAAGGAGTTGCTGGAAAGCCCGTGACGCCTTTCCTTCTGGATCGCGTCCTTGAGCGCACCGCTGGCGCATCGCTTGAAGCGAACGTGGCCCTTATCAAGGAGAACGCGCGTCTGGCGGCCGAAATCGCCCATGCCCTTTGCGTCCATTGAAATCATCACCGACGCTACACGGTGCGGTCTTAGTCAATTTCGAAGCGACGGCGACATTGAAGCCTGGAGCGTGTTCTGGCCAGCTAACGTTGCTAAATTAGTCTATATTTTCTGCGCGTGATGACAATTCAAACGTTATCGATCGAGGGGGGCCTAGTCTTCTTCTTAATTGTTTAGGAGTGTCGCCCAAATTTATTACTTTTGAGCCAATCATTACCGTATACTGATTTCACCACCCAAACAAAGGTCTCATAACAAAATATACAAGAACCGTGCAGACCACAATTCCTAAGAGGTTCAGTATTATGCCAGCGCGGACCATATCGATAATTTTCATGAGTGGGTTTGAAAACACGATGGCGTTGGGTGCGGTCGCGACAGGCATCATAAACGACATGTTCGCGGCAAGGGCTGCTGGAACGGCAAGGATGAGAGGGCTAAGATCAAGCCCCACGGCAATCGCGCTGACGACCGGAATGATTGTGGCCGCGGACGCAGGATTCGACATTATCTCAGTCAAGAAAACCATGAGGAGCGTGATGAGAAGCACCAGGGCGAAGGTCGCTATCTGAACTCCGGAGACGCGTTCGCCTATCCATTGCGCAAGCCCGGTTGTCTGAAAGGCGAGGGCCACCGCAAGCCCCCCTCCGATCAAGATCAAGACGCCCCATGGCAGCTTCAGAGCTGTCGGCCAATCCAAAGCGAACCTATTCATTTTACTGTTGACAGGGGTAGCAAACAAAAGCACTGCCGCCCCAAGGGCCACGGTCGTATCTGAAATCGGCAAGCCGGTTGCTCTAGAAATGGGATCGCCAAAGATCCAGCCCACCGCGGCAAGTGCAAATATGCATGCCACCACCACCTCGGCTGTGCCCATCGGTGCTAGATGAGCCCGCTCCGCCGCGATTACTGGACCAAGGTCTTCGTGAATTGCTCCTCCCGTGCGATGGATGAAGAACGCCATCAGACCCCACGCGCCCAAAAGCATGATTACGGTCGCCGGAAGGCCGATCAACAGCCAATCAACGAACTCGATGGAGATCCCGTATTCACCGGCCAGGATGGTGGCCAAAAGTGCGTTGACCGGCGAACCGATCAACGTGGCCATCCCACCAATTGAGGCACTGTATGCCACCGCCAGCATGAGTCCGATGGCAAATGATCGCTCGTTTTTTCCGTTCAGCGTACCCGAGTTCTTACGAACAAATTCAATGATTGACAGGGCGACAGCGTACATCAGAATTGTTGCTGCCGTATTCGTAATCCACATGGAAAGAAAAGCTGTGGCCACCATGAAGCCTAGCATGATGTTGGGCGGACGCGTTCCTACTCGTGACACAATGCCAAGTGCCATGCGCCGGTGGAGCCCCACAGATTCGATGGCCATCGCCAGCATAAACCCGCCAAGAAACAAAAATACGAGCGGATGGCCATATGCTTGCGTGACGAGACGAAGCTCGGCGATGCCGGTCAGGGGCATCACGATGATCGGCAAGAGGGCGGTCGCCGCGAGCGGTAGGGCCTCTGATAGCCACCAGGCAACCATCCAGGTAAGCAGACAGACCAGCGTCCAAGCCGGCGTGGGCATCCCAAGCGGCGGATCTAGAAGCTGAAGCAAAAAGAACAGTGCGGGCCCTGACAAAATTGTTGCCAACTTTCGCGGGCGTGAAGTTTCAGGTCGCTCCAATCGGGTCTGCATTTAATCCGTTCACCTTGCATGGAGCGGGCAATTTTTTGCGCACGAAACTCCTAAGTCCGTATCTCGGAAGGTACTCTTGGTTTCCGCAAAGCCAAACTGCGACATTGCAGCCCGTCGCAATTTATTGATGTGATCTAACCGTTTAGGGTGGGCAAACGAATGAAGATCAACGCAAGTCCGGCCACCCCAAGAACAAAGCGCAACACGAGTGTTTTGCGGCAGATCACTGCGTAGGACGTCGCTGCAAGACCCGCGCCGGTTTTGGTAAACGCCAACAAAGCCGATAGCGGCGCCGTCCCAAGACTTAGTAACCCAGGCGAACTGACTATAGCGAGCGGGATAAGATAGAGCCCGACACCGAGCGCCATGGCGGCACCAGCCACCGCGAGCCACCGTTCCTCAACCATCCCTGCGGCGATGAAGACGGCCCCACAGACGGGTGGCGTGATCGTCGAAAGCAGTGCGTACCAAAACACAAAGAGATGAGCCTGCAATGGTGAGAGGCCGAGATCCATCAGTGCGGGCCCTGCGACGGAAACACAGATCACATAAGCCGCGGTGGTTGGGACCTCCATCCCTAGAATGAGGCAAGCAAAGGCCGTGAGGAATAGTGCCGGCCAGATAAGACCGCCCGAGCCTGAGATGATCAGGGAAGTAACCTTGACCCCGAGACCTGTCATCCCCAGGACGCCCACGACGATGGACGCGCACAAGATGATGGAGGCGATGATGGCCACCTGCTCGCCCGCGACAAGGGCGGCTTTGGCCAGGCGTTGCGCTGCTTGGGGAATGTTTAGGCGTGGGGTGGCGTCCACGAGAAGGAGTGCCGCACCGGCAACGATGGCAGCCGTGGCGGCGTACTGGGGCGTGAAACCGGCGCCGAACATTCCAAAAAGAAGCACCGTGAAAGGGATCAGAAAAAACGCTGAAGTGACGGCGACGCGTCTAGGCGTTGGCCTCGCTTCGGGCGGAAGTCCAGCCAAAGGGTAGCGCGTTGAAAAGGCGTCGATGCCGATCCAGACTGCGAAGAAGTAAAGAATTGCTGCCGGCAGGGCAGCAAGCACAATGGCATTATATGTTTCGCCGGTGAGCTCCACCATGACGAATGCGCCTGCACCCATCAGGGGCGGCATGATTTGTCCTCCCGAGGACGCCACAGCTTCCACCGCTCCCGCGAGGGCCCGGGGGTAGCCGAGCGCTCGCATGGCCGGCAGGGTCACTGCGCCGGTGGAGGCAACGTTGGCGGATGCTGAGCCCGAAATTGAACCAAAGAGCGCGGAAGAAAGTACGGAGACTTTAGCCGCGCCCGCCCTTAGCCTCCCCGCTGCAGCTGCCGCAAGGTTCATGAACCCCTCGCCAGCTTCGCCCGCGTTGAGCACGGCGCCGAAGATAACAAAGACGGCGACAACGCTCACTGAGATGCCTGTAAGTTGGCCCCACAATCCACCTTCGGCGATGGTCAACGTGCCAAGAAGACTAGCGTCAGGCAGGCCCGCGTGCCCGAAGCGCCCCGGAATGTGCTCTCCGAAGAAAGCATAGAGCAGTGCGGTGAGAGCAACCGCAGGAAGGGGCCAGCCAATGGCTCTGCGGGCAAGTTCTAAGGTAACAACGAGGAGGGTTAGGGCAACCACGTACTGTTCTGTTCCGAACAGCATGCCGTACTGGTCAGCAAGTACTTGATGGTTGAGCGCAATATAGGCGCAAGCCCCAACGCCCGCGGCAGTCAGCACGGCGCCCGATAGCGAGAATCCTCGCAAGTAGAGAGCGACCCAAGGGATTGCCAGCGCCATGTGGATGGGCCTCGCCACAAGGTTCGGCACGAGACCTTGAGCCACCAGCCAAAGGTGGAACCCAATGGTGATTGTGCCCAGCAGCACCCAGGCTGGACGGCGCACCTGGTATTTGTCCAACGACGCCGTCGCCATGCTGAAGGTGCTGCCGGGCCTAGTCCGTTGCCTTCGTTCTAGCGAGCGCCGTCGGGCACAGAGACACCGATTTCATCATAGTAGCGCAACGCGCCTGGATGGATCGATCCGGTGATGTTGGCCAAGAAATCCGGCGTGACCCCGTTCCACCATCTTGCCGCATCGCCAAGGGCTTCCTTTTGCTCCCAGTAAGACTTGGTGAGTGCATAGGCTGTATCATCATCCATCGCAGAAGTCGCGTAGGCAACGACTGGGAGCGACGTCGTGACAACCTCTTCGTCCTGCCCTGGGTAAGTACCGGAGGGGATGACGAGGCGTGTGCGCTTTGTCTGCGCCACCTGATCATCAGTCAAGGAGATGACAGTAACGCCAGCACCAGCGGCGGCTTCCACGACGTTGGGTGCGGGGAACGAACCAGCAGTCACGAAGGCATCGATCTGACCATTCCGGAGCGCGGCGACCGCATTGGATAGTTCCGCATCGGCAATATCGACCTTATCCGCAAGCCCAAACATTTCTATATACTTTTGGCCTTCGCGTGCTCCGAATGATCCCTTTCCCAACAATATTGTTTTGCCGGCCAGATCGCCGAGGGATTTTACGTCATGGTCCGCACGGACGACGAAGTGCATGGTGAGCGACGGTATCGGGAAGAGGGCGCGAATTTCAGCAAACTTGGGATTGGCGCGATCCTTGAACATCGCTTTTCCGTCCTTCGCCAGCGCGACCAGCGACGGCGGCGATGTGAAAACGTAGTCGGCTCCCCTGGCGAGCGCTTCCATGACGTTTTGTACGGAGCCCTGGCTCTCTTCGACAGTGAGATCAATTTCGGCAGGCATCGCTTCGGCAAGTTGAACAGCCATTTGGTAGTAGGACGAGCCGGCTTTGGCCGACTTGTACGTCACCCTTGTATCGGCGTGGGCAGATGTCGCAAACGCGAGCGCTAGGGCCGCAACGAATACGAAGCGCATGAATTTCCTCCAGGTTGCTTCTTTGGCGGCAGTCCGCGCCACCTCGTGTTAGGGCGATGTGACATCAATGGACTGCGGCGGGCAAGCATACCGGATTGGCCCACATGCAAAGATCCCAAGCTGATTGATCGGTTGCACGCCGAATGAAGGGGTTTGGGGCCAAGGACAGAGGGGGCGCATTAACGGTGCCGCGCCTGGCTGGCTCCGCCGATGGACCGCGTTCTGAGGAGTTTGGCTCGCCGACCTCACCAAACCCCACCGGAAACGGCTGATTCTTTATTCGTGTGGGACGCCCAGAGTTTTCGGCTCTCCGCGCCGCCAAACATTCCAGGTGCCACCGCTGTACGGGCCGCTGCCAAAACGCGTTGGCGCCGCTGCCTCATGGCGTTGGCGAGCGCTATGCCTTGTAGAGTGATGCGACAGCGTGGAACGCCGCCTTCATCCGCTGCTTGTCCCGATCGATGAGGCCCTTCAAGTTCCAGCCGCGCTGAATGGCTGTCTGCCGCCGTTCGGTTCTGAAATCGTAGAGGATCCAAGGAAAGATCCCTTGGATGTTCGGCGCCGCAGTCGCTATTTCTAGTTGCTCGGAAAGCACCGATGCTTGGTACGCTTCCGAGAAAAGCTGACCCGGAGACCCAGCGTGCCCGGAGACGGCGTCCGCTCCGGTCTCGGTGATGATCAAAGGTTTTTCCACCTGCGTCCGATCCAGAAGGTCGCGCAGGCGCGAGAGTGGGCGCTCATACCAGCCAAAGTATTCGTTGAACCCGATCACGTCGAGCGATGCGGCCAGTCGGTCTTCCACGCGGAACGTTTCGCGATTGATGAGGCACGCGGCGGTGATGAGGCGCGAATCGTCCTCTGATCGTGCGGTGTCCGCGAGCGCGCCCATGAAGTCGAGCCGCGCATCAGTATCGGCGTTCTCGTTGCCCACGCCCCACAGGATCACCGAAGCTCGGTTGTAGTCGCGGCGTATCATCTCGCGCAGCTGGTTGGAGGCGTCGGAACGTGTCGATGGGTTCGTAAAGTCGATGGCCCAGTAGACCGGTATTTCCTCAATCAAAAGAATACCGCGCTCGTCGGCCAGTGCAGCCGCCTTCTCATGATGAGGGTAGTGACTGAGGCGAACCGCGTTCGCGCCGAGTGCGCGGACATGGTCAAAACGCCTTGCAAGGTCCGCATCACTGGTCACGCGGCCGAGTTCGGCATCGTCTTCGTGACAGCAGATTCCTTTCAGCCAAATGGGCTCTCCGTTGAGGAGAATATCCGTGCCGCACGTCGCCACCGTCCGCAACCCGACGCGGTCGGCGATGATATCGTCGACGAAGCGGACCTCGATCGGGTGCATGTGAGGTCGGTCGGGCGACCACAGCTCGGTGGGCGCGGCAACCTCGACGCTCGCCCTGCCGCCACCGACATCGATGGTGAACTCGCGGCCAAGGAAGCGAACGTCGGCACGCCCGTCCTTGCTGGTGACAACGGTGATGCGCACGACCCCTTCAGGCGTCAGACACACTCGGAGGTCGCGCACATGGGCGGCGGGCAAAACCACGAGATCGACCTCGCGAAAAAGACCGCCGTAGTTGAACCAGTCGATATGATGCATCGGCACCCGATCGGGTGCGCGACGGTTTTCCACCTGAATGCGAAGCGTATTCGTCCCTGCAATGAGGTGTGGTGTCACGTCGATAAAGAACGGCGTTGAGCCGCCGCGATGGGCTCCCGCAAACGCGCCATTTACAAACACGCGGGCAAGGTAGTTCGCCGCACCAACGCGCAGCAAGACGCGCGATCCGGGCACTAAGGCAGGGGCTATGAAATCGCGCGAATACCACCCAGACCCCTCGAAATGAAACCATTCCGGGCGATTGAGATTCCATACGGATGGAACCTCGACGCGATACCCAGACCAATCGCAGTCCCGCGGAAGATCGAGTGCGAACGGATCAGATGGCGGGTCCCGATACCATTGTTGCCGTAACCCCTCGTCGAACGTGTCAGGGACAAACTGCCAACTACCGGACAGAGGGATCCGTGCTCGGCCAACCATGAACACCATCTCATCTGCGCCCACAAATCCGCCCTCGAAGGCCGCGGTGTAAGCTTCGTCGTGCAGATGATGGTACGGATCGTGCGCCATGGCTCTAATTCGGTGGTTTGCGTCGCGATTGTATCGTGACCCGCGGCAGCAACCAATGCCGCCGACGCAGCACAGGAGTTTCGGTTTGCTCAGCAGCTACGCCCTAAGGAGTGGTTCGATTGAACTGGACTGAACCACTTGCTGACCCTGTTGCTAGACAAAAATTATGAGAAACATCAATCAACTGGCTTGGTGTTCCGACATGACGTGGGGGCTCATGTCTCTTGGTCGGTCAGCTACGCGCTTTGTAGAAATGCAAGAACTCGGCTGCGCATTTCGCGAGTCTCCTCATGACCGGCATGGGGATCGCGCAATAGTTTGAGGTTGGCCAGTGCGCCTTCGGCGGCGTAGGCGCAGCGAACCCGTTCAACCGCCGCGCCATAGCCGGCGTCCGGGGTCAGCGGATCCTTTTCGCCTGTGCAAATGAGCTGACGGCGAGGCGCCACGAGCGCGGAGATATCACCCATGTCATGGTCCGGCAGCAGACCGCCAATGGTCATGTAGTGACCGTGAAGGTCGTGCATGCCGGTGGCGATCAACGGTGCAATGTCGCTGAAAACGATGAGTTGGGCGCACGCGGCCACTTCGGTGTGCAGTGCAGCATAAAGGTAGGCGAGTGTTCCACCCATGGAAAATCCGGCGATAGAGACCCGGGTCGGATCGACACCAGGCAGTTCCAGCAAGGCGCGGTGTGCCAGACGGAGGTCGGCAACCATGTCGCAAAGCAGG
>JBCCYN010000062.1:0-23874 GCA_039189655.1 Pseudomonadota bacterium | reverse complement strand
GTGACGTCGACGGCGAACCCGCTTGTGAAGGCCGCGCGCTCGCTTCACCAGACGAAGGCACGACGGGAAAGCAACCTCTTCGTGGCGGAAGGTCAGAAGCTCATCATCGACGCCCTGGACGTTGCTTGGCCGCCGGAAATGATTTTTGCCATCGAGCCCAACCGGGACAACGATGCCGGTGCACAGGTGGCCGCCAGGGTTCGGGCCGCCGGGGGCGATGTTATCTGGACGAACGGCGCGGTGATGGAAAAGCTTGCGCGTCGGGACAACCCCCAGACGATGATCGGCGTATTCGACCAGCGCCTTGCACCGCTCTCGACAATGGCAAGCGGAACGCTTGTGGCCCTTGAGGCGCCGCGTGATCCAGGCAACATCGGGACAGTGGTGCGCACGGCCGACGCCGCTGGCGCGTCCGGTGTGGTGCTGGTGGGCCCGTCCGCCGATCCCTTCGGCATTGAAGCGGTCCGCGCCACCATGGGCTCAATTTTTCACATTCCCATCGCGCGGGTGAGTGCCGAAGAATTTTTCTCGTTCCTCGACACCTACGGCGGCACCGTGGTGGGCACGCACCTTCGCGCCACCGACGACCTGCGCGCACTGCGCCCAAGCGAGCCTCAGCTTCTCGTGATGGGTACCGAACAAGCCGGCCTCAGCGACGCCATGGCAGAGCGCTGTGGCCAACTGGCAAAGATCCCGATGGCCGGCCGGGCCGACAGCCTCAACCTTGCGGTGGCGACCGGCCTCGCCCTTTTCGAGCTGCGCCGGCCGTTCCTTTAAGCCAGCAGGCCGGCGCGTTGCCTACTGGTCGAGGAGGCGCTTTAGGGTCTCGATATCCTCAGCCACCTGGGGTTCCCGATCCACCAGCGCATCGATCTTCCGCACCGCGTGAAGCACCGTCGTGTGGTCTCGATTTCCAAACCGCCGGCCGATTTCCGGTAAGGACCGAGGGGTCAGGGTCTTGGACAGGTACATGGCGATCTGGCGCGGCTGAACGATCGTCCTAGTGCGGCGTGCCGAAACTAGATCCTGTCGCGACACGCCGTAGTGCTGAGAGACGACGCGCTGGATGTCCTCTATTTTGGGACGCCGCGTTTCCCTCGCCCGCAGAAGGTCGCGCAGGGCATTTTCCGCCATCTTGATGTTGATGGGCTGGGAGGTGAGTTGGTTGTGGGCCACTAGCCGGTTTACGGCACCATCCAAATCACGACCGTTCGTCGTTACCGATCGGGCAACGAAGTCCACCACCTCTTCGGGGAACACCAGTTTTTCGAAGAGCTCGCGCTGGGCCTTGATGCGCTCATCAAGGATTCGTTTACGCATGGCGTAATCTGGGGCCTCAAGTTCGACCACCAGGCCGCCGCCCAGCCGCGAGCGCACGCGTGCTTCAAGACCGTCAAGGTCCGCCGGCGCCCGGTCGGCCGAGATAACCACCTGTCGCTGCTCGTCCACCATGGTGGTGAGCGTGTGGCCGAACTCCTCTTGCACCTTGGAGCCGTTCAGGAACTGAAGATCGTCGATGATAAGCACATCGATCTGCCGCAAGATCTCTTTGAACGGCAGCGTATTCTTGTTCCGCATCGCATTGCAGAACCGGTACATGAAATGCTCTGCGGTGAGGTAGAGAACCCGGCGCCCGGGCTGCTTTGCGGTGCTGGTCTGGGCAATGGCTTGAAGAAGGTGGGTCTTGCCGAGCCCCACAGCCCCAGAGACGAAGAGGGGGTTGTACTGGGCACGTTCCCCGGGCTGGGCCTGTGCAATCTTCTTTGCGGCGGCAACGGCAAGGGCGTTGGACGGGCCTTCCACGAAGGTGTCGAGGGTGAAACGATGCTCGAGGTTGGATCCCTCCAGCCCGCCTGCCGTGTTTGCGGGGGGAGCGGGAAAATCCATCTGGCGGTGGGGCGCCGCCGCAGCCAACGGCATTGCCGCCCCCTTGCTCGGCACGGGCGTGCCGGCAGGCTCTGGGCGAGGCCTCAACGAGCCCCGCACGACGAAACGCACCTCAGAAACATCGGGGGACGCCGCATGCCATCGCTTTAGGAACTCCGGTCCGTACCGAGTCTGGTTCCAATGCCGAATAAACTGTGTCGGTGTCGAAAGTTGGACAACGTTTGCGGCGAACCGTTCGTACTCGATGCCTTTGAACCAAGAAGAGAATATGTCCTCGCCGTGGGACCCTCGCATGTCTGCTTTGATCTTCTGCCAAATTTCAGTCTTGGGGTCGCTGTCCTGCTCCTGACACACAACCGGCACTAAGTCTGTCATCGGTGACCTTCCTGATCTTCCCCCCAAGGGGCAAAGGAACTTTTCTCGCCATCACGCTGCCTGGCCACTGACGCAACTCCCTTCCGTCCGGAAGCCAGGCGGCCCGGCCGGTTGCTTACTAATTACCCAATGAATCCCTAAGACTGCCGCCACGGCAGCCCAGCGGCACGCCATCCAGAAATGTTTGATCTGTGCCCTTGATCGTCCGCCGGGCCCTCAAACCCATCCGCGACGTTGAACACGTGCTTGTAGCCCCGTGCACTCATTTCTCGCGCGGCCGCCAAGCTGCGCACCCCACTACGACAAAGGAAATAAACCGCTGTCGTCTTGTCGGGGACGGCACGCTCCAGCGCCTCACCGAAATCTGCGTTGATCGCCATCGTCGGGAACGTCTGCCACTCCGTGAGAATGGGTTCAGCACCAATCTCAGACAGGTCGGGCAGGCCCACAAAAGACCACTCCGCTCGAGTCCGAACATCCACGAGGATTGCATTTTTAGCATCCTTCAAAGCGCTAAATGCTTCCACAGCAGTGGCCTCTGGGATGTCAACGACCGACATGTCCATGAGCGCAATTCCCCTGTCTGGACAGCACCGCTATCCAGTACATCGTCTATCCTTGGTTGTGAAACTGATCTAGTCAGCTAATCCCAGCTGACCAGCTAAGCCGGCAACGGTTGGGTTCCACGTGAGCACACTCTCAGGGTTGTCCGCTCACGGATATCCATCTCAACCATCCTCTCGACCGGCCCGGACTTTACCGTCCTTGGCGTCTATAAATCGGCGGGTTCTCTTGCTCGCCAGTGAGGTGACCTTAACCACGCGTGGTGGGGGCCACAAGGCTTGACAGCAAGGATTTTGCCTCTGAATCGCCAAGCGAATGGCGGGTTTTCGTGTCATCGTGTGTGCAGATTTTGCAAAAGCCGTTGTCGAGAAAGGGATTTTTTTATGTAAACCTTAAGTTCAGCATCTCGAAGAAAAATTTTCCGGGTTAATGAATCGTAAGCGCGCTTGGCCTCGAGAACGGTGGAAAAGTAGCCGGCTAATTCCAATTAAGTTCCGCAATTATCTGAAAATCTTCAGAAAATTTGTCAAATATCTCGGTATAAAATCGTTCGTTGTATTGCTCCGCCAACGCAACGGAACGGACGTCCTTGCAGCGCGCCATCCCGAAATTGGGGATCCTGTGGATCAGCAAATAATTGCACTTTTGTGTGCAACGAAATTGCGGCAGCCGGAACCCGTTTCGCCGAGGTCATTGCATGGAGGCTTGATCAACCCGCCAATCATGCAGCGCTCTCAGACCCACGCCGTCGTGCACTTCGGTTGAGTCGTTAAGCGTAGGGAACCACCGTGTGATCGGTGGTTGTTGTGCCGGGCGCTCGAGGTGGAAGCCGCCGGCCCTCACAACATGGTCACGCAAATGCGCACAACAACCCCAGCCTTCCAAGGAAAGCTACCGAATAGGCCAATTTTTTGGGGTTGTTGGAGTGCTCTTGGGGGCTGCCAGGCCGAATAGCGGCCCATCGCTCACCAACCCTTATGGAGAGTGGGAGAGGCGGAGCGTTTCCCAAACCGCTGCGGGTACGAAAGCCCGCCGCGATCCGGCGGTATTGGATGGTTTCGCGCAGGCCGCGTTAGCTGATCGCCTTAACGCGGCTTGAAAGGCGGGACAGTTTCCGTGCTGCCGTGTTCTTGTGGAGGATGCCCTTTTGCGCTGCACGCATCACTTCTGGCTGGGCAGCACGCAGAGCATCGCGCGCAGCCTGAGCATCTCCGGCTTTGATCGCATCCTCAACCTTGCGCACGAACGTGCGCATCCGCGAGCGCCGCGCACCGTTGACTGCCGTGCGCTTCATAATTTTGCGCGCCATCTTCTGCGCGGACTTTGTGTTCGCCATGCCTCTTCCGATCACCCGTCACTCATCGGGTAACTATAATATTAAGGGTAGGACCGCGCCGCTATCTGATCAGGCGCGCCGCGTCAAGCGTCTACCGGTTCTTGAAGGCGGGCTTTCGCTTCTCGCTGAAGGCCGCCATCCCCTCTTTTTGGTCCTCGGTGGCAAACAGAGCCTGGAAAAGTCGTCGCTCAAAACGCACGCCCTCCGTTAAGCTCAATTCGAAGGCGCGGTTGACGCTTTCCTTTGCCGCCACCAGCGCCGGGCGCGACTGTTTGGCAATGCTCGCCGCGACATTTTTTGCCTCCTCGATGAGCTTGTCGTCTTCGACCACCCGGGCGACGAGCCCCATACGCTCGGCTTCGTGGGCGTCCATCATCCGACCCGTAAGGCAAAGGTCCATGGTCTTTGCCTTGCCGATGGCGCGGGAAAGGCGCTGGGTCCCCCCGCCGCCGGGGATCACTCCCAAATTGATCTCAGGCTGACCAAACTTCGCGTTTTCCGACGCAATAATAAGGTCGCACATCATGGCCACCTCGCAACCGCCTCCGAGGGCAAAGCCCGAGACGGCCGCAATGAGGGGCTTTCGCATCGTCGCGATCCGGTCCCAACTGGTGATGAGATCGACCACATAATAAGTGTCAGCGAACCCCAGCGGTGCCATTTCTTTAACGTCGGCGCCGGCGGCAAAGGCCCGGGGCGAGCCCGTCAGCACCATGCATCCGATGTCCGGGTCGGCGTCGAACTCCTGCAGCGCTGCCACAATGGCATCGATGAGGGCCGCATTGAGGGCGTTGAGTGCCTTTGGCCGGTTCATCGTAACCATGCCCACAGCACCGTCGCGCTCAACCAAAACCAATTCTTCGTCAGCCATCACCGCCTCCCTGTCGCGCGCGCGTTCTGTTAGAGACGATGGAGCGCCACTGCAAGCAACAGGGACGATGACAGCACCACGACTGACGGCCGCCCCAAACAAAGACGAGCGCCGTGAGCCCCTTTGCGCCTCACTGCGGCGAGGCTTTGCGCCAACACCATGAGGCGGGCGATGGGCGGGCAAAAGGGCGCTGCGACGCGGGCCGACACCGGGGCCGAGGTCTTAGACCCGCGCCACCGCACCACCGCCGGGGAAGGCGGATCCGTGGTGCTCGATGCCTATTTACGCCAGGTGGCGGCGGGGGAGTTCGAGCGAGATCCCGCTCAGGTGGCGGTGGCCTGCGCGCTCGATGATGTGTTGGATGATCTGGGTGAGGCGCACGGAAAGCCAAAGGGTTTCTGGCGCCGCCGCCGCGGGCGCACGGCAGCCGTGCGGGGGCTTTACGTCTGGGGCTCCGTCGGGCGCGGCAAAACCATGCTGATGGACCTTTTCCATGGCGCCGCGCCGCTGAAGGAGAAACGGCGCCTTCACTTCAACGAGTTCATGCAGGACGCCCATCGACGGATCGGCCGGTTCCGGAAGACCAAGACCGACGATCCAGTCGGCGCGGCTGCCAAGGAGATTGGCGCTGAGGCAAAACTCCTTTGTTTCGACGAGTTTGCCGTTACCGATATCGCCGATGCGATGATCCTGGCCCGTCTCTTCGGCACGCTCTTCAAAGAGCACGTGACGCTGGTGGCCACATCCAACGTCGCGCCCCAAGACCTCTATCAGGATGGCCTCAACCGCAAGCTCTTTGAGCCTTTCATTGCTCTCCTTCAAGACAACGTGGACGTGGTCCGGCTCGATGCGGATGTCGACTATCGCCTCAACCGGCTGCAAGATCGGCAGTTGTGGTTTCGCACCGGAGACTTGGGCTTTGAGCGCACCTGGCTTGCAAGCTTGGGCGAGCGCACACCGCAGGCGGCGAAAATTCCGGTAGGCTCGCGATCGATCGCCGCCCCCTGCGCGGCGGGCGGCATGGCACGCTTTACCTTTGACGAGCTTTGTCGGGCGCCGCTCGGCGCCGGCGACCAACTCGCCATCGCGGGTCGCTTTCACACCATATTTTTGGACGGCGTTCCGGTGATGACGCCATCGGACCGCGAGACCCTCAGGCGGTTCATCAACCTCATCGACGTTCTCTACGATCAGCGTGTGCGCTTGGTGGTGCGGGCGGAGGGCGAGCCCAACGCGTTGTTTGATCCGGGCTCGGGTGGCGCTCGCGAGGAGGCGTTTGCCTTCGACCGCACCGCCTCTCGGCTTTTCGAGATGCGTTCGGCGAGCTACGTCCACGCCCTTGAGACAACGCCCATGTAAAACGGGGCGGTCATGTTTGGGGCCGTCTTGGCGATGGGGTGGGCCGGAGGGACGCGCTGGCGCATGCGCAACACTTGAACGGTATGGTCGAACGCGCTAGCCAGCGCCTGCAGAAATCGACCTTAAGGAGCCGAGATGTCACGCGCGAAAATTGCACTTGTGGGCGCCGGGCAGATCGGCGGTACGCTCGCCCACCTGGTCGGGCTCAAAGAGCTGGGCGACGTCGTTCTGTTCGACATTGCCGAGGGAACGCCCCAGGGCAAGGCGCTTGACATCATGCAGTCCTCGCCCGTGGACGGCTTCGACAGCGCGATGTCTGGAACCCAGGACTATGCGGACCTCAAGGGTGCAGATGTCGTCATCGTGACGGCAGGCGTGCCGCGGAAGCCCGGCATGAGCCGCGATGATCTCCTCGGCATCAACCTCAATGTCATGCGCGCCGTGGGAGAGGGGATCAAGACGCACGCCCCGGACGCATTCGTCATCTGCATCACCAATCCACTCGATGCCATGGTTTGGGCGCTCCAGAAATTTTCCGGGCTCTCCCAGTCGAAGGTGGTGGGCATGGCGGGCGTGCTCGACTCGGCCCGGTTTCGGACCTTCCTCGCCCAGGAGTTCGACGTTTCCGTGGAGGACGTGACCGCGTTTGTGCTGGGCGGTCATGGCGACACGATGGTTCCGCTGCCGCGCTATTCGACGGTGGCTGGCATCCCGCTTCCTGACCTTGTTGCCATGGGGTGGACGAGCCAGGAAAAACTCGACGGAATTATCCAGCGTACCCGCGACGGCGGTGCGGAAATCGTTGGGCTCCTCAAAACCGGGTCGGCGTTTTACGCCCCCGCCGCCTCGGCAATTCAAATGGCGGAAGCATTCCTTAAGGACAAGAAGCGAGTATTGCCGGCAGCGGCTTACTTATCGGGCCAATATGGCGTCGATGGCGTTTACGTGGGCGTCCCTGTGGTTATCGGCGCCAACGGCGTCGAGCGCATCGTGGAGATCAAGCTCGATGACGCGGAAAAGGGTGCATTCAACAACTCGGTGGGCGCGGTGCGCTCGCTGCTTGAAGCGTGCAAGGGGATCGATCCGAGCCTTGCCTAGGCGCCACGCTGCGAGCCTTTTAGCTCTGGCAATGGCGTCGACGATTGGTGCACCGGCCGGTGTGGTCGCCACCGAAGGCAAGCCGCGGTGGTTTTCCAATGTGGGCGAAGCGGGAGCGTTCGCGCGCTGGGGCATTCCCGAAACCGATGCGGTGGGTTTTGTCGTCAGCTGTGAAGAGGGGGGCGTATCGCTCCTGCCGGCCCTTTACGCAGTGGACAAACCGTCAGCCACCCCGGGCGTTCGCTTCATCGTCGACGGTGACGACTATGTGCGCGACGCGCAGCTTCGCTTTTCCGAGGAGGATGCCGCGTGGCAGGCGTTGGTGGCGGTCAACGCCGAAGACAGCCTCATCACCGCCATGCGTCGCGGCAACGAGCTGACGTACGATTTTGAGCCGCCGCTACGGGAAGGCGATGCCTTCACCATCGATTTGTCGGGTTCGGCCAAGGCCATCGATGCGGTGCTTGAGGCATGCTGATGTGGCGTGTTGCGGCAGTCGTGGCATTGCTTGTGGCCACCACTACTGGGCCGCGGGCCGAGCCAACGATTGGCAGTTTCGAGGCCTATTGTGAATTTTTTGTCGGCCTAAAGAGCCTTGACCGCAACGGATGCGCTGTCGGGGCCGTGACGGGACCGGCCACAATCGAAGTATGGTTTGCGACGTCAGCCGCGTTATCGGATGAAATCACCGTGCGGCTCGATAGCGGCACGGACGGGGGCCCGCCCCTTCCCGTCATTGGCTTTCCCGACCAGTTGGGCGCGCTGGTGGCGGTGGGCGGTGTTGTTCGCGATGGCGGCCTTTTCAGTGCGTTCACCATCCAGCCCACTCCGCAGTAACGCTGGCTTTGGAGAGATCTCACGGGGTGCGGGGTGAACCGCATCCTTCCCTTTGAGGTGGTGCTTGCGCCGGGTTTCCATTTCCTGGACAGATAAGCGCCGGCGCTGCCACAAGAAAGTAACGATGGCGCCAGCCAACACGGCTATCATGGCCCGCGCGCCCAAAGCTTTGACGGAGACTTTTGCATGAACATCCACGAGCATCAGGCCAAGGAACTTCTGCGCTCGTTCGGCGCGCCGGTGGCGGCGGGCGTTGCGATCACGTCAGCTGACCAAGCCGGCGCTGCGGCGCGCCAGCTCCCTGGCCCGGTTTACGTGGTGAAGAGCCAGATCCATGCGGGCGGGCGCGGCAAAGGTCGCTTTAAGGAGCTGGGCGCGGACGCAAAGGGCGGCGTTCGGCTCGCCAAATCCGTCGAGGACGTGGAGGCCGCGGCGAGCGAAATGCTCGGTAACACGTTGGTCACCAAGCAGACCGGTCCGGCCGGTAAGGTGGTGAACCGACTATACATTGAAGACGGCGCGAACATTTCTCGCGAACTTTACCTCTCGATCCTGGTGGATCGCAGCGTGGGCAAGGTTGCGTTCGTCGTCTCCACCGAGGGCGGGATGGACATTGAGGCGGTGGCGGCTGAGACACCGGAGAAGATTGCAACGGTCGCCATTGACGCCGAAGCGGGAGTGACCGACGCCGACACGGCAGCGCTCCAAGAGGCGTTGAAGCTGGAGGAGCCCGCGCGGGGCGAAATGGCGACCCTTGCCCGGCAACTCTACCAAGCATTCACCGAGAAGGACATGAGCCTCTTGGAGGTCAATCCGCTCATCGTCATGGCCGACGGTCACCTTCGGGTGCTCGACGCTAAGGTCTCCTTCGATGGCAATGCCGTGTTCCGCCATGAAGACGTGGCCGCGCTCCGCGACACCACCGAAGAGGATGCCAAGGAAATTGAAGCATCCAAGCACGACCTTGCCTACGTGGCCCTTGATGGGGACATCGGCTGCATGGTGAATGGCGCCGGCCTTGCCATGGCCACCATGGACATCATCAAGCTTTACGGAGCCGAGCCGGCCAACTTCCTCGACGTGGGCGGTGGCGCGTCAGCCGAAAAGGTGACGGCTGCCTTTAAAATCATCACCGCGGATCCCAACGTGAAGGGGATATTGGTGAACATTTTCGGTGGGATCATGCGGTGCGACGTGATTGCCGAGGGCGTGGTCACGGCGGTGAAGGACGTCGGGCTTCGGGTGCCGCTGGTCGTGCGCCTTGAGGGGACCAATGTGGACCAAGGCAAGGCCATCCTTGCGGACTCAGGGCTCGACATCACCCCCGCCGACGACCTCGACGACGCCGCCCAAAAGATCGTCAAAGCGGTGAAAGGCTAGCGCGCCGCATGACCCAAGTGTTTTTGAGCTTGCCGCCGCTTTCCTTTTGCCGGCAAACCTAGCTCCCGCCGCGCCCTGCCCCTCACCTGAGAGAACACCATGTCCATTCTCGTCGACAAGAACACGAAGGTTATCGTCCAAGGCCTGACGGGACGGACCGGCACCTTTCATACCGAGCAGGCGCTCGCCTACCACGGCACGCAAATGGTAGCCGGCGTCCATCCCAAAAAGGGTGGTGAGAGCTGGACCGGCGCCAACGGGCACGCCAAGCCTTTGCCCATCTTCGCCAGCGTAAAGGAGGCAAGGGAGGCCACGGGGGCAGATGCCAGCGTTGTCTATGTGCCACCGGCCGGAGCGGGCGCCGCCATTATTGAGGCCATCGAGGCAGAGGTGCCCTTCATCGTGTGCATCACCGAAGGGATCCCGGTGATGGATATGATCAAGGTGAAAGCGCGACTTGACCGATCCAATTCCCGCCTGCTCGGTCCTAACTGCCCGGGCATTCTCACTCCCGACGAGTGCAAGATCGGCATCATGCCTGGCTCCATATTCCGCGACGGCTCGGTGGGGATCGTGTCCCGGTCCGGCACGCTCACCTATGAGGCGGTGTTTCAGACGTCCGCCGAAGGGCTCGGGCAGACCACCGCTGTGGGGATCGGCGGCGACCCCGTAAAAGGCACGGAGTTCATCGACGTTTTGGAGCTTTTCCTTGGCGACGAAGAGACGAAGTCCATCATCATGATTGGCGAGATCGGCGGCTCCGCTGAGGAGGACGCTGCCCAATTCCTCGCCGATGAGGCAAAGAAGGGGCGCAAAAAGCCCGTCGTTGGTTTCATTGCGGGCCGCACCGCGCCGCCTGGGCGCACCATGGGCCACGCCGGTGCCGTGATCTCCGGCGGCAAGGGGGGCGCCGAAGACAAGATCGCAGCAATGCAAGCGGCAGGGATCACCGTCTCTCCGTCCCCTGCCCAGCTGGGCACCACATTGACGAAGGTGCTGAAAGGCTGATCCGGCTCGGCGCACCGGCAACGTTTGCTGGGGCGTCTTAGAACCTCTCGATTGAAACGACTTGGTGGGCGGCGTTTTTGCTACCCATTGGCCATCGATAAACGCGCCTTAAACGCTGGCACTTGCCGGTCCGTGATTGTCGAGCCAGGTGTCGTAGTCGGACACCAAGAGATGCGTGGGGGCTTCGTCCTCTTGGATGGTTGAGAACCGCCCGATGGGCTCGCGATAGATATTGTCGGTGACATCGTCGTTCACCGTTGAAACCTCGCCGATGAGGACATCACCCCCTTCTCCCCAGAAGGCGTGCCAGTGCCCTGGCATCAGCGTGACGCTTTCCCCCGGCTGAAGCTTGAGGCGATGGCCCGCAGGCACGGTCCTCGCGATCCCGTCGCAAACCACAGTCACGCCGGCATTGCCATCGAACCCGCCGTCTTCATCCGAGCCGAAGAGTTCCACCACAAGCGTCGCGCCGCCGCGATTGATGATGTCTTCGGCCTTCACGTGGTGCGTGTGCATGGGGGCGATCTGGTCTTGTCGGGAGATTAGCAGCTTTTCCGCGTAGCACATGCCCGTGCCGCGGGTGAGGTGGCTCTGGTCGCCGTTGCGAAGGGTGAAGAGAAAGAGGCCCGTGCTGTCAAAATCGCCAACGCCGTAGTCGGTGATGTCCCAACCCATACGCGCTTCGGCGATGCGGGTTCCTGGGGCCCGCTCGCGCATGTCCTGCGGGCTCCAGTAGGCGAACGGCGGCAGCGTAAAGCCAAAGCGGCGGATCATCTCGTCGGCTTCCGCCATGATGGTGTTGATGCGCGAGCGTTTCATTCTGATCTCCGGAGGGCATTGGCGTCGACCTTGGGCAAGGTCACTTTTCCACGCAATTGGGCGGCGCGCCACAATCGGCCCCTGGGCGAGATGTTTGCGCGGCATCTGGGGACCGGGGGCGGCGGTGGGAGAGCCGGATCACGCTCGATTGGCGCTGATACACCGAGCCGTTCGAAAATTTGACTTGAGCGAGGCTGTTCACGACAGCGCGGACGGTTCAGCTTGTGGCCGAAAGCGACTACACTGTCTGTTGAAGCAACGTGTACAGGACACGACCCCATGGCACGCCAGGCTGCGAACGCCGCGTTTTCGAACAGTTCCTTTCTCTACGGAGGCAATGCCCAGTATCTGGAGGAACTCTACGCGCGATATCAGACCGACCCCAACAGTGTCGATGCCGGCTGGCAGGCCTTCTTCAAGGAATTGAAAGACGATGCGGCTTCGGTGATGGCCGAGGCGCACGGTCCTCGGTGGAAGCGCAAGGATTGGCCGATCCCCGTCAATGGCGAGCTCGTCTCTGCCCTTGACGGTGACTGGGGCGAGACCGCGGAGATCAAGGCGCGGGTCGAACAAAAGGTCGCCCAGAAGGCGCAAACGAACGGTGCCGACATTTCCGAGGCTGAGGTGCGGCAGGCAGCGCAGGACTCAGTTCGCGCGATCATGATGATTCGCGCCTATCGCATGCGCGGCCACTACCACGCTGATCTTGACCCCCTTGGCCTGGTGGGTCGCAAGGACGAAGAGCTGTCGCCAGCCGCCTACGGCTTCGGTACCGAGGATCTCGATCGGCCCATTTTCATCGACAATGTGCTCGGGCTTGAGTTCGCCACCGTGCGCCAGATGGTCGAGATTTTGAGGCGCACCTACTGCTCCACCATGGGCGTGGAGTTCATGCACATCTCTGACGGGACCGAGAAGGCTTGGATTCAGGAGCGAATTGAGGGCCCCGATAAGGGCGTTGCCTTCACGTCGGAAGGTCGCAAGGCGATCCTCAACAAGCTGGTGGAGGCGGAAGGTTTCGAAAAATTCCTCCACGTTAAGTATACGGGCACTAAACGCTTTGGCCTTGATGGCTCCGAGGCTGTGGTGCCGGCCCTGGAGCAGATCATCAAGCGTGGCGGCAATCTCGGTGTCAAAGACATTGCCATCGGCATGGCCCACAGGGGCCGGCTGAACGTCCTTGCACAGGTCATGGGTAAGCCCCTTCGCGCCATCTTCCACGAATTCAAAGGCGGCTCGTTCAAGCCCGACGATGTGGAAGGTTCTGGGGACGTCAAATACCACCTGGGCGCGTCGTCCGACCGGGAGTTTGACGGGAACGAAGTACACCTTTCCCTGACGGCAAACCCGTCCCACCTTGAGATCGTCGATCCGGTGGTGCTTGGAAAGGTGCGGGCCAAGCAGGACCATCTGGGCGATTCTGAGCGCTCAAAGGTTTTGGGCCTTCTCCTGCACGGTGACGCCGCCTTCGCCGGCCAGGGCGTGGTGGCGGAGTGTTTTGGGCTGTCCGGCCTTAAGGGGCACCGCACCGGTGGCTCCATTCATTTCATCATCAACAACCAGATCGGTTTCACCACCAATCCGCATTTTTCGCGTTCCTCGCCCTATCCGTCGGACGTGGCGAAGATGATCGAGGCGCCGATCTTCCATGTGAACGGCGATGATCCGGAAGCGGTAGTTTTTGCAGCGAAGGTCGCAACGGAATTCCGCCAGCAATTCGGTAAGCCGGTGGTTATCGACATGTTCTGTTATCGTCGCTTCGGCCACAATGAAGGCGATGAGCCCGCGTTCACACAGCCAAAAATGTATCGCGTCATTCGTGACCAGCCGACGGCTTTGGAGATTTACTCCAAGCGCCTCGTGGACGAGGGCGAGCTGACTGAGGAGGATGTCGAGCAGCGCAAGGCGCGCTGGCGCCACTACCTCGACGAAGAGTTCGAGGCGGGCCAGGCCTTCCTTCCCAACAAGGCTGACTGGCTGGACGGGCGTTGGAAAAGCATCAAGCCTGGCGACGAACTGGACGATCCTCGACGGGGTTCCACCGGCGTCGATGAAAACGAGCTGCGTGCCATCGGCCAAAAGCTCACGCAGGTGCCGGAGGGTTTTCATATCCATCGCACCATCTCGCGCTTCATGAAGCATCGCGAGACGGCCATTTCCGACGGTGTCGGCATCGATTGGGCAACCGCCGAAGCGCTCGCGTTTGGCTCGCTGTTGAAGGAAGGCTACCGCGTGCGGCTCTCCGGCCAGGACGTGGAGCGTGGCACGTTCTCCCAGCGCCATTCAGTGCTTTATGACCAAGACACGGAAGAGCGTTACATTCCCCTCAACAACCTGAGCGAGGACCAAAAGCGCTACGAGGCCATCAACTCGATGCTTTCGGAGGAGGCTGTCCTCGGCTTTGAGTATGGCTATTCCCTCGCTGAGCCAGACGCACTCACCTGTTGGGAAGCCCAGTTCGGTGACTTTGCGAACGGTGCCCAGGTGGTGTTCGACCAGTTCATCTCGTCAGGGGAGCGCAAGTGGCTGCGCATGACCGGGCTCGTGTGTTTACTGCCCCACGGCTATGAGGGGCAGGGCCCAGAGCACTCGTCGGCCCGGCTGGAGCGCTTTCTTCAGCTTTGCGCGGAAGACAATATGCAGGTGGCGTACTGCTCTACGCCGGCGAACTATTTTCATATCCTGCGCCGCCAGCTGAAGCGCGACCTCAGGAAACCGCTCATTCTGATGACGCCGAAGTCTCTGCTTCGGCACAAGCGCTGCGTGTCGAAACTGTCCGAGCTTGGTCCGGAATCCACCTTCCACCGCGTCCTGTGGGACGACGCCGAGCTGGGGCTCACCGACGTGAAGCTGAAGGGCGACAAAGACATACGCCGCGTTGTGCTGTGCACCGGCAAGGTCTACTTCGACCTGTTAGCGTGGCGCGAGGAGACCGGCGTTGATGACGTCTATTTCTTGCGTGTGGAACAGCTTTATCCCTTCCCAGCCAAAGCGATCGTGACCGAGCTGCGCCGGTTTCCGGAAGCTGAGCTTTTGTGGTGCCAGGAAGAGCCGGCCAACATGGGAGCCTGGACCTTCGTGTCGCCGTATCTCGACTGGGTGCTCCAGCAGGTACCCATGGCCAACAGTCGGCCGCGTTACGTGGGCCGCTCGGCGGCGGCATCACCGGCGACGGGACTTGCCGCGCGCCACAAGCAGCAGATGGAGGCTTTCCTTTCCCAAGCCTTGGCTTGAACCCGCCCGACAGCTCTATCATTGCTTTGATGCGCCATTGGTTCTTGCCATGGTGTGTGGCTGGGGGCACAACGATGTAGACGGGTGGGGTTTTTGCGCGCGCAGTACGGCCCCGCTCGCCGGACTAATCCGCAACCGGCCTTCGCGCCAAATCGATGAATAGACCATGAGCACCGAGATCCGCGTTCCCAATTTGGGCGAGTCCGTCACGGAGGCCACCGTGGCACAATGGCTGAAGGGGACGGGCGAAAGCGTCGCGGTCGACGAGCCGTTGGTGGAGCTTGAAACCGACAAGGTGAGCGTTGAAGTCCCCGCCCCGGTTTCGGGCACGCTTTTGGAAATCACCGCTAAGGACGGAGAGACCGTTGAGGTGGGCGCGCTCCTTGGCCAGATCGAAGCGGGTGCGGCAGGCGTCAAGGCGGCCAAAGGCGATGGAGAGACGGCGGTACCGGTTGCGGCCGAGCAGCCTGCTCCTGCGGCAGGCGGGGTATCCGCTGGCGGCGGGTCTGCCCTGGAGGTCATGGTCCCGCAGCTGGGCGAATCCGTCACCGAAGCGACCGTGTCGCAGATCTTCAAAAAAGCTGGCGAGAGCGTCGGTGCGGACGAGCCCATCGTCGAGCTGGAAACCGACAAGGTCAGCGTGGAGGTCCCCTCGCCAGTGGCAGGCAGCGTCGTGGCGCTAGCGGTAAAGGAAGGCGACACCGTGGAGGTGGGCGCGCTGATCGGTTATGTGGCGGCCGGCGCCGGAGGCTCCTCGCCCGTTACTGCCGCTGCGCCGGCCCCCAGCGCCGGCAACGGTGCCGCGGCGGTTGCGGCTGGTGCTGGCGCCATGCCGCCGGCGCCGTCGGCGCGCAAGGCATTGGAAGAGGCCGGGCTATCTGCCGAAAGCGTGGCGGGTTCGGGTCGCCGGGGTCAGGTGCTGAAGAGCGACGTGGTGGCGGCCATTGAAGGCGGTGCCATGCAAGTGGCCCAGGCGCCTGCCCAGTCCGCCGCGAGCCGGGCGCCTTCGCCGGCAGCGGACGCGGACCGCGAAGAGCGCGTAAAGATGACGCGTTTGCGGCGGACCATCGCGCGCCGCTTAAAAGATGCCCAAAACACTGCTGCGATGCTGACGACATTCAATGACGTCGACATGACCGCGGTGATGGCGCTGCGCAAACAGTACAAAGATGTCTTTGAGAAGAAGCACAGCGTAAAACTTGGGTTTATGAGCTTCTTTACAAAGGCTTGTGTGCACGCATTGCAAGAGATTCCAGCCGTCAACGCTGAGATCGACGGCGATGACCTTGTGTACAAGAACTATTACCACGTGGGCATCGCGGTCGGTACCGATAAGGGACTGGTGGTTCCGGTGGTTCGCGACGCCGATCAGCTCTCGCTCGCGGGCATTGAAAAGACCATCAACAACTTTGGGCGACGCGCCCGGGACGGCCAGCTCACCATGGAGGACATGCAGGGCGGCACCTTCACCATCACCAACGGCGGCATCTATGGATCGCTGATGTCGACGCCGATTCTCAACGCGCCCCAGTCCGGCATTTTAGGGATGCACAGGATTGATCAGCGGCCAGTGGCCGTGGGCGGCGAAGTGAAGGTGAGGCCGATGATGTATCTTGCCCTCAGCTATGACCACCGTATCGTCGACGGCAAGGAAGCGGTGACCTTCCTCGTGCGTGTGAAGGAAGCCATCGAAGATCCGCAGCGCCTTCTCCTTGATCTTTAAAACAGGTGTTCGGTGCGTCTTTACTTTGAGCGAAAGCCGGGGACAGGGACGCTCTGCTGTGTAGATGCTGTGGCATGGCCCTGCTCGGGACAGCACCTTTTTCTTTCGATGGTCTCCGACTATTTCGGCACACCCATCGGTCAGTACGACTTCCATTTCTCCCAAGGCAATGAACGCAGCGACGGGGTCACAGCAGAAGCTGGCCAGGCAGCGCTCAAAGATCGTCAGGACCCTCAGCGCCAGGATCGATCCGTCGGCAAGACTGCCGCCGCGCCGGACCATTGCCCGCTCATTGTCCAGTGGCGCGAGCCGGTCGGTGCCATTAGCGCTGAATTCGAGCAGGCAATTCGGGCGGGAGGAGCTGACGATGCGGCGACGTTTGCTCAATTCGCCGAACAGCGCGCGGGAGAATACAGGCGGTTCATGGCCAAGTGGCTTGAGCGGCCAATGGAGCGGCGCCTCGAAGTTGAATACGATGAATTGATCGTCGATCCTCGTTCTATCCTCCAGGACGCGCTTCGGCTTTGGGGGGAGGTGGATCCGGACCCCGTTCGCATCGGCCGCGCCGTTGCCGGCGTCGGCAGCTTTGCCGCTGGCACCAATCCCCGGGAGGGGCGGAAGCACGAGTTTCGGCACAATGACTCATCACTGTTTGAGCGCATCCGCGAGATCGCGCTTGGAAAGTCCGCGGCGCCGTTTCGGCGCCACCGAGCCGCCTCGTCGGAAGGACGCTTCTCGGCCGAAGGACGCAGCCCGCTGCTTTTTGCTCCACCGGGCACTGCCGGATCAGTCGGCCGGGGTGATGATGTAACGAGCCGCGGGCTAAAAGGCACTTCGCCGAACATCATTGCGCCGCGCAAACCCGCGTCGGGCCCCGAACGACCTGCGATCCATAGTCTCCGCCATGAGGAACGCGTCGTTTTTCTTGCAATTCGGGAGTGTTTTTCGCCACTACTGACAGCTACCCTCGCGGCGAACTTTCCCGCTGAGGAGGTTTATACGCGCCAGGGCGACGACCTTCCGAACATGACCGATGAGGGTATCCGCGAATATCGGTTCTTCGCCGGGTACTTTACCAAATATGGGGTGGATGCGGTGCCAGGCCCCAAGCGGGTGGTGACGGTGCTTCGGGAGCCGCGCGAGCGCATCGTTTCCCTTTACCATCACTGGCGCTCGCTCGCGCCTGAGGTGGTCGAGCGATACAACATGCGCGGTCCTCGGGCCGCGCGCGCGCTCCTCTTGAACGACTTCTTGCGGTCAGGTGACTACGCCATCACCGCTGCCATCAACAATCACATGACGCGGGTGCTTCTGGGTCCGTTGCGCATCCACAAGAGCCAGGGATATCGCCTTGAGGACACGGAATTTGCGTCCCAAGCTGCGCTCGTCAACCTGCAGCGTTTCAACTATGTAGCGTTCCATGAAACGCTTGAGGCGGACACTGCGAAGATGCTCCCATTCATCGGACTTACAGAACCCGACGGTCCGCCGATTCCCGATCCGCTCGATGTGCTTGAGCACAACAGATCAAACTTCGAAGCCATCGAAGAGCAGGTGCCCGATGAGGAGACCTGGGAGTTACTGGACGCCCAAACAGACCTCGACAGGCTTGTGTACCGGCAGGCGCTTGAAATGCGGCACACCTTACGCAGCCCGTATCCGCAATGAGTGAGGGGGCTGATTTGGAAGGCGCCGCCGCGACCTTGGCGCCGCTGCCAACGGAGCTGCTGGTGGTTGTGCTAGCTTCAGTCTTGCTCGTGGTGCAACTCCTCTTGGCGGCCAGCGCGCGGAGTTTGGCTTTTGGCCTCCCCTGGGCCGCCGGCGCTCGCGACACCATGCCGGGAACCGTTCCGCTCTGGGGGGCTCGGCTCGACCGGGCGTTCCACAACATGCTTGAGACGTTTCCGATCTTTGCAGTTCTCGCCATTGCGGCTGTTGTGGCGGGCGTAAACGACACGACAACTGCGACGGGCGCACTCGTCTACCTGTTTGCGCGCATTGCCTACGTTCCGGCCTACCTGCAGCCCATTTCCTATGTGCGGTCGATCGTTTGGCTGGCGGCGATGGTGGGTATTGCGATGGTTGGTTGGCCAATACTGTTGGTGGGGCTTTCATGAGCCGTGGTGTTTGCATTGTAACGGGGGGCTCACGCGGGATCGGCGCTGCGGCGGCTCGGCGGATCGGCGCCGCGGGCTTTGATGTTCTGGTCAACTATCGTGCAAACAGCGCTGCCGCTGAGGCCGTCGCTGGCGCCATCGAAGACGCCGGAGGTCGTGCCGAAACCGTCGGGGCGGACGTCTCCACCGAAGAGGGGATCCTTCAAACCTTCGCTGCGGCCGATGCCATGGGACCGGTGACAGGCCTCATCAACAATGCCGGTATCGGCGATCAAGTGGGGACCATTGAGAGTTTCTCATTTGCTCGGGTGGAGCGCCTGATGCGCCTGAATGTGACGTCCGTCATCGTGGCATCGCGAGAGGCGATAAAGCGCATGGCTCGCAAAAATGGCGGTTCGGGCGGAACCATTGTTAACCTGTCGTCGGCGTCGGCAAAACTCGGCTCGCCGCACCAGTTCGTCGACTACGCCGCCACAAAAGGTGCCATTGACACATTTACAGTCGGTCTGGCGCTGGAGTGGGCGAGCGAAGGCGTGAGGGTTTGCGCCGTTCGCCCCGGCGTGATTGACACCGAGTTCCACGCCACCGTGGGCGTGCCTGACCGACCGGCCAAAGTGGGGCCGACTCTCCCCATGGGCCGGGCCGGGAGCGCCGACGAGGTGGGCGTGGCCATCGCCTGGTTAATGTCGGACGACGCGAGCTATTCCACCGGTACCATCATCGATGTCTCGGGCGGACGCAGCATCGTCCCGTAACTTTCGGCGGGCGCTTTTCAGGCAGTCACCACGCCCGCTGACGCACACGCAGGAGCAAACGCCATGGCGGTCTATGATGTTGTTGTGATTGGCTCGGGACCGGGCGGCTACGTAGCTGCGATCCGCGCTGCGCAACTGGGTCTTAAAACCGCCGTCGTAGAACGTTGGCCGACGTTTGGCGGCACGTGCCTCAACGTCGGCTGCATCCCTTCAAAGGCACTTCTCCATGCCTCCGAGCTCTACGAAGAGGCCCGCCATGGTTTCGCTGATATGGGGATCGGCGTGGACCCTCAACTGGACCTTGCCAAAATGCTTGCGTTCAAGGACGAGGGCGTCGACGGCAACGTCAAGGGTGTCGACTTCCTATTCAAAAAGAACAAGATCGATACCTACAGCGGGACGGGTTCGCTGGCGCCCAACAGCAAGGTGAAGATAACGCCAGACGAGGGCGAGGTGCAGGAGATCGGCGCGAAAAACGTCATCATCGCCACCGGTTCCGACATTGTCCGTCTCCCTCACATCGAAATCGACGAAAAGCGGATCGTTTCCTCCACCGGCGCGCTGACCCTTCCGGAAGTGCCCGGCAAGATGATCCTGGTGGGTGGTGGCGTCATCGGCCTCGAACTCGGTTCGGTCTGGCGGCGGCTTGGGTCGGAGGTGACGGTGGTCGAGTTCCTTGATCGCGTCCTTCCCACCGAAGACCGGGAAATATCCCGCCAATTCGAGCGCATCTTGAAAAAGCAGGGCATGGTCTTTCGCACCAAGACGAAGGTGACCGGTGTCGATACGTCAGGTCCCACCCTCAAGGTTACCGTGGAGCCGGGCGATGGGGAGGTCCTCGAGGCGGACGTCGTCCTGGTCGCCATCGGTCGTAAGCCCTTCACCGAAGGCCTTGGTCTTGAGGCTGCCGGCGTCGCCGTCGACGACAAGGGCCGCGTGAAGACCGACGGGCACTTCCGCACCAACGTCGACGGGGTTTTTGCCATCGGCGATGTCACCGACGGACCGATGCTGGCGCACAAGGCGGAGGACGAAGGTGTAGCAGTGGCGGAGATCATCGCCGGTCAGGCTGGCCATGTGAACTACGATGCGATCCCCAACGTGGTGTACACCTACCCGGAGGTGGCGTCGGTGGGCCGGACCGAGGAGGCGCTGAAGGCCGACGGTGTCCAATATAAAGTGGGCAAATTCCCCTTCACCGCCAACGGCAGAGCGAAGGTCAATCGCACCACCGACGGCTTCGTAAAAATCCTTGCCGACGCCAAGACCGACCGGGTTCTGGGTGTTCACATCATCGGTCCGGATGCCGGTACCATGATTGCTGAAGCAACGCTTGGCATGGAGTTCGGTGCTGCGGCGGAGGACATTGCGCGCACCTGCCACGCCCATCCGACGTTGACCGAAACGGTGAAGGAAGCGGCGCTCGCCGTGGACGCCCGGGCGATCCACATGTGATCGCGAGGGGCGGCGCGGACTCATTGTGGCAACGCGGGAGGGGTCGCGTTCGCTAATAGTGTGCTGTACGCACCGCGTCGCCTGTCAGACTGCGGGACGCCTAGGAAAGTATCGGAATTTGACACTGGCGGGACGCCGCACGCGATGGAGTGTGGCTAGCGGGCGCGCCGTCCGCACCGAGGCGCGAGACCCCTTGTGGGATCGTCCGTCTTCGGGGCCGGGCTTTTATCGCTCTTGTCTTGCAAGCGCTAACCCAAACCAACTCAAAATACTGCGTGCGCCCCACGTTCCAGGGTTGCCTCGCCGCTGATTAATCGGGCGTAGAATTCGAATAGGGTTTCGGTGCCGTAGCTGGGCGTGGCGGCTGCATCATAGCGGCCAGTGGCGGGGTCGAGCACCAGCATTGACTCAGTGGCATAGTAAAGGCCGATCTTTGCAAGTTCCGCCTTTTGCGAGAGGGCAGGCACTAATTTGCTGGCGGAGGAAAGCGCTTTAGCCGCGGTTGCTAGGACGGCGACCGGCACCTTCCTGAATTTTGGTTTTTGCCCGAGTAAGTGGAAGAGGTGCTCCCCCTGTTGGAGCGGCGTGATGGCTTTACCGGGGCCGCCAATGGGCAAGACGCGGTTTTGCAGCGTCGGCGTGTCCAGACAATCAATCATATAGTTTGCAAGGTCACCGGCACTTATGGGCTTGGTTGCTGTCAACGCTCCATCGCCGAAGACTAAGAACGGTTTTCCCTCGCGCAGCCTTTGAATTTGACCGGACAGCGACTTGAAGTAAGCCGTCGGCCTCACGATGGAGTAGGTGAGGCCGGAGCGCATCAAAGAAGCCTCGAAGGCGAGCTTCGCCGCTTGAAATTCAAGCCGAGGCTTTTGCACGCATATGGCGGATAGGAGCACCATCGAAGCGATCCTGGCTCGTTGGGCTTCTTCCAGGATGCGCACGTGCGCATCGTGGTCAATGGCCCACGCGTCCGCCGGAACGCCCGTGCGAGAAGCAAGGCAAGAAACCACGGCGTCGAAACGCTGCGCGCCCATTATCGTTCTCAGGGTTTTCGGATCAGTGGGATCGCCGAACACCACGCTTGCGCTTTCGGTGTCGGCCTTGGATGCAAAAGTGTTCTGGGCATCGCCAACCGTTGGACGGGCGCGCACGACACAGACCGCTTCGATCTTCCTCGCAATCAGCGTCTCAAAAACTGCACGTCCGATGGTTCCGGTGGCGCCAAGCACGAGCACGCGTTTGTTTGGCATGGGACGTGGGCCAGAGACCGCTGAGTTTGGTGACGTCACGGCCGAGCGCTGCGCCGCGTTTCGGGGCGGGATCCTCGCAGCCTGGCACATGCTTGCTTGCAGCGACGCCCGTCTCGGTCTCGCCAAACACTGGCACCGCTCCGTTGAAGCCGCCGTCGTTCACTTGCGGCGCATATGGCGGTTGCGCCTCCAATTTCTCGGCTAAACGCAGCTGAAAAACAGAGTTTTAGCAATTTAGTTCCCAATCATGTTAAACCTGAGATAATTTCATCAAAGCTTTTAATAACACCATGTATGTGTCACTAAAAGTTGCCAAGCGATTTTGATGCAACCAATTTGAGGCAGTTAGTTGTCCGCAGATATTCGCCCAGAACCGGCCGTGCTCGTGACAGGTGGGGCAGGCTATATTGGTTCCCACGTGGCCCTCGCGCTTCTCGACGCGGGGTACAACGTGGTGGTCCTTGACAACCTGGCCACTGGATTTGCCTCCGCGGTTCCATCGGCCGCCACCTTTCGGCAGGGCGACATTGCCGACTGTCAGCTTGTTTCGCAAATCATCCACACGCACAACATCGACAGCGTGATCCATCTTGGCGGCTCGCTGCTGGTGGGCGAATCAAGCGTCGATCCCCTAAAATATTTTGAGAATAATGTTGGTGGAAGCAGCCGCTTTTTGCGTGCAGCGGTGAAAGCTGGCGTCCGTCACGTGGTGTTTTCCTCCACTGCTGCCGTCTACGGCGAAACAGAGTCCCAGCCCGTGCGTGAGGACTGCCCCACTGAGCCGATAAATCCTTACGGGACGTCGAAGCTCATCATTGAGGGCGTCCTTGCTGCCTCGTCCCGGGCGCACGACTTCAACTACTCGTCCCTGCGCTACTTCAATGTGGCAGGCGCTGATCCCAGCGGTCGATCAGGTCAGTCCAGCAGCGAAGCGACCCATCTCATCAAGGTGGCTTGCGAGGCGGCTTGCGGGAAGCGGGAAGGGGTGCGCATCTTCGGCGACGACTACGACACCCCCGATGGAACCTGTGTGCGTGACTTCATCCACGTTAGCGATCTGGCAGCGGCCCACGTCGATGCCCTGGAGCGCTTGAGGCAACATCCGGACGAGGATCTCGTGCTCAACTGTGGCTATGGGCATGGGTACTCTGTGAAGGAGGTGCTGGCAGCCGTGGAGCGAGTGTCTGGATACACCTTCCCGCAGGCTGTGGACGCACGCCGCGCTGGCGACCCTGCCGCGCTCGTGGCGGACAACGGGAAGCTACTTCGCACCCTACCGTGGCGCCCTCGCTATGATGACCTTGATCTCATCGTCGCCCACGCCCTCAATTGGGAGCGCAAGCTTGCCGGCTACACCTTTGAGGATGCTTAGGTGCGCAACTATTGACTAGGGCGGCATCGCCCTTCCGCAGTAAATATTCAGTCCCAGGTCAAACCACGCAACGCTGTCTTGATGAGCAAATTCACGTCGCTTAATACTGTTTTTTAGTAAATAGATATCTTGAAATCTAAGGCCATTATTAAGATAAAAAATGTTGCAATGGATAGTCTAATCTAACGTTTAGATCGGTTTAGAGTTCTTGAGCGCCTGCCAGATGTCCGCGAAGAATTAGGCCCGGTCACAACAGTAGGCCTTTGCTGCCGATAACGCACCGACTCTTCCAGCCATGGGCGAGGAAAGACTGGGATAAGGATACCGTGCCCGCTCGGTGTCGCTGGGCGGAGAGCGGACTAGGGGACAAGCAACTTGGGCGAGCACAATTCGCTTGGGAAGCCGAGTTCGGACTCGCAGGGCCAGCAGCC
>JBCCYN010000061.1:0-24191 GCA_039189655.1 Pseudomonadota bacterium | reverse complement strand
CGGTTGCGCACGAGCACTCAGAGACTCTTCGGGGCCAAAGGTACCGTCGGGCCGCACTGCAATGGTCTGAACCCGGCGCGAGATGAGGCCCTCATCAAGGGTTCGCACCGGGGTGGTCGTCAGCGTACGGTCCACGTCCACCTCTTCGGGCATGACGAGCGCCTGATTCTCGCCGATTTGGGCCCGCTCGGTGATGTCTGGCTCCGCCTGATCGCTCACCGGCGCCCGTTCCTTCACGTCGGCTGCATCGGCTCGGATGGTGGGCGGCGCGCCATCGGTTTCCCCGCTTCCGGCAAAGACGTTGACCCCCACCACCGCCGCAATGGCGATCACGGCCACTGCAGCCATCACCGACGCGACCCCCGCCGAGCGCCACAGCGGAACCCGGCGCCGCTCGCCAGCCCGCGCCAAAGAAGGCGGCAAACGATCATCGTCCCCGTCGGCAAACCGAAACTCGTCGTCCAATTCGTCGGCGCCCTGGTCGTCCGCCAGATGCTCTTCCCCATCGGTCACCGCATTCGGATGAACGCTCTCGAACTGCTCACGGACGTCTTTGAAGAAGACGCTCGACAGGGGGTTGTCCATATCGGGGGCGGCGGACGGTTCGTTCTCCTCCCCATCGGACCGGCGCTCGAAGCGGAAACTGGGGATGGGTTTTAGACGCTTCAGGGTGCCGATCGGGCGCTCAAAGAGGGCTTTGGCCGGGTTTTGGCGTTCCGGCGCCTGATCGGGTTCAACCGGTTGCTCTTGGGTTTCGGATGCAGATGCCGCCGCGCCATCGGGAAAGGTTTCCTCGCCCGCAAGGCTGCCATCGTCAGTTTCGGTGGTTTGCAAAGGCTCAACCACCGGAGCGGTGCTGCCCTCCTCCGTCCCTCGGGTGTTGTTGGCGACAATGGCACCAATGGCGTTGTCCAACTCCCACTCCAGGGCGTCGGCCGGCGGACCTTCCTGGGAAACCGGAGGGGCGATCACCGGTTCGCGGGGTTCGGCGACCACAGGAAGGGCGCGGGAGATCCGCTCGCTCGGCGCCGGTGCGCCTGAGGCTTCAGGTGTCAGAACGGGCGGCGCGAGTGCGGAAGACGAGGAAGCCGGCGCAGAAGATAACGACGCTGGCGCGGGCGATGACGACGCTGGCGCGGGCGATGCCGCAAGGTCCTCGGTCGGGGCCGAACCATCGGGTCGCTTCAACTCTTCGCTGAGGCGTTTGGCAAACGCTTCGCGGCGGTTCAGCGGACGTGAGGAAAAGGCAGCCTGGCTCGCGTCCGGCTCCCGCTCGCGCGAGGGGGAAGGCACGGTGCCCCGTTCCTGCCGGCGAAAGCGCGCAGAATTTTCCTCGCGGGTGCCGCTGAAGGCGCGCCGGGCGGCGGGCTGGCGGGATACCCAACCAGCGGGCTCGCTATCCACGAACTGGTCAAGTTCGTCAAAAATATCCGCAGCTGGAATACCGCCGCCGTTATCGGCAGCGTCTCTCGCCTGACTCTTATTCGACCGCGTCGGACCGTTCATGGGTCGCCCGCCACTCAACTTCAGAAAACCACCCTTGCAGCAAGCGTCTGCAGCGGTGGGGGCGCGCTATCGCATCTCGTCGGGGGCAGCAACGCCCAGCGTCCCAAGCCCTTTCGCGATAACCGCTCTCACTGCTTCGACCAGCGCAAGGCGATCACGTGTCAAGCCTCGCTCCTCGGCATTAACGAACCGTAGAGCTGGATTATCCTTGCCTCTGTTCCACTGCATATGCAAGGCGGACGCGAGTTCATGCAACGCGAAGGCGAGTCGGTGGGGCTCGGCCTGATCAGCGGCACCAACGACCGTGGACGGCCAGGTGGCGAGCAAAACCATCAGCGCACGCTCGCCGTCGTCGGTGAGGCCCGTGGCCGGTGCCGCGCCAAGATCGGAGAGGATTTCTTTGCCGAAAACCTCCGCTGCCTGCCGTTTCACCGACTGACACCGGGCATGGGCGTACTGCACATAAAAGACCGGATTGTCGCGGCTTTGCTCGGTGACCTTCTCAAAATCGAACTCTAGAGGCGCTTCGGGCTTGCGAAACAGCATCATGAAGCGCACGGCGTCGCTGCCCACCTCGTCCACCACCTCCCGGAGCGTGACGAACTCGCCCGCGCGCTTGCTCATCTTCACCGGCTCACCACCCCTGGTGAGTTTTACGAGCTGGCACATGAAACAATCGAGCGGCACCTTTCCGGCGGAAAGCGCTTTTACCGCCGCCGTCATGCGCTTGACGTAGCCGCCGTGATCGGCGCCGAGCACGTCCACCAGCCGGTCAAAACCGCGCGAGAGCTTATCGTCGTGGTACGCGATGTCAGAGGCGAAATAGGTGTAGGACCCGTCCGACTTTAAAAGCGCACGATCGCTGTCATCGCCAAACTGGGACGAACGGAACAGCGTCTGCTCGCGGTCTTCCCAGTCTTCGGCCTGGCCCTTCGGACGCGGCAGTTTGCCCTGATAAACAAGGTCTTCGCCCCGCAGCCGCTCAATCATCGCGCCCACCCTGTCAACGGGCTTGTGCAGGCTCTGCTCGGAGAAAAACAAAGTGTGGGCGATGGAAAGGGCCGAAAGGTCGTCGCGAATCGCGGCCATCATGGCCTCGATGGCAGCAGCACGCACGATGGGGAGCCACTCGATCTCCGCCATTCTGGTGAGCTTGTCGCCGTATTCCCGCGCCAACCGTTCACCCACGGGGATCAGGTACGCGCCCGGGTAAAGCCCGCTCTCGATCTCCACGGTCTCACCCAACGCCTGCCGGTAGCGCAGGTGAACAGACCGGGCGAGCACATCCACCTGCGCCCCAGCGTCGTTGATGTAGTACTCGCGCGTGACCTCGTGGCCGCGCAATTCCAGGACATTGGCGAGCGCATCACCCACCACCGCACCGCGGGCATGGCCCACATGGAGCGGCCCGGTGGGATTTGCCGATACGTACTCCACGTTGACTTTTTGGGGCGCTTTTGCCCGAGCAAGCGCCGTAAAGGCCGTGCCGTCCTGGGCCGCCCGAACCACCGCCGCCAGCCCACCCGCGGCAACGGTGAGGTTCACAAAGCCAGGCCCCGCCACGTCGGCTCGGTCAATAAGCGGATCGGCAGCTAGCTTCGACGCGATAAGCTCGCCCAGCTCGCGCGGGTTACGCTTTGCGGCCTTTGCCAACACCATCGCCGCGTTGGTGGCAAAGTCGCCGTGGGATCGGTCGCGAGGGGTTTCCACCGCAACGCGCTCCAGGCCATCGCGCAGCCCCTCGCTTTCAGCGATGGCCACCACGCGCGCTCTCAACTCTTCAACGAGGTTCATGGACTTATTTTTCGGGGCAAGGGGTCGAATTCACCCGCTCCTTAGCGCGCCAAACCCGGCTAAGCGAGGGAATTTCCACCCTCTAGACCCGATCGCTTCGGCCACACCCGAATGGAAGCCGCCCTACCCGTGACGACCGAGTACTGGCGTCCCGCCGATGAGTCTTTGATGCTCGCGCAAGGCAAACCGGTCTGTCATGCCGGCGATATAGTCGCAGGTGCGCCGCAAGCGGCGGGTTTCTTCCTCCGCGGGATCTCGCCAGCTCGCGGGCAGAAGGCTCGGGTCGGCGGCAAAAGCGTGAAACAGCTCCTCCACCACCCGGCCGGCGGACTTACGCGCTTCGAGCACATCCACATCGGCGTAAAGTTCCCGGTGAAGAACCGTCTTCAGGTGAGCCTCCGATGCGGCCATCTGGGCTGAAAACGCCACCAGCAGGCCGCTTTGGGCGCTGACATCGTCGAGGCTCGCCACACCGGCCCCAGCGATACGCCGCACCGTCTCGGCAATCACATCCTCGATCATGCGCGTCAGCAATCGGCGGACAATCTCATGGGTGCGCCGCATGGGCTCGATGCCGGGCGCCTCGCTCTCCACCTCTGCGATGATTTCGGCGATGACGCCCACCTCCTGCAGCGCATCGAGGCACAGGATTCCGGAGCGCAGCCCATCGTCGATATCGTGGCTGTCATAGGCAATGTCGTCGGAAATGGCTGCGATCTGAGCCTCAAGGCTCGCCTGACGTTCAAGGTCCAGATCCGCCAGTTCCGCCTCGCCGAAAAAGGGGCTCGCGGCGCCCGAGCCTGGCGGGCCATTGTGTTTGACGAGGCCTTCCAGGGTTTCAAAGGTGAGGTTGAGACCGTCGAATGCGGCGTAGCGCCGCTCCAGGCGTGTAACGATCCGGTAGGCTTGGACGTTGTGGTCAAAGCCGCCGCGATCCGCCATCAACCGCGCCAGAACCCGCTCACCCTCGTGGCCGAAGGGCGTGTGGCCGAAATCGTGGGCGAGCGCCAGGGCTTCGGTGAGGTCTTCGTCGAGGGAAAGCACCCGCGCGATGGACCCGGCAATCTGCGCCACTTCCAGGCTGTGGGTGAGACGGGAGCGGAAATGATCCCCGTCGGTGGTGATGAAAACCTGGGTCTTGTGGGTGAGGCGGCGGAAGGCGGAGGAATGGACGATCCGGTCCCGGTCGCGCTGAAAGGCGGTGCGGGTGGCTGACGCGCGTTCGCCGATACGCCGACCGCGGCTTCTGGCCGGGTCGGTGGCGTAGGGCGCCAGAAGGCGCGGCGATGGACGCACGCTCAGCACGAAATCTTCTCCGCCTCCCCTTCGCTCGCTTAGCCGTCCCTTCGCGGGATGCCATGCTCTGCTATAGTGCAGGTGGTATCGCGCGCGATCCTGAAGACCTATATGTTCTATTCGCCGATTCCCGGCGGGCGAGAAACGGTGAGCGAAGTCCGCGATGAGTGAGATCCAGTTTCAGGTCACCGACCGCGCGTTCTCCCGCGTGGCAAAGATCCTCGAAAAGGAGGCCGGCGCTGCCTTGCGCGTCTCCGTGGAAGGGGGCGGCTGCTCCGGTTTCCAGTACCGCTACGACCTGGTGGAAGGCCCGGCGGACGATGATCTCATCTTGGAAGGAAGCACCGCCACCGTGGTGGTGGACCCGGTGTCCCTGCCCTTCCTGGAAGGTGCGCAGCTGGACTTCGTGGACGATCTGATGGGCCAATCCTTCCAGATCACCAACCCGAACGCCCAATCTTCCTGCGGCTGCGGGACATCCTTCTCCCTCCTTTAGGGACGCCGCCCTTGCGCATCGCCACCTGGAACATCAACGGCGTGAAGGCGCGCATGGAGAGCCTTACGCGCTGGCTGGAGGAGTCCGCCCCTGACGTGGTCTGCCTCCAGGAAATCAAGAGCCAGGACGAAACGTTCCCCGGCGAGCCGGTGGAGCGACTGGGCTACAACATCGCCACCCACGGCCAAAAAGGTTTTAACGGCGTGGCGCTCCTGTCGAAGCGTCCGCTGGAAGATGTGACCCGGCGCCTCCCCGGTGATGATGGCGACGAACACGCCCGTTGGATCGAGGCCACGGTATCGGGTGAGCGCGGAGCGGTGCGGGTGGCGAGCCTTTACCTTCCCAACGGCAATCCGGTGGATACGGAAAAATTCCCTTACAAAATCGCCTGGATGGACCGGATGCTCGACCGGGCCGAGGCGATGCTGGCAAGCGATGAGCCCATCGTCCTTGCGGGCGACTACAACGTCATCCCAGACCCGAAGGATGCCCGCCATCCGGACCGGTGGACCGACGATGCGCTCTTTCAGCCCGAAAGCCGGGGTCGCCACAGGGCGCTCGAAAATCTTGGCTATTGCGATGCCCAACGGGCCGTGGATGACAGCGCAGGTATTTATACGTTCTGGGACTATCAGGCCGGCGCCTGGCAGAAAAACAACGGGATCCGCATCGACCATGTGATGCTCTCGCCCTCCGCGGCGGACTGCCTGGAGGGAGTCGCGGTGGAAAAGCACACGCGGGGTTGGCAAAAGCCCTCCGACCATGTGCCGGTGGTGGTGACGCTCGACATTTGAGCACTGGCGCCGCAGCGATCGCGGCGCGGAACCCACGAGTAGACAGGCCGGTCAGTCGTCAGGCTCGCGATCTCGCCAGGCCCGAGCGCCGGCCAAACCGCCCACCACCAAAACCGCCATGAAATTGGACCAAATCCATTCCGGCCCGAGCGGGGCATTGGCAATATTGAGCGTGGTGACGGTGATCCCCAACAGCACCACCGTCGCCCAGATCACCGCACCCCAGCTTGCGGTCAGCCAAAGCCCCACCGCGACCGTCGGAGCGACGATGGCGGCGGTAATCATGGGAAGCCAAGGGCCGTCCAACTGATGCCATGAAAGGGCAAGATCGGTGGGCACAAAGCCAACGATGCGCCCCCAGATGAGAACAGCGGCAGCAAGCCAGGCAATGCTCGCCAGGCGCATCACCCCGTGTTCGACGGTGAGAAGGACGTCCCGCTCCTCGCTCTGCTCGGCAAGGGGCGCCTCCTGGGAGGTCATCGACAAGAGCGCAGCCCGCGAGGAACTCATCCGGCGCGAACGGCGGCGACCGAGCTTGGCGGGCAGAGACTGTGCCGCCGCCGAGGCTCGCGCCGGAAGCTGTGCGACGGCTGCTTTAGGGGCGGCCCGGCGATCTTTATCAGGCAGTGAATCTGACGCCGGAACAGCTGGCGGTGAGGCAAGCTGGCTTGGAGCAGGTGCCACGGGGACCATTGCGCGGCTCGGCGCCACCGCTTCCGGCTCAGGGGGGGCAGATTCTTGGCTTGGATTGGCCGCCTCCACCGGCACCGGCGTTGCCGGATCGGCGGTTTCCTCTGGCCGGGCAGTCGGTTCGGCCTCAGTATCGGACTGGTCTCCACTAGTCTGCGGTTCAGCCTGTTTCGCCCCGTCGCCTTGATCTATTCGATCCTCTGGGGCGGGCGCGGGCGGCGCTTCCTTATCTGGCTCCGCTCCGGCGCCGCTCGGGGCGGTATGGCGGACTTTGAACTGCGCAGTCGGGCAAGACGTTCGCGGGCGGTGATGGGAGCTGGCGCGGGGACCGGCTCAACCGCCGTCTCGACCTCAACAGCTTCGGCCTCGGCATCAGATGTCGTCGTTTGGTCTAGACTGTCATAAGAACCGGCGTCGCTCTCGCTCGCGACCTCGGCTGACTTGGTGACGTCACCGCCATCCGGCGTGGGAGATTCCGCACCCTCAGGGGCGGCTTCGCCGGCTTCTTCCTTATTGTCACCGTTGGACGTCACGAAGCGGCCATAGCAGATAAATCGGCAAGCACGATATCGCCCGCTTCCGGAGGCTCGAAGTGGGCCTCGACTGATTCCTCATCCACGTCCTCAAGCGCTGCCGGAGACCAGCGCGGCGCATTATCTTTGTCGATTACGACGGCCCGAATCCCCTCAAAAAGATCATCCGCCTCAAGGATGCGGCAAACCATCCTGTACTCCGCCACGAGGGCATCGCGCACGGTGCCTTCGCCATGGCGGCGCTGGGCTTCAAAGGCAACTTTTAAACTCGTCGGCGACTTTGACCGGATTTTTTCAACGGTGGGTCCAGCCAAGGGATGCTCGTCCACCGCGTCGTCGAGGCGTTCCAAGACCCGATCCACCGACGGCGCATCGAAGGTTTTAGCCACGAAGGTGCCGGCCTCGGCATCGAGGGGTTCCACCTCAACCATGAGATCAGTGAGGGCGTCATCAAGGACGCGTGCTTCAGATACCCGGTCGAGGGCGTCGTCGAGGCGCTCGCGGTTCACCGGATGGGTGAGGAGGCCAAGCCCCGAGGCCTCATCGCGTCCGAGGCGATTGCCGGTGAGCGCCAGCAACAGGCCCTGGCGGTCAGCAAGGTTCGCAAGCAAATGCGTTGTCCCAACGTCCGGCACCAAACCGATCCCCGCCTCTGGCATGGCAAAAACGAGGTTTTCCGTGCCGATACGGTGGGAGCCGTGCATCGATACACCGACGCCGCCGCCCATAACGATCCCGTCCATCAGGGCCACATAGGGTTTTGGAAAGGCCGCCACGCGGGAGTTGTTGACGTACTCGGCAGCAAAATAGTCGGCCGCGGTGTCGCGGTTTTCAAAGATGTAGCGAATGTCGCCGCCGGCGCTAAAAGCCTTGCCCTCTCCCCGCACCGCCACCCGCTCGATGCGATCGTCCCGCGCCCATTCTTCGAGCGCTTCGCCCATGGCCTCGATCATTGCCCAGGAGAGCGCGTTGAGCGCCTTAGGCCGCGTGAAGGTGATGAGACCTGCACGCCCCACAGTGTCGAAGTGGATGTCATTCACTGGTTGGACGCCCGCAGGAGGTGACGGGAAATGATGACGCGCATGATCTCGTTGGTGCCCTCAAGGATCTGATGGACCCTTAGGTCGCGCAGGAGGCGTTCTAGGGGATAGTCCCGCAAATACCCATAGCCGCCGTGGATTTGGAGAGCGGTGTTGACCACCTCGAACCCGGTGTCGGTGGCAAGGCGCTTTGCCATGGCGGCAAGGGCCGTGGCGTCGGGATTGCGCTCATCCACGGCGCGCGCTGCCTTATGGAGGAGAAGGCGCGCTGCTTCCATGTGCGTTGCCATGTCGGCGAGCTTAAACTGAGTCGCCTGAAACTCTTCCAGCGCCTTGCCGAATTGGCGCCGCTCCTTGGCGTAGCGGGCGGCCTGATCGAGCGCTGCCGCTCCCGCCCCGAGGGAGCACGCGGCAATGTTGAGACGCCCACCATCGAGCCCAGTCATGGCGATCTTAAAACCCTCACCCTCTTCACCCAGACGATGGGAGACGGGGACACGGCAGCCATCGAACATTACTGCGGCGGTGGGCTGGGAGTGCCAGCCGAGCTTTTCTTCCTGGGCGCCGAAGGAAAGGCCAGGAGTGCCGGCTTCCACCAGGATCGCGCTGACGCCCCCTGCCCCATCACCGCCGGTGCGGGCCATCACCACATAAAGATCGGCCCGGCCGCCGCCGGAGATGAACGCCTTCGCGCCGTCAATGATGTAGTCCTCGCCCTCACGGCGCGCCTTCGTCTTGAGGGAGGCCGCGTCTGAGCCTGCGCCTGGTTCCGTCAAGCAGTAGGCGGCGAAGCGTTCCATCGTGGCAAGGGCAGGAAGGTGCGCGGCACGAAGAGCGTCGGAGCCGAACCGCTCGATCATCCCGGCGACCATGTTGTGGATCGAGATATAGGCGGCGGTAGAGGGGCAGGCGCGGGCCAGTTCCTCAAAGACGATGGCTGCATCTAGGCGCGAGAGGCCCGCACCCCCGTTGGCCTCCGCCACGAACATCATAGCAAAGCCGAGCGCTGCCGCCTCCCGCAGCGTCTCTTCGGGAAAGGTGTGGTCGCGGTCCCAGTCCGCGGCAAAGGGTGCCATCCGCTCGGCGGCAAAATCGGCCGCCATGGTCTGGATCGCCCTTTGCTCCTCCGATAGCTGAAACTCCATGAAACGCCTCTTCGGCCCAACCCGGCGCCAACGGTATGGCTTACGCGGTGGCCTCCTGCAAACACGCCCCAGAGCTTCGGCGGAAGCTCCGTGTGGTTCGCAGGTTCAGCTTTGTCAAAAGAACAATTCAAACTAGAATTTGCCCGCGCGCGGTCATGGGAGACAGGCATCGTGGAATTTAAGGTTCGATCACCCTTCACGCCGGACATGGCCGAAATCATCAAAGGTCGCCGAATGCGGCGGCTGCGTCGTACCGACTGGTCCCGGCGGCTGGTGCGGGAACACACCCTGACGGTAAACGATCTTATCTGGCCCATCTTCGTCACGGAGGGGGTGGGCGTTCGCGAATCGGTGCCATCAATGCCCGGCGTGGTGCGCCATTCGGTGGACGAGGTGACTGCCGCTGCCCAGGAGGCCCAGGAGCTCAAAATCCCGCTTATCGCGCTCTTTCCCTATACGGGTCCTGACAAGCGCGATGACATTGGCTCGGAAGCCGTCAATCCGGAAAACCTTGTTTGCCGGGCGTGCCGGGAGGTTAGCGCGCAGGTTCCGGACGTCGGCATCATGACGGATGTGGCCCTCGACCCATACACCAGCCACGGCCACGATGGGATTTTGTCGGGCGATGAGATCGTCAACGACGTTTCCATCGCCCAGCTCATCAATCAGGCGCTCAACCAAGCCCGTGCCGGGTGCGATATCATTGCCCCCTCGGACATGATGGACGGCCGCGTCGGCGCAATCCGGCGTGCCCTCGATGGGGAGGGATTTGAGCACGTGCAAATCATGGCCTACGCGGCGAAGTATGCGAGCGCGTTTTATGGCCCGTTCCGCGATGCGGTGGGCGCGTCATCTGCGCTGAAGGGTGACAAGCGCACCTACCAGATGGACCCTGCCAACGGCCATGAAGCGCTGCGGGAGGTGGAACTCGACCTTGAAGAGGCCGCCGACATGATCATGGTGAAGCCGGGCCTTCCCTATCTCGACATCGTATGGCGCATCAAAGAACGGTTCGGTGCTCCCACTTTCGCCTACATGGTGTCGGGGGAGTACGCGATGATCGAGGCCGCCGCTCAGAACGGATGGATCGACGGCGAGCGGGTCATGATGGAAAGCCTGACCGCGTTCAAGCGGGCCGGCGCGGACGGCATCTTGACCTATCACGCCCCGCGGGTGGCCCACGCCCTGGCCGCCGCCGGGAACCCAGGCTGACGCACCGTGGACGGGCAGCCCACCGCCACACGCGCCGAAACTGTGGCGGCGGATTCGCACACCGTCACCCTGGACGCCATCAAAGATGCCGCGCGCCAACTCGACGGCGTTTTGACGCGCACGCCCTGCATTCCTTCCCCACGCCTTTCGGCGCTCACCGGCGCACACGTGTGGGTAAAATTTGAGAACATGCACACGGTTGGCGCGTTCAAAGAGCGTGGTGCCTTCATCAAGCTATCGTCGCTGACCGCCACCGAACGGGCCGCGGGCGTTACGGCCATGTCGGCGGGCAACCACGCCCAGGCGGTGGCCTACCATGCGGCGCGGCTCGGAATCTCGGCTACCATCGTGATGCCGGAGCGCACGCCGTCGGTGAAGATCGCGGCGACGGAGGCCCACGGAGCACGGATACTGCTTGCCGGCGAAACCCTTGCTGAATCCGCCGTCCACTGTGCAGCGCTTGCGCAGAAGGAGGGACGGATCGTCATCCATCCCTACGACGATCCCCACATCATCCGCGGCCAGGGGACGGTGGGCCTTGAACTGCTGGAGCAGGCCCCGGAACTCGACGTCATCGTCGTTCCCATCGGTGGTGGGGGATTGATTGCCGGGATCGCCATCGCCGCGAAGGCCATCAATCCAAACATCGAGATTATTGGAGCGGAGGCCGCACTGTTTGCGTCCGCCACGGCCGCCCTTGCAGGCAAAAAAGCGGTCTTTGGTGGCGCCACCATCGCCGAGGGAATTGCCGTCAAAACCGTCGGCAAACTGACCCTTCCCATTATCAAGCGCTGGGTGAGCCGCATCATTCTTGTGGACGAACCGGCCCTGGAGCGGGCGGTGAACGCCTATCTCACCTTGCAAAAAACCATGGCCGAGGGGGCTGGCGCGGCGGGCCTTGCGGCGATGCTGACCGATCCGGCGGCCTTCCGCGGGCGCAATGTTGGGCTCGTTCTTTGCGGCGGCAACATTGATCCCCGCCTCCTCGCGTCCATCATGGTGCGCGAGCTTGCCCGAGAGCAGCGGATCATCCCCCTGGTGGTGCGCTATCCTGACGAGCCGGGGCTCCTTGCCCGCCTCACCACGGCGGTCGGTGAAGCCGGCGGCAACATTTTGGAAGTCACCCACAATCGCCTTGATCTTGGCCATCTCGCCCGGGAGACATCCATCCGTCTCCTGGTGGAGACTAGAGACGATGCCCACACCGATCGGGTGGTTGCAGCCGTCGAAGCTGCCGGGCTCAGGGCCCTCATCGACACCAACGTTGATGGCGAGTTCTGACGGAGCGCCGCTCCAATGTCACACCACCGCGCCGACGAGCGCCCCTTGGGGCGTTCGCGACATCGTCCGCTTTGACCGGCGCGCCCCTCGTCACCTAGAGCGAGTGACAGTGACACGGAAGCACAGAAGAGCTGGTGGCAAAAATCGACCAATCCGCAGGCGTCAGAGGGTGCCCGCACCCCGGCGGGTCCTGGCGCTAGCAAGGCCAGCTCGCCATGGGCAGCCCGTTCCCGTCGCAGGTGATTTTTGCCGGTTCTTGCTTCCCATCGGCCCCAACACCCGCAACCTCCGCCTGCAAGCTGGCTTGGGCCGTGGCCCGTCGGACCCATAGCCCGCACACCGTGCGGCCCCCGGCCACTGACGGACGGCCCGAAAAACCGAGGCGATCAGGGTGTGAACGGCTTCGCCGGACCCGGCCAGGCGCACGCCGATCAAACCTTCGGTCCCGCCGCTGATGGATCCGATCTTCGCCATGGTCGCGACGCTCGGCGTCATCATCGTCTCGACGCTGCTCTACGCCACCGAGCGATACTCCATCGAGGCCATCAGCCTTGGCGTCCTTGCCGCCTACCTCGTCTTCTTTGTCATCCTCGGCCTGCCGGTGGAGGAGGGATTTTTGGGCGTGGAGTCGATCCTCGGGGGGTTTGCCAACACCGGCCTCATCACCATCACCGCGCTCCTCATCGTCGGGCAGGGCCTTTACCACACCGATGCCCTGGAACGGCCAGCGCAGGTGCTGGTGGGCTTTGTCGGGCAGGCCGGCTCCGCAGGCCTTCTCATAGTTTTTCTGGTCATCGCAGTGCTCTCAGCCTTCATGAACAACACCCCGGTGGTGGTGATGTTCATCCCGCTCATCTCGGTGATGGCGAACGCCATGAAAAGCGACGCGGCGCGGGTGATGATGCCGCTCTCGTTCGTCACCATCCTGGGCGGCATGACGACGCTGATCGGCTCGTCCACCAACCTCCTCGCCGCCGACGTGGCGCGCCAATACGGCGCGGTGGATTTTTCCTTCTTCTCCTTCACCCCGCTGGCGCTGATCCTGGCGGCCTTCGGCCTTCCTTACGTCCTCGGCGTGGTGCCCTTTCTACTGCGCAAAAGAAGCACCATGGCCGACCAGCTGCGCGGCAGCCAAGGCAAACAATTCATTGCGGAAATTCCCATCCGCGCCGGCCATCACCTGGTGGGCGCGACGGCCAACGCCGGCATGTTTCCCCAGCTGCGCGACATGACGGTACGGCTCGTCCAGCGGGGTGAGCGGCCCCACCTTCCACCCTTTGAGAACCTGACGCTGCGCCCCGGAGACGTGGTGATCGTCGCCGCCACCCGCAGCGCCCTGGAGCGCGCACTCAGCGACACCGGCACCGTCATTGCCGAGGGCAGTGAGGACATTCCCCCCGGCGTCGTCACCCTTGCGGAGGGGATCGTGGCTCCGGGTTCGCGGCTCATTGGTCGCACCATCTCCCAATCGGGGTTTCGCGGCGAGACCGGGTGCGTGGTACTCGCGATTGAGCGGCGTTCTCGCATGCCGCGCATGCCCCTAGCCGATATCCGCATGGAAGCGGGGGACGTTCTCCTGTTCGGCGGCCGCCGAGTGGGGATTGAGGAGTTGCGGGGCAACCGCGACATTTTGCTCATCGATTGGACGGCCGCAGATGTCCCCGCCCGCCAACGGGCTCCCATTGCGCTCTGCATCTTCTTCGCGGTGATCGGGGCGGCAGCGTCGGGCCTGATGCCCATCGTGGCGGCTGCCGTGCTCGGGGCTTTCGCGATGCTTGCCACGCGTTGCCTCAACACGCGCCAGGCTGCCCGCGTGGTGGATGGGCGAATCGTGATGCTGATCGCCTCTGCCATCGCCTCCGCCACCGCCCTTGAAGCCACTGGCGGTGCCGAACTACTCGCCACGGGTCTCCTTTCCGCCCTGTCGGAGGCACCTCCGGCCATGGTTATGTCGGCCCTTTTCATAATTATTGCAGTTATTACAAATCTTTTGACCAACAACGCAGCGGCAGTGCTGTTTACACCCATTGCGATCGGTGTTTCGGAGCGTCTTGGCTTGCCTGCGGAGCCATTCGTCGTCACAGTGATACTCGCGGCCAACGCATCTTTTGCTACGCCGGTCGCGTATCAGACCAACTTGCTTGTGATGGGGCCTGGCCATTACCGCTACCGTGATTTCGTTGTTGCCGGAGGGCCGCTCATTTTGCTGCTCTGGGGGGTCTTCTCCCTTGCAGGGCCTTGGTATTACGGTATCTGACGCCCCTGGGGGGTCTTTGCGCGGGCACCATGGCGGCGCGCGGCACCGGGCGCAGACGGGTCGGAACGGATGGTGAAGTCGAACGACCGCTTCGACGAGAACGAGACGCTGCGCGAGGACACTTGCGCCGGCGAGCCCGCGTCCGCCACCATTTCGACCGAAAAACCGCCGAGGCGAAAGCGCAAAGTCACGGTTCGCCGGCTGTCGGAACACCCGCAGTTTTATCTGACCGCCCCCTCGCCCTGTCCCTACTTGCCGGATCGCTACGAGCGGAAGGTTTTTACGCACCTGGTGGGCGGACGGGCCGAATCGCTGAACGATCTCCTCACCCAGGGCGGCTTCCGGCGCAGCCAGAATATCGCCTACCGCCCCGCCTGCGAGGGCTGCCGGGCCTGCGTCTCCGTGCGTGTTTTGGTGGATGAGTTCGTCTGGACCCGATCTCTCCGGCGCATCATGAAGGTCAACGCGGGCCTTGAGCGACACGAACGCCCAGCACTGCCGTCATCGGAGCAGTACTCCGTATTCCGCGCCTACCTGGACAGCCGCCACACCGATGGCGGCATGGCTGACATGACGGTGCTGGACTACGCCATGATGGTGGAAGACACCCACGTGGACACGCGGCTCTTCGAATACCGAAGGAACGATGCGGCCGGGCGTGGCCCCCTGGTGGCCTGCGCGCTATCGGACGTTCTCGCCGACGGCCTGTCCATGGTGTACTCATTCTTCGAGCCGGATGAGGCTGCCCAATCCCTGGGCACCTACATGATCCTCGACCATGTGGCACGCGCAGCGGAACTGGGTCTGCCGTACGTCTATCTCGGCTACTGGGTCGGTGGTTCGGACAAGATGGCCTATAAATCGCGCTTCCAGCCCCAGGAGCATCTGAGCGCCCGGGGGTGGGTGCGCGCCTAAGCCGCCGCGCTCGTCAACAGCCCGTCCAGAACACGCCGGTCGTCCCGGCTGGCGCAACGCCCTGGCCCGGCCGGCCCAGACCCTTCAGAAACGCCGGAAGCAGTTACGCCTCGGCGGCCTCTTCAGCTTCTACCCGTGCGCGATCCTCAGCGCCCCGGGCGTCCTCATCCCGATCCACAAACTCGATCACCGCGATGGGCGCGTTGTCGCCGTAGCGGAATCCGGCCCGCATGATGCGCGTGTAGCCGCCGTTACGCCCCTCATAGCGGGGGCCAAGGGTTTCAAAGAGCTTTGCCACGGCTTCCTTGTCGCGGACCTTGGAGATGGCCTGGCGGCGGGCATGAAGATCGCCGCGCTTGGCAAGGGTAATGAGCTTTTCGGCAAACGGCCGCAGTTCCTTAGCCTTCGGAACGGTGGTGACGATTTGCTCGTGGCGGATCAACGAGGCCGACATGTTGGCAAACATGGCAAGGCGATGGCTCGACGTGCGATTGAGTTTGCGGCCAGATTTCTTGTGACGCATCGCGCCATCCTCCTCGTTGGTATGGCCGGTGCGCCTCCGGCGTTCGCGCATTGGGGCCGGCGATGCCGGGCCTTTGCGGGGTAAAATCCCCGCAAAAAATCAATAGTGGTGGTCTTCGTAGCGCTTCGCGAGCTCTTCGATGTTCTCTGGCGGCCAGTTGGGCACATCCATGCCCAGGTGGAGCCCCATCTGCGCCAACACCTCTTTGATCTCATTGAGAGATTTACGGCCAAAATTCGGCGTGCGAAGCATCTCCGCTTCCGACTTCTGAATGAGATCGCCGATGTAGACGATGTTGTCGTTCTTCAGGCAGTTGGCGGAGCGCACGGAAAGCTCCAGCTCGTCCACTTTCTTGAGAAGCGCCGGATTGAACGCGAGTTCCGGCACATCGTCGGAGACCTCCTGCTTCGTGGGTTCCTCGAAGTTCACGAAGATGGAAAGCTGGTCTTGGAGAATCCGCGCCGCGTAGGCGACCGAGTCTTCCGGCGACAGCGAACCGTCGGTCTCCACCTGCATGCTCAACTTGTCGTAGTCGAGCACTTGCCCTTCGCGGGTGTTTTCCACCTTATAGGAAACTTTTCTCACCGGCGAATAAAGGGAGTCCACCGGGATCAGCCCGATGGCCGCGTCTTCCGGGCGGTTCCTGTCCGCCGGCACATAGCCCTTGCCGGTGTTCACGGAAAACTCCATGCGGATATCGGCGCCCTCGTCCAGCGTGCACAGCACGTGGTCGGGGTTGAGGATGGACACATCCCCCACTGTCTGGATGTCGCCTGCGGTTACCGGACCGGGTCCTTGCTTGCGCAAAACCATGCGCTTGGGACCTTCGCCCGCCATGCGCACGGCGATTTCCTTCACGTTGAGGATGATGTCGGTGACGTCTTCGCGCACGCCGGACATGGATGAAAACTCATGGAGCACGCAGTCGATTTGCACGGACGTCACCGCAGCGCCCTGCAGCGAAGACAGGAGCACGCGGCGCAGCGCATTGCCGAGCGTCAGGCCAAAGCCGCGCTCGAGCGGCTCGGCCACCACGGTGCCGATGCGCTTGGGGTCGTAGCCGGGCGTCACATCCAGCTTGTTGGGTCGGATGAGTTCTTGCCAGTTCTTCTGGTTGGTCGTCACTTATGGGCGCCTCTTGGTTTGCCGCACCCGAACGGCACGGCGATGGCGATCTTTGTCTTCTTCGATATTCAGACCCGGCGGCGCTTGGGCGGGCGGCAGCCGTTGTGCGGGATGGGCGTCACGTCACGAATGGAAGTGATCGTGAAACCGGCCGCTTGAAGCGCACGAAGCGCCGACTCGCGACCCGATCCTGGCCCGGTCACTTCCACCTCAAGGGTGCGCATGCCGTGCTCAGACGCCTTCTTCGCGGCATCCTCGGCCGCGACCTGGGCGGCATAGGGCGTAGATTTGCGCGAGCCCTTAAAGCCCATAGCCCCCGATGAGGACCACGAAATCGCGTTGCCCTGGGCATCGGTGATGGTGATCTTCGTGTTGTTGAACGAGGCATTCACGTGGGCAATGCCTGACGTAATGTTCTTGCGCTCCCTGCGGCGAACGCGGGTGGCTTCCTTCGCCATAATTGCTTTCCTGGTCTACTTCTTCTTCCCGGCGATGGGCTTTGCGGGGCCCTTGCGGGTGCGCGCGTTGGTGTGGGTGCGTTGGCCGCGGACTGGAAGGCCGCGACGGTGGCGCAGCCCGCGGTAGCAGCCAAGGTCCATCAAGCGCTTGATGTTCATGGCGGTCTCCCGCCGTAGATCGCCCTCGACCATATAGTCGCGGTCGATGGTCTCGCGCAGCATGATCACTTCGGCATCAGACAGTTCGTTGACGCGCCGCTCCGGCGTGATGTTCACCTTCTCGGTGATTTCCTTCGCCATCGATGAACCGATGCCGTGGATATACTGAAGCGCAATCACCACGCGCTTGCCCGAGGGGATGTTGACGCCTGCGATACGAGCCACGCTGCCTCCACTGCCGGTCCCGCCACCGGCAAATTCCAAAAATTCAAGGCCACGCCAGCGCTTTGGTGTCCGGGGTTCGCGACCGCGAAGTCGACCGGTGACACCATTCGGTGTGCCAGCCGCCAACCCTAACGTTAAAGGGGTGTGTGCCCAAAATAGGAGTCATGCCGCGAAAACGCTTCACGGCTCCTCCAGTTAAGGACGGGCACTAGCCCAGCACAACCCCTCAGTCAAGTTTTGGCATCGCGCCAAAATAACTATTCAGCGGCGCGCAGCGGGGACTGACCCTCGCGGACAACCTGAGCGATCGCGCCGGCCACCGTCTCGATATCCTGCATCCCATCCACAACGCGCAAAAGGCCGGTCGAGCGATAGTAGTCGATGAGCGGTGCGGTTTGTTCGCGATAAACGTTTAAGCGGTGACGCAGCGCCTCCACCGTGTCATCCGCCCGGGCCTCACCAGCGCTTTCCGCGGCGCGCTTTTCCACACGCTCGGTCAACGCCGCCTCATCCACCTGCAGTTCGATCACCGCATCAAGGGAGAGCCCTTTTTCGCGCAGCAACGCCTCTAGGGCCTGCGCCTGGGCGACCGTGCGGGGGAAACCATCCAGGATGAAACCCTTGGCGCAGTCGGCGCCCTCGATCCGGTCCGCGACGATTTCCACAACCACCGCGTCAGGGACGAGATCGCCCCGGGCCATGATGTCCTTGGCCTTCAGACCCACCGGGGTACCGTCGGACACCGCGGCGCGAAGCATATCCCCGGTGGATAGCTGCACAATCCCGTGATCGTGCACCAACCGCTCAGCTTGGGTGCCTTTCCCCGCGCCTGGCGGTCCAAGCAACATCAACCTCATCGGCGCTTCCCTTTAAGTTTAGACTTCTTCACGAGCCCTTCGTACTGGTGGGCGAGCAGATGGCCCTGCACCTGTGTCACCGTATCCATCGTCACACTAACGACAATGAGAAGACTTGTTCCACCAAAATAAAATGGAACGGCAGTGGATGCGATGAGGAACTCCGGAAGCAGGCAGATCAGCACCAGATAGATTGCGCCCACCACCGTAATTCGGGTGAGAACATAGTCGATATACTGTGCCGTTCGCTCCCCAGGTCGGATACCCGGGATATAGCCGCCGTGCTTCTTCAGATTGTCGGCGGTGTCGGCTGGGTTGAAGACGATCGCCGTATAAAAGAACGCGAAGAAGGCGATCATCCCGGCGTAACTGATCATGTAGAGGGGCTGGCCGTGACCGAAGAGCGCTTGCACGGTCCCCAGGATCCCGCCCCCGCTGCCGCCGGCACCGAAGGTGGTGAGCGTCGCGGGGATGAGGAGCAACGATGACGCGAAAATGGGTGGGATCACCCCGGCGGTGTTGAGTTTGAGCGGCAGGTGCGAAGAATCGCCCTGGAACATGCGATTGCCCACCTGTCGTCTCGGATACTGGATGAGGAGACGCCGTTGCGCCCGCTCCACAAAGACGATGAACGCGATCACCACCACCGCCATCACGACGACGGCGAGGATAATGGCGGTGGAGAGCGCACCCTGCCTGCCCAGCTCCAAGGTGCCGGCGATGGCTGAGGGAAGCTCCGCGATGATGCCCGCGAAAATGATCAGCGAAATGCCGTTACCCACACCCCTGCTGGTGATTTGCTCGCCCAGCCACATGAGGAACATGGTGCCGCCCACCAGCGTCACGACGGTGGTAAAGCGGAAGAACCAGCCGGGATCGGTGACGATGTTTCCGGCGCTCTCCAGGCCCACCGAGATCCCATAGGCCTGCACTGTGGCGAGAACTACGGTCCCGTACCGTGTGTACTGGTTGATCTGTTTTCGGCCCTGCTCACCCTCTTTCTTGAGCTGCTCGAGACGCGGCACGACCGTGGTGAGGAGCTGGATGATGATGGAGGCCGAGATGTAGGGCATGATGCCCAGGGCAAAGATGGCCATCCGCCCCACAGCACCGCCGGCAAACACATTGAAGAGGCCAATCAGCCCCTGTTGCGCCTGATCGAACGCCTGGGCCAGGGCGACCGGATCGATGCCCGGCAGCGGGATGTATGTGCCCAGGCGGTACACCACGAGCGCGGCCAGGGTGAACCAAATGCGCTGCTTGAGCTCAGTCGCTTTGCCGAACGCCCTAAAGTTTAGGTTTGCGGCAAGTTGTTCGGCGGCTGACGCCATGGAGGAACTCCGAAATCGTACGGGACAGGTGGGCGGGCGCAGTCACACATTTTCCACGCCAAGGGCCCAGCAAGCCGTTTTCCTAACGCGTCCGGAACCCTCTGTCACGAGCCGCGTCCGCGTAAAATGGGACTTGGTGGTCCGCAAACCATCCGCACGGGATCGATCCGGCGCCCTAGCGATCCTGCACGAGCCCTTAGGACGCCGCCTCTGGAACAAACCCCGCGCTTAAGGCGGCGTAAACACGCAGCCACCAATTTGCGGCAGGAAAGATGGCGCACCCGGCAGCGTTGCGGTCAAAGGATCGTTATAGGGCGGCCGGCGATCCAGGACTTTGGCGCTGCGAGGTCGGCCCATGAAAGACTCCCTTTATACCGCGCTTGCCCTCACGGCGGGCATTGCCGTGCCAATTATGGCCGCGCTCAACGCCTCCTTGGGCGTTCGTATGGGCAGCCCGTTCGCGGCGGCCGCAGTTTTGTCCTTTGTCGCCCTCCTTGCCTGCGCCGTTGCCTACGTGATCTCCGGCGGCGCGCCGGGCGGTCTGCGATGGCCCGGGGCGAATTTCGGCTACGCTGCAGGGCTGCTCTTCACGGTGTACATTGCCTCGATCACCTTCCTCGCGCCGCGCATCGGTGTCGCGAATGCGGTGTTCCTGGTCCTCCTTGGCCAACTCATCTCATCGGCCATCATCGACCACTTCGCCCTTTTCGGCGCTCCGCAAGTGCCTGTTACCGCGCGACGCATTGTGGGCATTCTCGTGATGGTGGTGGGCATCGTCCTTGCCAGGAAGCCACTTTGACCAAAAGCCGCGCGCTGACCCACGGCCGCTAATGGCGACACGGCAGAAGCGACAGGCTCTTCAATGACCGAGCGGCGCACGGCCCCCGCCTCGTGGGGGCCTGCCGCCGCCGGAGCATGCGCCTCAGACGATGAAATCGCTGGCTATAAACACCGTATCGTCATGGCCCAGAAGGAGAATTTCCAGGTTGCCGTGCTTGAAAATCTTATGGTCAAAGAACGGCTCCAGGCGCGACAGGATTTCTTGCCTGTTGAGGTCCAGGTCCGAGAGGTCGATTTTGTCGCCCTCTCTGCGAGAGAAATCCTGGATCCGGTCCCGCCCCTCGCCGCGCGAAAAAATGAACCGATCGGCTCCGTCACCCCCCACCAAATAATCGTTTCCGCGACCGCCGACGAGGGAGTCGCGCCCATCGTTGCCCAGCAAGGTATCGTTGTGTTCTCCGCCGGATAGGTGATCGTGGCGGCCGCCACCAGACAGACGATCGTTTCCGGCGCCACCAAATAGCCGATCGTCTCCGGCGCCACCGAATTTGGCGAGTCGGTCGCCCACGAGGACGTCATTGCCGCTGCCGCCCTGCAGCGTGTCCCTGCCTTCGCCGCCGTTGAGGCGGTCACCATTTTCTCCGCCGGAGAGCATGTCGTTGCCGCCCCAGCCGCGCAACGTATCCCAGCCGTCGCCACCGCTGAGGGTGTCTTTATCCCCCCGCCCCGCCAAAATGTCGTTGCCGTTTTGGCCGAAGATCTTTGAGCCAGTGTTGACGCCCAGCAAGTAGTCGTCTTTGCGGGTTCCGATGACTCTGAGCGTGTCGCTGGCGGAGTCCCACCCCACCTTGACGCCCCGCAACTCATCGGCATCGCCGTAGAGCTCCTGGAGCGCCTGGCGGTCGAAGCGCTGCAGCTCAGTCTTGTTCTTTCCCACCCAGGTGTACGACATCAACGTGTTGTTGGTGTTGTCCAGCGCTGGTGCCAGCTTGTTCGGGTTTTCGAACGGGTGTTTCAGGCCCAAGGCGTGGCCGATTTCGTGGAGGATGACCTGGTACCCCCCGCTGCCAGGCCGGTAGTCGCCGTAGTGCTTGTTGATGGCGACCCGATTGTTGGAATCGGGATCATCGGGAGTCGAGACCGGGTAGGTGGCCCACGAGTAGCCATCGTCCCGCTTGTTGTAGAAGAACGACAACATCTCGTCGGCGCTCGGCTCAACTTCGACGAATTTGACGGCCGCTACCTTCTCGAACTCTTTCACGGCCCTACGCACCGCCGTCTTCAGAACGCCGTCCGCTGCCCCGTTAAAACGCCCACCGAGTTCTGAGTTGGTGGAGAACGAATAGGTGATGATAACGGGGGCGCCCGTTTCGTGGCCGTTGAGGGTGTAGGGATTGCCCGGCAACAACGACTTATAGTGCTTCTTCATTCCCAGCCTGCATTTTCTAGGCGCCGGCTGCCCTGGTGGTCGGTGGAGGGCCTTTCCGGCGGCATGCAATTTGTCCAGCGACTATGTCACAGCAGCGCAAAACGCTGACACCAGCATGGCCACATTGCCGTCCCGCTGTGCCGATTTCATGTCGCAGTTGCTTAAATACTATCATTTGAATTCATAGCGCAATTTATGTTTTCCTATAACCCTAGGTTTTATCTGCGATCTAAGTCGACATCTCCAGATAAATCGGGGCTGCATTTGTGACCCGTGGCAATCGCGGCGAAACGCCGCTCATAGGGAACCCGGTGCCTGAGTGGCCCGTCGCGATCTAAAAATGTATCGAGCATCCCGGCTATTCCTCTGCGCGCCCGCACGGATGCAACGCCGTTTCCGGATGCCCTGTCGGCAGTAGCAAGCTCCTGTGCCCCAGGAGGACGCCCGCGCGACGGCGCGCTCGTACGGCGTGGGCGCACCACACCGACATTGACCCGGCAAGGCCAGTCGTTGCAAAAGCGGCTGAGGGCGTTTGGCCCGTGGGGTACCCGTCGCGCCACGAGCCAACACAGTGGCGGGAACCGGGCCTTCCAAAACCCATGACGGCGATCCTGCCCATGGGCACGGCGCTTCAAATTCCCGCCCTGGCTCGCTAAGTACCGAGTGGACGCAACGAGAAAGTTCGCCATGACAACTGTCATCATCGTCATCCACCTGATGATCGTGGTCGCCATGATCGCCGTCATTTTGCTGCAGCGCTCCGAAGGTGGCGCGCTCGGCATTGGTGGTGGCGGCGGCGGCGGCATGTTTTCGGCCCGCGGATCCGCGAACCTTCTTACCCGGGCAACCACCATTCTCGCGGTCACCTTCTTCGTGACCTCGCTGGGCCTTGGCCTCCTTGCCAAACAGCAGTCCGGCGCGCCGTCCATTTTGGATGGTGCAGTGCCGGCCGCGCCCGGCGCACCCGCCGGAGACGATGCCACCCGCGGAACCGGTGAAGGGCTTTTGGACACGCTGCGTCGCACATCAGGTGAAGCGGTTCCGGCCGATGAACCCGCTGCGCCCGCCCCGCCCACCGGCGACACGGCAACGCCCGAAGTACCGGCCACGACCGACGGAAGCGCACCGGCCAGTCCGCAGGTGCCCACTGGGAACTAGCTCGTTGCCCGGGCGGCGCGCTGGCGACCCCCGGACGCACAAGACTGTCGAAAACTCAAAACTCGCGCCAAAGCAGTGCGCTGCCCCGTTGAACGGGGTGGCGTTCTGGTGTTTCAACAAACTCCAGCTTGTTGATCGGCTGGGGGAGTTTTCTTGACGCGCTACGTCTTCATCACCGGCGGCGTCGTCTCTTCCCTCGGCAAGGGCCTCGCCTCCGCCGCGCTGGGCGCGCTTCTCCAGGCCCGCGGCTATTCCGTCCGCCTGCGCAAGCTCGACCCCTACCTCAACGTCGACCCCGGGACGATGAGCCCCTACCAGCACGGTGAGGTGTTCGTGACCGATGACGGCGCGGAGACCGACCTCGACCTTGGCCACTACGAGCGCTTTACGGGACGCCCGGCCTCCCGCGGCGACAACATCACGACGGGCCGCATCTACCAGGACATTTTGGCCAAGGAGCGTCGCGGCGACTATCTGGGCGGCACCGTCCAGGTGATCCCCCACGTCACCGATGCCATCAAAGAGTTCGTCCTTGATGGCAATGAAGGCATCGACTTCGTGCTGGTGGAAATCGGCGGCACGGTGGGCGACATTGAGGGCCTGCCCTTCTTCGAGGCCATTCGCCAGCTCTCGGTGGACCTGCCCCGGGGTGCCACCATTTTCATCCACCTCACCTTGATGCCCTACATCGCGTCGGCGGGGGAGCTGAAAACCAAGCCCACCCAGCACTCGGTGAAGGAACTGCGCTCCATCGGCATTCAGCCCGACATTTTACTGGTGCGCTGCGACCGAGACATCCCGCCGGGGGAGCGGCGCAAACTCGCCCTCTTCTGCTCGGTGAAGGAAACGGCGGTGATCCCGGCGCTCGATGTGGCCACCATCTACGATGTCCCCATCGCCTACCACGAAGAGGGTTTTGACAACGAAGTGCTTTCCGCCTTCGGGATCGAAAACCCGCCCCCCGCGGACCTTTCCCGCTGGGCCGAAATTTCGCGCCGCCTGCATAATCCGGAAGGCACCGTGACCATCGCCGTGGTGGGAAAATACACCGAGCTGAAGGACGCCTACAAAAGCCTGATCGAGGCGCTCACCCACGGCGGTATCGCCAACAATGTGCGGGTCAACCTCGAATGGATCGAATCGGAGGTTTTTGAGCGAGAAAACCCGGCGGCGCAGCTGGAAGGGGT
>JBCCYN010000060.1:0-24236 GCA_039189655.1 Pseudomonadota bacterium | reverse complement strand
AGTACTTCACCTTCCCGCAATTTCGAGATGATCTCTTCGGGTTTGTAGCGCTTCGCGCCCATCGCTCTTCTCCTTTGAACAAACCATTCTTTCACTCAGACTGGCTGCGTTCAAAGGGGACGGGTCAAATCCTCGTGCCGCTAACGTACGACGCCGAGGATGGCGGGGGCGACACCTCCTCCAAGATCCCTGCCGGCGCCCAACGCTGCTCATCGTTGAGTGTAGGACGATTGCCGTAAGCGTTGTCGTTGATGGGGTTCGCCGGTCCGCGTTGGTTGAAGCGAAGAACTCAGTTGCGGAAGATCTGCAACGTGTCGCCACCGATCCGTGCCGCGTCCTTGGGCATGCCACCGTCATAAATCGAACCTAGCGCCAGAAGCCGACTCGCCGGCGGTACCTCCGCTGTCTGTCGCGCAAGTCTCTGCAGACCGAGTCCATCGAAATCGTTTCGCAGCGGGATTGCTGAACCCTCGGCACAACTCTCGTTTACTAAATGGAGTCAGACTTCTGCTGATTTGGGAATCTCCCCTCGGTCAGCTTCCGCGCCCGCTATTATAAAGTGGGCCGTTCTACCGAGACGGCAGAAAGGCAAGTCCCGCAAGAAGCCGCTGCGTTTGGGTCACCGTCCCGAACAACGTATTCGGATTGCGCACGATCGCGATGGCCGCGGTCTGAAGTTCCGCGGTGGTCGCTGCGCAGGCGTCCTCCACAAGGACGTTGTCGAAGCCTCGGTCGCTCGCTTCGCGCAACGATGTGTGGACACAGCACTCCGTGGTGACGCCAACAAAGATGAGGTTCTCGACACCTCGCCGCCGCAAAAGATGCTCAGTTTCCGTGCCGTAAAAAGAGCCCGAGCCCACCTTGTCAATGGTGGGTTCGCTCGGCTGCGGGGCAAGTTCAGGGATCACCTGCCAGCCTGCCTCGCCGCGGGTTAAGACCTTCCCCAAGGGACTGTCGTCACCAACTCCGAGCCCACCGAGGCGGCTGCGGAAGCGCTTTACCGATGTGATGTCATCGCCGCCCGGTCGGTGGCCCTCGCGGGTGTAGATAACCAGCATACCCACCCGCCGCGCCTCAGCCAAAATCTTCTGCTGATGGGGGATGATAGCGCGCATGCGCGGCAGATCAGCACCGAGCGTGTGAGCGTATCCGCCCTCGGCCAGGAAGTCAGCCTGCATATCGATAATCATGAGAGCAGTGTTGTCCGCTGCCATTTCACCTTGGTGCGGGAATGTATAGGCGTCACCTTCAACGCGTGCGATGGCGCTCTCCTCTTCGACGGGCATGAAAAACGCGGCCGATGAGGTTAAGAAGAACCTGTGCCGCAAGGATGGCCGTGGTGCCGTCGCGGTCATAGTCGGGGGCCACTTCGACAAGATCGATGCCGACCACCGGTCCCCGCTGCGCGAGGGCGGCGAGAAACTCTAATACCTCATAATAGAGGAAGCCGCCGTGGGACGGGGTGCCGGTTCCACAGGCGATGGACGGGTCGAAGCCGTCGATGTCAATGGTGAGATAAAGGTTTGCTCCGACCGGCACCCGCTCGGCGGCGCGTTCTGGGCCGAGGGCGCGGAACTGGCGCACCGACAAGATGTCGGAGCCCATGGACCGGGCGGCCTCGTAGCCCTCGCGCGCGGTGGAAGACACGTTGCGAATGCCGAACTGCGAGAGGCCGGTAATATGGCTCTCCTCGGCGGCACGACGCATGGGATTGCCGTGACCGTGCCGCACTCCGTGGCGTTCATCCACGAAATCAAGGTGTGCATCGATCTGGACGATGTGGAGCGGACCGGCATCCGCGAAGGCGCGCACGCACGGGATATTAACAGAGTGATCACCGCCAAGGACGACGGGCAGCGCACCGGCAGCAAGTATTGCGCGCACGCCGGTTTCGATGTTGGCGTGGCTCGTCTCGGTGTCGGTGTGGATAATGTCAGCGTCGCCAATGTCGGCAATGGTCACGTCTTCGAGATAGGTGACGTCGTCCTCGTGGTCGTAGGCACCAGCGTGGCCGAAGGAGAAAAGGGTTGAAGCTTCGCGGATGGCGCGGGGGCCAAAGCGTGCGCCGGCGCGCCACTGGGTGCCGAAGTCAAACGGCGCGCCGAGGACGGCAACGTCGGCGTCAATGGCCCCCCAGCTCGGTTGGAGTGGGGACTTTGCAAAGGTGGGCACGCCCACGAAGGGAAGGTCGAGTCGGCCGCTGTCATAGTTGTGACTCACCCGGGATACTCCGCAAGGGCCTCACACAGAACCGCCTCGCGGCCGGCGCGCCGCGCGGTTGCAGTGGCAAGGATGCAAAGGATTTCAAAGAGAAGCGATGCGCCAGTCCATGCCGTGACACCCGAAGGATCGAAGGGGGGCGAGACCTCGACAAGGTCGGCGGCGACGAGGTTGAGCCCGTAGAGCGAGCGGATCAGTTGTTGGGCTTCAAAGGCGTTGATGCCGCCGATCTCCGGTGTTCCGGTTCCCGGTGCAAGGGCGGGGTCAATGACGTCGATATCGAAGGTGAGGTAGCTGGGGCGATCACCGATCCGCTCGCGGGCCTCGGCCATCACGTCGGCAATCCCCCGTGCTCGAAGTTCTTCCATTGGCACGATCCGGATGCCGTTTTGCGCGGCGAATAGACGGTCGCTGCCATCGTAGGCGGTGCCGCGGATGCCGATCTGGATCATGCGGGCGGGATCGAGCAGCCCTTCTTCCACGGCCCGGCGAAAGGGTGTGCCGTGGGTATAACGCGCGCCGCCAAAGAACTCGTCGAGAAGGTCCGTATGGGCATCGAAGTGAATGAGGCCGAGCGGGCCGGCCGTCTTCGCCGCCGCACGCAAGGCCGGCAGCGATATGAGGTGGTCGCCACCCACCGCAACGGGGGCAATGTGCTTTTCGTGGAGGGCACCGAGCTGGTCGGCGACGAGGGCAAGGGTCTGGTCAACATCGGTGAAGCTGACCGTGGCGTCACCGAAATCGGCGCAGCGGGCGCTGTGGAAGGGCGCCATGCGGGTCGCCTGGTTCACCATGCGGATCATGGTGGACGCATCGCGAAGCGCCCGCGGCCCGTGTCGCGCGCCAGGGCGGTTCGTGGTTGCCCCATCATAGGGAATGCCGAGGAAACCTATCTCGGCCCCTTGGGGCGCATCCGCCGAACGCAGGGGAAGGCGCATCATGGTCGCGAGGCCCGCGCAGCGGGGCACATCGAGGGCGGAGACGGGAATGTAGGCCGGATCAATGGGGGTCATGGCGAGGGGGCCCAAATGGGGTCGATGCGAAGCCGATCCCGCCGAGCCTGGGCGTGTTTTGCAATGTCCTCCAGCGGCGCAAACCAGGCTTCGCCGCGCTCCAGGATGGTTTCAAGCCAACGCTCCATGGCGGCCCAGCGCGCCAGGCGGCCAGTGAGGAATGGGTGGAGGACCGGCATGAAGAAACCACCTGCTTCGCGGTGCGCCTCGTATTCCTCCACGAAGGCGCGAATACCGTCGGACGGGGCGCGCACAGGCATGAGATAGCCGATCTCTTCGAAGTGGGCGAAGGGCGGCCAGTCGTCCGCGCCCCAGTGGGGCGGAAGCTCGATGAGGTCGCCTTCCGGCGCACGCAGGAGGTAGGGAATGTCATCGGCCATGAGGGAGCTGTCGTAGAGGAAGCCGGCACCGATCAGGCGAGCGATGGCCGCCGGCGTCGCGTTGTAGACAGGCGCACGATAGCCCCTCGGAGCCCGCCCGGTCATGCGCACATGGGTTTGGAGGGCGCGGTCAAAAAGTTCCGCCTCGCGCTCGTCACTATGGGCGATGGGGTCCTCGTGGCGCCAGGAGTGGTGGCCGATCTCGTGGCCGGCGGCCAAGATGGCATCGACGGTGGCGGGGTAGGTTTCCATGACCCAGGCCGGCATGAAGAAGGTCTGGGTGATGCCAAGGCGGCGGTAGGTTTCCAAGATGCGCGGCACGGCGACGGTGGGTCCGTAGCGCCCCACGGAGATGGGTGACAGACGCAGATGACCATCGTCACGCTGTGCGTTGCGGATGAGGCTGTCGGCGTCCACGTCGAAGGTGATCGACGCGGCGAGCCGTTTGCCGTCAGGCCAGGGCAGCGGGTGTAGAAGCATCGGAGCCGTCCCTAGTGCATCGCCGATCCGCCATCGGCGGAAAAGCATTGTCCGTTAACGAAGCTTGCCCGGGGGCTTGCAAGGAAGGCGACCACCGCCGCCACTTCCTGCGGCCGGCCGATCCGGCCGCAGGGATTGGCCGTCTCCAACGCTTTGTCCTCGGAGCTCAAGGCTTCAAAGTCGAGGAGTTCGGTGTCGACGGGCCCCGGGGCGACAGCATTGACGAGGACGTGGGGCGCAAGCTCTCGCGCCCATGACCGGGTGAGCGAGAGGACACCACCCTTGGTGGCGGCGTAGGCCGACGCGCCGGCTCGCCCGATATAGGCAAGCTCGGAGGCAATGTTGATAATGCGTCCCCCGGGGGGAATTTTCGGCAACGCGGTCTTTGCGACGATGAAGGGCCCGCGCAGGTTCACCGCAACCTGTTTGTCGAACGCGGCAAGGGGCATGTCTTGCAGGCCGCCTTCGATGAGGACACCGGCGTTGTTGACCAGGACGTCGATGCGCTCAAAGGGGCCAAGGGCGGCGGCCACGGAGGCGGGATCTGTGACGTCCGCCACGATGTCGCCGCCGGAAAGGTCGAGGCCGGCCACCTCAAATCCATCATCGCGTAACGCCGTCACCACGGCCGCGCCGATGCCGCGGGCGGCTCCCGTGACGACGGCAAAGCGCTTGCGTTGGTATGTGACCTCGGCCTCAGACATAACGAGCGTTTAAGGTTTGTTGCCAGCGGCCATCCGCGCCTCTTGGCCGAAGGACGAAAGCTCCACCCGTTGATCGGGAAGGCGCAGCTCTCCGCTGGCAACGCGGTCCTTGAGATAGGTGAACGTCTGGGCGGTCTGCGCGAAAAGGTGCTCGCCGGCCACCAGCGGATGGAAGGCAGCGGGGCGTTCGGCGGTCACGAAGGCCGGAAGCGGCGCGACGACCGTGTTATAGTCGCAGGAGAAAAAGAGCGGGAACGAGTAGCGCTCCTCGCCCACCTTGCGAACCCTATGGGACGTGGCGGTGAATGTGCCGTTGGACCATACCTCGAGCATGTCCCCGATATTGACCACAAACGCGCCTTCCACAGGCGGGGCATCAATCCACTCCCCGGCAGCGTTCATCACCTCCAACCCCGGCGCAGTGGGTAGGAGCAGCGTAAAAACTTCGTAGTCGGTGTGGGCGCCGATGCCAGGAGCGTCGGCGGCGGGATTGGGATCGTAAGGATAGTGGATGAGGCGCAGTTGGGAGGGGGGCTTGGTGAAGTGTTTGTCGAGGGCGTCCGGCGCAAGCCCGAGCGCTTCGGAAAAGCCCGCGAGAAGGCGCCGGCCGAGGGCGAAAGCAGCGTCATAGTATTGCGCCACCGCGGATTTGAACTCCGGCAGGTCCGCCGGCCACTGGTTTGGGCCAAGCAACGGGTTGCCGGCGAGGTAGTCCGCATCATCCGCCGGCAGATCGCGGGCCAAGTCGTAAGCTTCCTTTTTATCTTTGGTGCCGCTGGCGAAGACTTCCTCGCCCTCCGGCACGTAGCCGCGGTGGTTGCGGGAGTTGCCGATATAGGTCTGCATCTTGGTCGCGTGGGGGCGGGCGAAGAAGGCCTTGGCCGCGGCCTGCATTCTTTCGATCACCGCCGGGGCGATCTCGTGGCCTGAGACGTAGAGGAAGCCCACATCGGAGGCAGCGCGCCGGATCGCTTCCACCGTGCGTGCATGCTCTTGCGCGTCTGGCCCTCCAAGGGGCGTGATGTCGACCAAAGGAATGGTGTGGAACGCGGTCATGGCGCGAACTCCTTTTGAAGGTCTGCAGTCCATGCTTCCCCGTCACCCGTGTGGCCGAGGGGCGGTGCAGGAAAACTGAGGCGTTGAGCATTTACGCGCGGCCAGGCGCACGAGCCTTTGGTCCAAGGCCAGTCGATGGCCAGTCGCATGACACGCACCCCGCCCACCATTTCGGTGAGTGCGAAGGAGGTTTTGGAAAGCCCCGGCCGGGCACAAAACGCAAAGGGTGCTAAATCGATAAAAAGGCCCGGCGCGTGGGCGAGGGGTTCTTTAAACTCGAAGGCTGAGTGGGTTCGGGCCGGTGGGCCAACCCGCCGCCAGTGCTCCACGTAGGGCTGGTGAACCCCATCCTCGCGCAAAACGTCGCCTTCAAAGCGCAGGCGCCCTTCATCGGGCGCACCGTTGGTCACCGAGCCGCGGGCCACCCTGGCGATCCAGCGAAAAACGTCCCCTTTGCGTACCAAACTTCCGGCAAAGGCGGTGTCGGCGCCGACGGTGTCTGCTGGCGCCCGGATATCGCCGCAAAGCGCGCCGAGTTGGAGCCAGAACACTGCACTTTTTTCGTCCCTGCGTCCGTCCGGCTCGATGAGCAGCGTTCGTTGCCAGACGCCGGAAAGGTGGTCGACGTCCAGGTCGGCGCCGGCCGGCTTCCTCGCCTTCCCCGTTTGGATGGCCGCTGTTGTGGCGGTGTTGGAGTCCCTCTTCATGGGCTCTCTAGACGCGCCACGCCCTCAACTCTCATCCGACTTCAAGAGGACTTCGTGGAGCGGCAAGTCACGGCGCTCGGCCATGGAGACGTAAGTAAAGGTCATCCCTTCGCGGGCGCGCACCATGGCTCCCGGGTAGGGCAGGTAGGTGAGTTCGCCGGTGCCAAAACCCGGTGAGGCGGTGCCGAGTTGGTGGGTTTGCTCAATGCGCGCCTCCACCAGGTGCATGGGCCGTCCGCGGGAATCTTCGATGGTGTGGGGGACGCCCGAAAGGCGGAGGAAGCTTGTTTTGTCGTCCGCTGCGCGAAATCCAGCGATAAAGGCCTTCATCAAAGCGTGGGCGTCTTCGTCCTGGTCGTGCCGGCTTACGCCGGCGTGGGAGTGAAGATGGTCGTGGACGTGTATGTGGGCGTGGTTGTGGTCGCGGGTGGGCGCGGGCGCGGGCGCCTTGGGGGCAGCGGCTCGGTGCGGGGGGTGGGAGCGGATGGTCATGCAACGTCACCGCCGGCAGGGATCACCACGGGTTTGTCGATGATGGCCTTGTGGCTCCCCAGTTTTCCGTGCGCGACGAGGGAACCCAGCACGTCAACGATGACGCGGGTGGCGAGGAGGGAGGTGATGTCCGACGTGTCGTAGGGCGGCGAAACTTCCACGACCTCGAGGCCGCAAATGCCTTCCGCAGCGACAAGACCCACCAGCTCAAGGGCTTCGCGGGGCAGGAAGCCGCCGGGCTCGGGCCATCCGGTCCCAGGCACAAAGCCGCAATCCACCGAATCGATGTCGAAGGAAACGTAGACGGCATCGGCATCTTTCCAAGCCAGCTCCAGCGCGCGCGCCGCCGTCTCTTGCAAGCCCAACTCTTCCACGTCGCGCATGGTGAAAATGTTGATGTTGCGCTCGCGGGCGACGGCCACTCCCTCGCGGGGGACTTGCCAACCGCCGATGCCCACCTGGACGAGGTTGGTGGCGGGGACGTTTTCCATTTCGGTGGCGTGCCACCAGGGGGTGGTGTGCATGCGCTCGTCGAGGTCACGTTCCTGGATGTCCACGTGCCTGTCGAAGTGGACGATGCCGATGCGCTTGGACGTGCACTGGGCGATGCCGCGCACGCACGGAAAGCCGATGGAGTGGTCGCCGCCCACCATTATCGGCAACGCGCCTGAAGAGGCCACGTGGCTGACCGCGCGGCTAATCTGGTCGAAGGTCTTTTCGATGTTGGCGGGTATGGTGAAAACATCGCCCGCATCGCATAGGGTCATTTGCTCACGCAGATCGATCCCCATTTCATAGTTGTAGGGGGTGTAGAGGGCGGAAATTCGCCGCACGCCCTGAGGGCCGAAGCGGGTGCCAGGCCGGTATGTGGTGCCGCCGTCAAAGGGGATGCCGAGGACGGCAGCATCGTAGTTGCCAACGGCGCTCACGTCCTCCGCATAGGGTGCTTTTAGGAACGTATTGATGCCGGCGAAGTGCGGCAGCTCCCCCCGTGCGAACGTGGGGATGGACTTGTCGGTGAGGCTGTCGGCGCCCGTAAGGCCCATGCGCAGAGCCCAGGCCTTTTCTTTGTCCCAGGCTGTGGTGGGAAGCTCACCTTCCGCCTCAACCGCCTTCCAGCCGCGCAGGTTAAGCTTATCGAAGTCGGGATGATGGGCACGGTAGGGAAGTCGGCGCCGGCGCGCCCCCGCCCCCCTCGTCAACGTGGCACGCCCGGGAACGAGCGAGTCATACGTCATGGTTGTCTCCTGCTTTGGGTCCCGCAGGCACCCTTTCAACGCCGACCGTGCCGACCGCTGGAACACGCCCACAGCGCGGCCGAAGGCCGTTAGGTGGCCTCACCCGTGCACCACCCGCGGATGAATTTTGTCTTCAACGATCGCCCCGCCGGCAGCGTCGCAATGGCGCGCGAAAATCGCACGCATAGAGGTGGCCTCATCGCCGAAATCGTGGTCGAGGGCGGGCTTGCGGGCAGGGTCGAGCCGAACGTCTTCGGTGATGGTGGAGCCGTAGGCATGGGGCGCTTGGGGATCGCGGCGCACCTTGTCGATCATTAAAATGCGGGTGCCCAGCGTGAAAGCCTCGCCGATGTCGTGGGTCACCATGACAATGGTCATGGCGTTGCGCCGCCACAGGTCGAGGATCAAGCGATGCATAATCTTCTTGGTTGACTGGTCGAGCGCGCCGAACGGCTCGTCGAGCAGTAACACCTTCGGCTCCATGATAAGCGCTTGGGCGATGGCAAGGCGCTGCTGCATGCCGCCGGAGAGTTGCACCGGATACTTGCCCAGGTCCGCGCCAAGGCCCAACTCGTCGAGGAGTGCGATGGCCTGCTCGCGCAATGCACTTCGGCGGGTGCCGAAAAGATGGCCGGTGATCTGCGCAGCTCGCAGTTGCGGCCCCATCATGACATTGGCGAGCACCGTCCGGTGGGGAAACACGCTGTAGCGCTGGAACACGACCCCGCGATCGGGCTGCGGCTCGGGATCGATGGGTCGGCCATCAATCAACACTTCGCCGCGGGTCGGCGCTTCTTGGCTGAGGAGGATCCGCAGCAGGGTTGTCTTGCCGGCACCAGAGGGCCCCAGCACGACGGCGAACTCGTGGGACGGAAGGGTGACGCACACATTTTCCAAGATTGTGGTGTCGCCGTAGTCTTTGCACAGGGCGTTGATCTGGATCTCGCTCACGCCGCGCGCCCCAGATGGTGCCATCGGGCAAGCGTTTTTGAAGCGAGTGCTAGGGCGTAGTCCATCAAGAATGCGAGGAGTGTAATCCAGGCGACGTAGGGCAGGATGACTTCCATGGAGAGATAGCGGCGCACCAGGAAGATGCGGTAGCCGAGCCCCCCTTCCGACGCAATGGCCTCCGACGCGATTAGAAAGAGCCATGTGGCGCCCAGCGAAAGGCGCAACGCGTCGAGAAGGCGCGGCAAAACTATCGGCAGCACGATGTGGACCATCATCGACCAGGTGGACGCGCCCATGGTCTGCGCCTTGATCACGAGTTCGCGAGGGATTGCCGCTACCGTGAGAGCCACATCGCGGGTGAGGAAGGGGGCAACGCCGAACACGATGAGGACGATCTTTGAGGTTTCGCCGAGGCCGAAGATGATGAAGAGGATCGGCAGGACAGCCAACGGCGGGATAAGGGAGAATGCGGCGATGAAGGGGCCCAGCAGCCGGTTGAGGATGGGTAGAAAGCCCACCGGAATTCCAATGAGGATGCAAAGCATCGTCGATATGCCTAGGCCCAGAAAGATGCGCTGAAGGCTGATGGCAGTGTCAGTCCAGAAGACGTATTCGCCAGTCCTGCGGTTTTCCTCAAAGGCCAGGCGCTGCATGGCATCGGCGAACGCGCTGAACGGCGGCATGAGCTTATCGGACGGATTTTCCGATAAGCGCAGGTCCGATCCCACCGCGTAGCAGATAAGGACGAGACCGAATGGCAAAATTGCCAGCAGGATCGCTGCTGGCCGCTTCGGGACGATGTTGACGGCGCGCTGCACGCTGGTTGACGGGCGCGGGAGCGAACGCTCAGAGCTTCCCGTCGATAGCCATTTGAGTGAAGTCAGTATTAATGCGCAGCTTCACGTTGTTTTCGTCGCCAAGGATGGTGCCATCCGGGAATTCGATGCCGACGAAGTCTTTGGAAGTCGCGTTCTCTCCAAATAGGCCCACGTCGAAGGAGAAGGTGCGCACAAAGTCCCACGTGTCCTTAAAGCGATCGGACGACATAAGGTCGAAGGCTTCCTGCGGATCGTAGTACATTTTGGTGGAATCGAGCTGCGCCTGGTAATCCGCCACCGTGCCGCCTGACATGTCGGCTAGGTCCGCGATCATGGCGTTTTTGGCGTCTTCGCCCATGGCGCCGGACATGATTTGCATGGTCTCGTACCAAGCGCCAACGAAAGCCTTCACGAAGTCGGCGTTCTCGGCGACGGTGTCGGTGTGAAAAAGCATCACGTCGACGATTTCTTCCGGCGTCTGGGAGGAATCAAAAATCACCTGTGAGCCGTCAACGCCCTGGTTCATGGACAGGAGCATCGGGTTCCACGCCACGGCATGCTCAATCTCGCCGGAGCCCACATAGGCCGGTGTGATGTCCGCGTCGGTGATGTTCACCGTCGACACGTCCTTGAGCGATAGACCGTTTTGTTCGAGCGCCCGGGAGAGGAGATAGTGGGACACGGTCAGCTCGAAGAGGTGGATCGTTTCCCCGGCAAAGTCGGCAATGGATTTCACTGATTTTGACAAAATGCCGTCGTTGCCATTGGAGAAGTCGCCAGCAAGGGCGATGGTGGTGTCGACACCGCCAGCGGCCGGAATTGTGAGACCGTCCATGGATGCCACGGCCATACCGTCAAGGTCTCGGGCTGTGAACTGGTTTATCCCACCTACATAGTCGTTCACCTGAATGACTTCGATGTTGACGCCGTACTTATCGGCCCATTTGTCGAGGACGCCGTTGTCGGCCATCCACCCATACGGCATGAAGCCCACATAAATGTTATAGCCCACCCGGAAGGTACGGTCCTGGGCTGCGCTCAGTGTTGTGGTTGCCACCAGAGCAATGGTGGTGAGCGCGAGGGTGAAGCGGATCATGGATTTCTCCCTTGAGTGGATCAGGCGGCGCCGCAAGGGCCTGGCGGCACGGCGGGCCAAGGTTCGTTAAGCGCCGCGGTGAGCCACGCGGCAAGGTCCTCCACCAGCGTTGCAATGAGGGCTGCCCCGTCATCCGCCGAAGCCTCGGTCGGCGCACCGACGACGCCGGTGGGGGTCGTCGCTGGCATGGCGTAGGAAAAGTGCGTTCCGGGGGTGATGTCTGGCACGTCATGACAAAGGTCAGGCCGCACCATTTCCGGCCGCGCGTTCATCAACAACGACGTTTCAGCGCGGTTGGCGTGAATGTCCTGCCCGTCCCGAAAGTAAAGGGCGGCGCTGCGCTCAGAAATGTCCCACAGGCCCATGGTGGCAAAGCGCGCGGCCGGGAATTCGTAGCGCAACTGCAAGATGGCGCTCTTTAGGGGTGGGTCGTTGGTGCCGTGGCCCGAAAGGAAGAGGAGCTTCGTCAGGCCGTTCGCAACTGCCCATCGGCTGAGTTCCACTGTCACCCGCGACAAGGTTTGCGGGTGAAGCGAAAGCGTGCCCGGCCATCGGTCGGTGTGGCCGAGCGAGCAGCCATAGGCGAGGGCCGGCAGAAGTAGGATGTCGGCCTTGTCGCAGGCGCGTTCGCCTATGAGCTCGGCGCTGATGGTATCGCAGCCCGTGGAAAGGTGCGGGCCGTGCTGCTCCGTTGCACCGATGGGCAGGACGGCGAGGTCGCGCCCGCGCGCAATCATCCCTCCAACCTCATCACTCGTCATCAGATCCCAGCGCGCCATCGACACTCCTTCGCCTCGGATGTGTGCAATGGCCGTGCCAGCGCGCATGGCATTCTTGTTGCAGCCGGTCAGCGACACCTTGGAGCCCCCTAATGCCAGATCCCGCTGCCGTCGCCGACCTTAGCAATCAACTGGCGGCGGCGGGGGTGACCACCTGTCTTGCCACCTTCGTCGACATTCACGGCGTGCCGAAGGCGAAGGCAGTGCCCCTCGCCTCGTTTGAGAAAATGTGCGCCGGCTCTGAGCTCTTTACCGTCGGTGCCATGGAGGGGATGGGCCTTGTTGGGCCGGAAAAGGATGAGTGCGCCGTCATCCCGGATCTTGGCAGTCTCATCATCTTGCCTTGGGACCGCCGCATCGCCTGGTTCTCAGGCGATCTTTACTACCACGGGGAACCTTACCCCAACTGCAGCCGCGTCATCCTGAAGCGTGTCCTTGCCCAAGCGGCCGACCAAAATTTGGGCATGAACCTCGGCGTGGAAACGGAGTTTTACATGCTGCGACAGGAGGAGGATCGCCTGGTCCAGCCTCCGCGCGAGCGGCACCAGGGCCTTTGCCCCGCCTACGACGTGCACCAGACCATGCAATCCTTCGATGCCCTCGAACCCATCGCCAAAGCCATGGACGCCCTCGATTGGGGGCTCTACTCCTTCGACCAGGAGGGGGGGAACGGGCAGTACGAGTTCGACTTTGCCTATGCCGATGCCCTCACCATGGCTGATCGGGTGGTCTTTTTTCGCTTCATGGCCCGAACACTGGCCCAGCGCTCGGGCCTTACCGCGACGTTCATGGCCAAGCCGTTCGCGGCAGACTTCCGCTCCGGCGCGCACTTCAACATGTCGCTTTATGATCTTACGACCGGTGATAATTTATTCGCCGGCGAGGCGGGGGAGCTGGCAGGCCGCTATGCCGGCCGCGCGCCGGATGTGGCTTACCATTTCGTGGCGGGGCTGCTTGCCCATGCGTCGGCGCTTACGGCCGTAACCTGCCCCACCCACAACTCCTATAAGGGCCTACTGGCGCAAGGTCAGATGCCGGACAGTAGCTGGGCGCCGGTGCTGCGCGCCTACGGCAACAACAACCGCTCGGCCATGTTGCGCCTTCCCATGAACAGGCCGTGCGTGGAAAACCGCGCGCCGGATATGTCGGTGAACCCCTACCTCGGCGCCGCGTTCTCCCTTGTCGCCGGCATGGAGGGGATCGCGGCCGCCTCCGACCCCGGACCGCCCCTCAACGATAACCTCTATATCCGTCTCACAGCCTCCAGCGCGCTGCCGGAGCTTCCCCTGGAGGGCGGCGGGCATGTGGCGCGGCTACCGCGCACCCTCCTTGATGCCCTGCAGTCCTTTGAACGCGATCCCCTATCAGCCACCGTGTTCGGCCAAGAGATGAAAGACATCTACATCGCCACCAAGATGATCGAGTGGGAGCGCGAGTTTTACGACGTGAGCCAAGAGGAGTTCGCCCGCCGCTTGCGCTACGTCTGACCAAAAGGCGCCGGCGGGGTGAGGTCGAGGGCAAGTTCCCGCTCCAGCGCGGCGGCAAGCTCTAAAAGAGCCACATCGCCGTGGCGACGGCCCACCAATTGGGCGCCTGTGGGAAGGCCTTCTGTGAGGCCGCTAGGGACTGAGATGGCGGGGCAGGGCGCCACGTTATTGAAGAGCGCGGTCATCTCAAAACCCTCAAAACGGCCCTTGTCATCAAAACCGCCGAAGACGCTCTCCGGGGTCTCCACCGGGGGCGCGGGCAGCGCCATCGTGGCGCACAGCAAAGCGTCGTAGCGGGTGAAAAGCTCGGCCATCTGCCGCCACTGCGCCGTTCGTATGTGGTCAAGCCGGCGAAATTCGATGCCGCTCACGCGCTCGCCGCCCGCCATGATCGCGAGCAATTCTTGGTCCATACGGTCGCCATAGGCGGTGCGGGCATCGCCAAAGTCCGCTGCCAGAAATACTGACCAGATCCTGTCCCACGCCTTCACCTGCTCGGCGCTAAAGGGGAGCGTTGCCTCCTCCACCACGCAGCCGGCACGCTCAAGCGCACGGGCCGCAGCAAACGTATTCTCCGCCACCTGCGGATCGACCGCGTAAAACCCGAGATCAACGCTGAGCGCCACCCGGCGCCCCTTAACGTCGGCGTCCGCAAGACCGTCGGCATCGATGGCAAGATGGCCGGGCAGGGAGAGAATATCGGCATCGTCGGGGCCATGGGCGACGGCAAGAAAGCGGGCTGCGTCGGCCACGTTGTGGGCAATGGGTCCAATGTGAGAAATGGTGTCAAAGGTTGTGGGCAACAGATCCATGGGGATGCGGCCAAGGCTCGGCTTCAGCCCCACGCAGCCGCACAAGGCGGCCGGAATGCGGATGGAGCCGCCCATGTCACTCCCCTCCGCGAGGGGCACGCAACCCGTTGCCACCGCCACCGCAGACCCGCCCGATGAGCCGCCGCACGTGCGCGATGGATCCCAAGGATTGCGAGTATGGCCGTGAAGCGGCGAGCGCGTGAAGCTCGAAAAGGCGAACTCCGGCGTGGCAGTCCGACCCACGATGACCGCGTCGGCGGCCTTTAGGCGCTGCACCACCACGGCGTCATGGCTGTCCACATGATCCGCGCGGGACACCGAGCCGGAGGTGGTGCGCCGTCCGGCCATGGGCGTCAGGTCCTTGATGGCCACCGGCACCCCCGCAAGGGCGCCCCGTTCGCCGGCCGGCTTTGCGTCAATGGAAGCAGCGATGTCGCGCGCATCTTCGTAGACATCGACGAACGCGTTGAGCGCCCCGTTCACCTGCGCAATGCGAGCCAGGGACGCGTCGACCACCTGGACGGCGGACCGTTCACCGGAGCCCACCGCCCGAGCTATGGCGGCGGCATCGAGCCTCATCGGCGCGTTGTGCCGGCCAGAAAGTCGAGCACCAGGCGGACGCCGAGCCGGCTGGTGATACCGTCATTGTCCCACGCTGGGCTCACCTCCACGAGATCCATCGCCTGAACATCGGCGGCCTTCCCGAGCGTGGCGGCAATGGCGATGGCTTCGCGGGACGTCAGCCCTCCTGGGGTCGGCACACCAGTGCCCGGCGCGTGGGCGGCGTCGATGGCGTCAATATCATAGGTGAGGTAGACGCCATCGGTGCCATCGGACGCCACAGCGGCAGCCTTTTGCGCCACGGCCGCCGCGCCCTCCCGCTCGATCATCTCGATGGGGAAGAGCTGGATGCCGTGGTCGTGGATGTACTGAAACTCGGACTTGGGGTTCATCCAACCGCCCGTGGCGACGATGGCGATCTTGGAAGGATCGAAGCCCGCATCGACCGCGCGGGTTATGGGGCAGCAGTGCGACAGGGGCTCGCCGCCCACGTCCTGCGCGGTGTCGAAGTGGTGGTCCACCAAAATGAGCCCGGGCCGTTTACGGGCCTTTGCGAAGGCCCGCACGCCCGCGATGGTGACGGAGTGATCGCCGCCGAACATCACCGGCATCGCGCCGGACGCAAGGATCGCCGACAGGAGTGCCTCGGCCGCGTCCATGGAGACCGGTGCATTGCCCGGCACCACCGGCACGTCGCCGCAATCAACGAGCCGCATGTGATCGCGCAGATCAAGGTCAAGGTTTGCGCAGTAGGGCGTGAATTGCTCGCTCGCCTCTCGCAGCGCGCGCGGCCCGTAGTTGGTGCCGGTGCGGCTGATGCACATGGCATCGAAAGGAAAGCCGAGGATAGCGGCGGTGGGGGCCCCCGGTGCGAGCGCCGTCGCCTCGGTATGGGGCGCTTTTAAGAATGTGCCAATGACGCCCTTATGAAGAACGCTGTGCCACATGGTTTCGTCCGTCATCGCTATGCCCTTTGCGCAAATCTACGCGCAAGTGCCAGCGGTCAGCCCCGTTGCGCAAGCGTCGGCTTCTTCAATGTTCAATTCTTAAGAGTAAGTCGGGACCGCGCCGAGCGCGCTCAGTGGGGCCGGGAGGGCTCCAACGGTCATCGGCGGTTCCCCGAGGCCATCGCGCATGTCGCTAGGGCGGACCTCTTCGATGGGCTTCGTTGTGCCGTCCCAGATTGAGATTTGGGTGTCGGTGAGGAAGCAGTACCTTTCTTGCGCGGATGTGGCTTGACGTTCGATCTCTTCCATTAACTTTGATGAGAACTCGACTTTCGTTCCATCTGGAAGTGTGACTACACCGTATTCAATGGGAAGCGACCCAAGTTCATCGACGCCATCATTAACCTGTTTAGCCGTAATGCTAGCCAACCCTCCCAAATATTCGTCCAAACAGTGGGCGGTTTGCTGAATGTCTCCCGTTACTTGAATCTCAGCGCCGGCACTCGTCGTGGCCTGTGCGACATATTTGAATACAAATCCTTCAGAAGTGGGTGGATTTGAAATGCCCGCTCAAATCATTGGAATGGTGGCTTCACCTTCGACGTTAGGGCCAAGGACAGCGTCTAGCGAAGACGCTGAGAACCGTCTTTTAAGTCTTGTATACACCGGTGAGCCCCATGAAGCCGATGAAAAGCAGAACCACCATCCGGTATGAAACGAACACATGGAAACGGATCGACACCACTTCACTGGCGCTCGGCGTTTCCAGCCCATCTTCGGGCCAACGCGTTTTCGCGGGAAGAGCCGAACGGTTCTCCCCAATTGACCATTCAACGTCAGAGCTACGCGTAGGTGTATTGCAGGTGCGCCCACAAAAAGCACGAGTGCAACGATTAGCAAGAAGATGCCCATCCGTTCCGCGTGCCCCCACCTCATTATTCCATTCGCGGCCTGTGAGTGATCGCGCTGGACATCCCGCCCGCTGTCAAGGAACTATCGCTGGCGAGGATGGTCGCTTGGCGCCATCGCAGATCAGGGCGGTGGATGTTTTGGCTGTGCGCCGCCCCGTCTTTCGCTCCTTCGGTCGATGATCTCGGTCGCTATCGACCAAACTTTTGACATCGCCGGCGAATGAGACCCTCACCGGACAAGCGGGACCGGCTGCACTGGCCCCGTTAGTGACGCCAACATCGACGGCAGCGCGAATGATCGAGCCCCCGTAAGGGTGAAGGCCTAGGGCGGGTTTCAGCAACATGGAAGCATGTTGCGACTCGAACCGCGCGGAAAAACAAGTACCTAGAGCAGATCATGAGATCCCAAGATCGTGTGACCTGCTCTACGGCGGATACACCACCTCGCCGACCTCAAAAAAACGATCCACAGCAGGGGAGCGATAGTAACCTTCGCTGTGGGCAAAGCCGAACCTGGTCGAGACGGCAAGTTTTTCTGCCCCTTTCACCTCCCGTAGCTTTGATAGCCCGCCCATGGCCTCGGCGAGATGTGTGGGTAGGAGACCGGAGAAACGGCCCGTTGCCAGAAGAAGCGCGACGGCTTCAAGTCCAGATGCATTGACCCTGAGATCGAGGTCGAGTTGCAGGCCAAGTGCTGCTGCAGGCGTGCGCTCTCCCTCCCGGACCACAAGCCCGATCCCCCGCTCGCGCAGTTCGCAAAGGTGAGGGACCGTCTCGCCTTCCCCGACGGAAACGTAGAGACGAAACTCCTCCGAAAAGTGCGGGGTGAATGCCAAACCCTCTTCGCCAAAGGGTTCGCCAATAACCGCAACATCCACCTGACGGGACTTCAGTGCGTCCCGGATCTGCATTGGTGGCATGATGTTGAGCGACAAGCGGCAGCGCGGCGCAGCTTCCATAAACGCCGATAGCAACTCCGGCATCCGCGCCTTCCGGTTGGTCATGCAGTTGTCGGCCACAGCCAGCGTCAAAGCTCCGGCGGCCGACTGCCTTGCTTCGCCAAGCCGTGTGTTGAGGCGTGTGAAGAGATCGTGCACCGCAGCCGTTTCCGACAGCGCCGCCTGACCCAGTTCAGTGAGCTCAAATCCACGGGGCCCGCGCTCGCAAAGGCGGCCACCAAGCCGCTCCTCCAGTGCCTTGACCTGGCGGCTGATGACCGATCGCTCGATCCCCAAACGCCGCTCCGCCGCAGTGATACCCCCAGCCTGCGCCACCGCGCGAAAGGCGAGAAGCAAATCGAGATCCCGCCCCGCCAACTCCGGGGCTGCGTCCATGTCGCGTCCATCCATCGTGCAATCCCTGCAAGCACGCGTGCGCCGTTTCCCCTCTTCAGCAAGGCTTGCGCCAACTACCCTCGTTGCCCGCAATTGTCTGAGGAGACATGGCGCATGAGCCTGCCGCTGACCGTCCCGCCCTCCACGGTGGATGAGACGTTCCTCTACTCTCCGCTGAGCACCGACCTTGATGGGTTAGACGCCCACGTCGCCTTCCTCGGCATACCCTTCGGCAGCGCCTACACGCCTGACGCCATAGCCAACGACCAGATTAAGGCCCCGGATTCTGTGCGCCGGATCACCAACCGGATCTGTCGCGCGCTCGACCACTACGACTATGACGTTGGCGGCCCCATCTACGACAACCGTGCCCTCAAGGTGGTCGATGTGGGCAATGTGCCCTTCGACATCCACGAGCACCGAGGCGGCCACTACGCCCGCGCCGAAGCGGCGGTGCGCAAAATTCTCGCCGCCGGCGCGATGCCCGTGACCCTTGGCGGCGACCACGGCATCCCCATCCCGATCTTCCGCGCCCTCTCCGATGAGGGGCCCATCACCCTCATCCAAATCGACGCACACATCGACTGGCGCCTCAACGTAAACGGCGTAACGGACGGGCTCTCGAGCCCGATTCGCCGCGCCTCGGAGATGGACCATATCGGCGAAATCTTTCAGATCGGCATTCGCGCGCAGGGCTCAGCCCGCACCGAGGAGGCCGAGGCCGCCCTCGCGTACGGCTCCCAAATCATCCCCGCTTTCGAGGTGCACGACGACGGCGTTCAGGCCGTGCTCGACCGCATCCCCGACGGCGGCAGCTACTACATCACCATCGACGCCGATGGGCTCGATCCCTCCGTCATGCCCGCCGTGGAAGGTCCCGCCCCCGGCGGTCTCACCTTCCACCAGGTGCGCAGCCTCATCCACGGCCTCGTCAAGAAGGGCCGCGTGAAGGGCCTCGACATCGTCGAGATCACCCCATCCTTCGACCTCAACCAGATCACATCCATCACTGCGGGGCGGATCATCGTGAACCTGATCGGAGCCGCCGTCCGTGCGGACTACTTCGACGCCCCCCGCCTCTAGCTTCAGTCAAAGGAGTTGCCGATGAACGCGTCTCGTCTCCTACTCTCTCTCGCCCTTCTTGCTGGCCTCTCGGCGCCGGCCGCCGCCCAGGGCGCCTTCGATCACATCAAAGAATCCGGCACCGTCACGGTGGGCACTGAGGCCGCATTCCCACCGTTCGAGTTCGTGGAAGACGGCGAAATTGTTGGCTACGGCAAAGACATTCTGGACGTCGTCGTTGAGGAAATGGGTGTCGAACTGGAACAGCTGGACCTTCCCTGGCAGGGCATTTTGCCGGGGGTGCTTGCGGGCAAGTTCGACTTTGTGGCGACCACCGTTTCCATCAACGAAGAGCGGGCCAAGCGCTACGCCTATACGATCCCCATCGCCAACGGTCAGCCCTACATCATGAAGCGCAAGGGCGATGAAAACATCACCTCGCTGGCTGACCTTGTGGGCAAGAATGTCGGCACCCAGCTCGCATCCTCCACCGAGCCCATCGCAAAGGCGCAGGATGAGGCCCTTAAGGCCGAGCACGGCGAGGGATTTAGCGAACTCAAACTCTACACCGCCTTTCCCGATACTTATGTCGCGCTCGCCAACGGTGAGATCGACGCGGTCATGCAGTCGCTCCCCAACCTCGCCGTCTTGGTAAAAGAGCGGCCCGAACTCTTCGAACTCGTCGCCCCCGTCGAAGCCGGCGACAAGTGGACGTACATGGCCTGGGTCACCCGCCCGGAAGACATTGAGCTGCGCGATTTCATCTCTGGTGTTATCAAAGAGATGCGTGACGATGGGCGGCTTTACGAACTGCAGGACAAGTGGTTCGGCTTCCGCATGGAAATACCCGACGAGGGCTATCTGCCCGAAGGGTCTTTCTAGCCAAGCAAAAGGGCGCGCGGGGTGAAGTTCAACTTTGGCTTTTTCTGGGAGAGCCTCCTTGATCTTGCCCCCTACGCCCTCATCAATTTGCAGCTTGGCACCATCGCCTTCGTGCTCGCGGTCACCTGCGGCACGCTTCTCACCATTGTTCGTTCCTTAAAAATTGCGCCCATCAACGCCGTCATTGGCGTCTTCATCAGTTTTATTCGCGGCACTCCGCTGATCATACAAATCTTCCTGTGTTTCTACGCTCTTCCTTCGGCCGGTATAGACATGGGCCCGATGACCGCCGGCATAGTTGCCATCGCGCTCAACTCGGCCGTCTTCATCTCTGAAATCCAGCGCGGCTCGCTTCGCGCGCTGGACGTCGGCCAGCTTGAAGCCGCCACCGCTCTCGGCCTCTGGCCCGCCCTCATCTGGGCTAAGGTAATCCTGCCGCAGCTCTTTCGCCGCATCGTCCCGATGCTCCTGAACGAGGCGACTATCGTCGTGAAGGGTACGGCGCTCCTTTCGATCATCACGGTGGTGGAACTTCTGCGCGCCGCCCAGCAGATCGGCGCCGCCGACTTCCGTCCGTTCGAACCCCTCGTGGGCGCGGCCCTTTACTTCCTCGTCATAAACCTCGTGCTCGCCACCGCCACGGACCGGGTGGAGCGCAAGATCGCGGCGGAGCGTCGCTGATGGCCTTCGACCCCAGCGTGATCCTCGACTACTGGCCCCAGTTCCTAGACGGCGCGGCGCTGACGATCCGCATCGTCGCCATTGCAATTGTCGGCGGCCTTATCCTGGCTGCCATCATCACAGCGGCGAGCTTCATCAAGTTCGCGCCGCTCAAAGCACTGATCATCGTTTACTTGGCGGTGGTGCGCGGCGTTCCGTTCATCATCATTGTATTCTTGGTGCATTACGGCTTGCCGTTCGCCGGGGTCCGCCTGCCGGCGCTCACCACCGGCACCATCGCTCTGACGCTGTTTGCCAGCGCCTACTACGCAGAAGTCTTGCGCGCGACGGTGCTTGCCCTCCCGCAAGGCCAGTGGGATTCGGCACGGGCGGTCGGCATGTCACCCGGCGAGGCGGTGCGCCATGTGATCTTGCCGCAGATCCTGCGCCCCGCGCTCCCCCCGCTCACCAACTACACGATGACGATGACCAAAGAGTCCTCCGTTCTCTCTGCCATCACTGTCGGTGAACTCACCTATCAGGGCCTGGTTGTCCAAGGGAACACCTTCGCCCCGTTCGAAGTTTTCTTTGCAGTCGCCGGAATTTACTGGATCATCACTGGCCTCATTGCTCGCGCCACTCTGGCGCTGGAGCGCAAATTAGGCGCCGACGAGAACGCGCCGGGCACCCTCTCGCCACTCGCCCGCAAATACCTCGTCCTCGACGGGCGAGAGCGATGACCGCGGCTCCACTCCCTGCTCTTGCCGCCAACCAGCTCAGCCTCGCGTTCGGTGAACACTGGGCCATCGACCGCGTCAGCCTCACTATCGCGTCAGGCGAGGTGGTGGCGCTGGTGGGCCCGTCGGGCTGCGGAAAGTCTTCGCTTTTGCGCTGCCTGACCTGGCTCGAAACGCCCCAACGCGGCACCATCGCCATTGACGGCGAACCCTTCGGCCGGCCCGTCGAAGGTGGTTCGCTCCAATCCCGCCGCACCATCGACCGGATGCGCCCCAAAATCGGCATGGTGTTTCAGGACCTCAACCTCTGGCCCCACCTTTCCGCCATCCGCAACGTAGTCCGGCCCCAATGCGTCGTACTCGGCCGCTCCGAGGCGGAGGCCCGCAGCCGCGCTGAAACGCTGCTTGCGCGCCTCCGCGTCGCCGAGTTCGCCGAAAAACGCCCCGCACAACTCTCCGGCGGCCAGCGTCAGCGCGTTGCCATTGCCCGTGCACTCGCCATGGATCCCGCGTTGATGCTCTTCGACGAGCCCACCTCTGCCCTCGACGCCGAACTCATCGGCGAGGTGCTCGCGCTCCTCAAAGAATTGGCCGCGACGGGCATGACGATGCTCGTCGTCACCCACGAGATCGCCTTTGCCCGCCACGTGGCAGATCGCCTCCTCTTTATGGATGGCGGACGCATTATCGCCGAAGGGCCGCCCGCGGACATCATCGAGCGCGGAAACCACCCTCGTGTGCGCGCCTTCTTTGACACCATGCTCGCCTTCAAAAGCCCCGACTGACCTTTGCTCGGAGACCTGTCGTGAAAGCCATCAAACGCCCTTACGTGGGCATACCGACCTTCCTGCGGTCCCCACACAGCGAGGACCCTGCAGACTACGCCAAGGCGGCGGCCGTTGCCCTCGGCGTGCCGTTTGACGAGGGTTCGCCGTTCCTCCCCGGCAGTCGCATGGGCCCCCGTTCGATCCGCGAAAACACGCTGCGCTTCCCGACCGATTTTCTCTATGACCCGGAAAACGACGAGGTGATGCTTGAACACGAACTCACCAACCGCCTCATCCTCGACGCCGGCGACGTGGACGTGCGCCCCGCCAACGCGCCTCGAACCTTCGAACTCATCACCCACCGCGTGAAAGAAATCGTGGCGTCGGGCACATTTCCCATCGTGATCGGCGGGGATCATTCCATCACCTATCCCGTCTTTGCAGCGTTCGACCGACCGCTCTATGTGGTCCAATTCGACGCCCACCAGGACTACTCCGAGATCGACGAGGACCTTGCCCGAACCAACTCCCACGCCTTCCGCCACATAACTCAAATGGATACGTGCAAGAAGCTCGTGCAGGTCGGTATTCGCGGCATCCGCACCACCAAACATCACGTGGATCAGCTGCGCGCCGGCGGACACGACGTTGTCCCCATGCGCCAAGCCCGCGCCCTCGGCCCGGACGGCATTGCTGCCCTCGTTCCCGAAGGCGCCGCCGTTTTCGTCACCATCGACGTGGACGCCCTCGACATGACCATCATCCCCGGCTGCGTTTCCGGTGAGCCCGACGGGTTCGGCTACGGCGAATTGATGCTAGCACTGCGCCGCCTCGCCGAACGCTGCGACATTGTCGGCTTCGACTTTGTTGAAGTGAACCCCACCCTCGATGTCGGCACCGGCGCGACCAGTTATGTCGGTGCGCTCGTGGTCACAAACTTCCTTGGCTATATTGCAGCCCAGCCCCGCTGGGACGAACGCATGAAAGCGCGCGGACTGAAATGAGTGAGCCGATCACCATCCCTGCCGGACACGGTCTGGCGCTACGCCTTGAAGCCGGCGAAGCTGTCGCCGTCATCAACACGCACGGTACCCAGGTGGTCGACACCTGGGCCTTCCGCGCAGACCTTTCGGCGGCGATGTCAATGTCCATCAGCCGCGTTGAAAACGGTCGCCTACATCCTGCCCTCGGTGAGCCCTTCTTCGACAACGAACGCGAGCCTATCCTCGTCTACGAGGCTGACACCTCGCCGGGCGTGTACGACACCATCATGGCGGCCTGCGACCCAGCCCGCTACCGCCGTCTCGGCGCCCCGCCAGACCATCGCAGCTGTGCGACCAACCTCTTCGAGGCGATGGCTGCGATCAACGCCCCTATCATGGCAGTACCGCAGCCGCTGAATCTCTTCATGAATATACCGATCCACGTGGACGATTCACTCGAACAGGGTGAGCCGCTCGGCGCCCCCATGGATCAGGTGGTGTTGCGTGCGGCGAAGAACTGCATAGTCGCGGTCTCCGCCTGTCCGCAGGACTTCACGCCCATAAACAACGGCGTCATCCTCGACGCGCATATCGTCCACATCGGGACGCGCAAGTTTTAATGACACTTGTGTCCGTCGCTCTACGGCGACGCTGCAATGGTTTGAGCGGAGGCGATGTGCTTCAAACGGCTTCAAGCAGTGCCGGTTAGTGAAATGGAGATCCCCCTGAGCATCCTTTAAGGATCGCAAAGCTTCAGAGCGCACGGACCCGCCCGCGAAGACATAATTCAGCTCGATTAAACCACTAAGCCTCCTTGTAACTCAAAACTAATCACCCGATCCGCCCTGTTCCGTTCCACCGCGATTTCACTTTTCACAAAAACGCACGAATTTCGGGGGGCGGCGTTCCCGCACCGTATAGGCTTAATAATACGGTCCCTAAAAGCTTCTTCTTACTGTTATGTTATAAGGGCGCATCTGCTATAGTGTTTCAACATCTGATAATATTACTTGACAACGCCATTAGTGATCTGACGTATCTCATGCTCTACTCTGTTATCTAAGCTATTAGCTGCACTGCGCCACGCTTCGGCGCTGGCGTCCTTGACTATCTCCTTCGGGATAGCTGGACCAAACATCTTCTCGACAGCGTTGTTCCT
>JBCCYN010000059.1:0-24378 GCA_039189655.1 Pseudomonadota bacterium | reverse complement strand
CCCTCGAATATCAAGGGGGAGTTCCTCTGCCCGCACGGGTTCTACGGTGGCCGCAACCACCTCGGCCATCAACGCCTCGAACTCCGCGCCACCGTCCAGGAACATGGCATGCTGGAACCGTTTCTTGGTTTCTTCTGCGCCATCCTCTTCCCGGTCGGTCAGCACGATGGACGTAACCCCTCGACGGGAGAACGCCGCCGTTACGACGCCAAGGGGCGCCTTCGCCTGGGCCAGAACAAGCACCTCGCCGCGTCCGCCAGCCGCGATGGACGAGGGTGTCATGCCAAAGCGCAGCGCAACGGCATCGTAAAACCGCGAAAGGCTCTGAAAACCTCCGGCAAAGGCCGCTGCGGTCACGGTGCCCTCGCTGCCAAGGGCATCCGCCGTTCGCCGCGCACGCGCTGCCTGATGGTAGGCTTTTGGGGTCAGCCCCGTGTGGGCCTTAAAAATCCGGTGAAAATGGTGCGCACTCAATCCCGCCTGGTCGGCGAGGACCGCAAGGGTCGGGGCACTATCGGCAGCTTCAAGGGTCCTGCAAGCCTCTTCCACGCTCAGCGCATCGCGCTGGTGGGTGGAAATCTCGTCCGGTCTACACCGCTTACAGGCCCGGTATCCGGCGTTTCTTGCGTCCGCCGTGAGGGCAAAAAATTCCACGTTCTTGCGCAGCGGCTTTTTCGCAGGGCAGCTCGGCCGGCAATAGATGCCGGTGGTTTTCACCGCAACGACGAAGCTGCCATCGGCCTTTGCATCCCGGGCCATGAAAGCCGCCCAAAAGGTCTCGTCCTGCGCCATCGTTATGGTCATCGCGCGCTCCCGCTGTTGCCCACGATCATAGTGACCCGCCAGCGCTGCCGCACCCACCCAAACCTTGCGGTCAAACTCGCACAGATGAGGCGACTAGGGCTCTAGGTGCGGAAGCTATGGAGATTGTTCACGCTTGCCAGCGGCAAGACCTCCCACACCAGCGCTACCCATCCCGCATAGTTCTTTTGGTGGGACACCAAAAAAGCGACGTTCTTCCGGAGCCGACGATTTCAGAAGCCCGCGCGGTTCCTGATGGGTCAACCCCGAAGAGCGTAAGCGTGGGTTGAGACGTCAGGCACTGCGCGGGACAATGGGCCAAGGCGGGAGAGCTTTTGCACAGCGCCTTGCAGCTGCGCCGGTATGAACAACGTTCCTGGTAGCGACATCTAAAGCGACGTCGCGCCCGCTCTACGCATGCAGATCAGGCGCAATTGCTCATCAAACGAAGGAGCAGCGCCGCCGGCCAAGGCGCGCACAGCAAACGGCGCCATCGAAGCAATGGACCGGCCGCAATTTTGGGAAATGACGCAAGGGCTTGGTCGGTCCCTGCGCGCTTCGGCGTTCAGCGCCCCTTGCCACTTTGGGTGGCAATGCGCAGCAGAACATCCCGCGCCACCGCAGCCGCCAGCGCGGGCATAACACGGGTGCGGAAAACCGCCCATCCCACCGACGCCGATACCCGGCGCAGCATCTGAGGCGTCCATCGCTCCAGCGCCCGCGTGGCCGCCAATTTGCGCGAGCCGTAAAAGGGTGGTCTTGCCCCCTCCACCGCGCGGCTGGGCGTCTGCCCGGCGGCAACGGAGGCGGAGGCCAGCTCCAGCGAGTGGATCGTCCATTGGGCCGTCATGAGAAGCTGGGTTGCGGCGCTATCCTGGCGCAAAAGGCGGGTGAGCAAGCCATCGAGCCGCCCGAGATCGCCCAGGAATGCGGCGTCCACCGCCTCCGCCATCTGGCTTGCCGAGACGTCACCCACCACCGCGTCGATGTCGGCGATGGTGAGCTTTCCGCTGCCAGCGGCGAAAAGGCACGCCTTCGAGACCTCGCCCCGGGAGGCGCCCCGGTCGCCCCCAAGCCGCTCCACCAGCGCGGCCCGGGCATCGGGTTCCACAGTGAGGCCGAGCGCCGCGGCTTCCTCGTCCACCATGCGCTCCAGGTCCCGCACGCTGTCGGCCGGGCAGTGGACCGCCGCCGCCACCTTGTGCGCCTCGACCTCTTTGCGCAGTCCGACACCGCGCTTCAGGTCGCCCGCTTCAACAAGCACCACCGCATCTTCGGAAGGGTCTGAGAGGAGCGGCGCCAGGTGAGAAGAAAGGTTCTTGCCCGCTCCGTCACGCACATGGACGAGCCGCCGACCGCCGAACATGGACACGGTGCGCGCTTCGTCCACCAATCGGCCGGCGTCGGAAATCACCGTTGCCGCATCAAGCTTTACGACGGCGAATGGGTCAGCGGCACCGTCAAAGAGCTTTGCAAGTTTTCGAGAAACTTCCGCCACGAGCCCCCGGTCGGGACCGAACACCACCACCACCGGGGGCAGATCGTCGGCCGACTTATAGCGGCGGTCGACCTCGGACGCCCTGACGGCGGTCACGAACCCCGGCGCGCCGCAAAGTAGGCGGCAATGCGCGTTGCGATATTTTGGGCCATGATTTTTGCAGCGCGGGAGCCTGCATCGCGCTGCGCCCGCACGTTGGCAAAGCGCTGGGAGGAAAAGTCGTAGGACGCTGTAGAGGTAGCCGAACCGGTCAGGAGAGTGTTTTCCGTCGCGATTTCCGACAGGATGAACGTGCCGTTGAGGGTGAGGAGCACGGCGGACGGCAGGTCTTCCTCCAGCTCCACCGCGAGGGGATCGGTGGACGCTGTGGTGATGAGGCGCAGCCGGTAAAGCCGCTGATCGGGCGGCCCACCGTCGCCGCGAAACTGGAACAGCAACTCGTTGCGCAGCACCTGCTCGATGCGGTTTTCCTCGATCTCGGCCGCCTCGTTGACCACCTGATCGATGACAATGGCCCGCAGGTCCGGCGTCGGCGACAGTGGCCCGCCGGAGGAGGCATCCGAGTAAAGCGGCCGCACCTGGCACGCCGCCACCAGCAGCGCGAACGCCAATATCGCGCTACGCCACCACATTGACGATCCGCTTGGGCACGATGATCACCTTCTTCGGCGGCGATCCATCAAGATGCCGCTTCACCTCGTCGAGCGCCAATACGGCGCGCTCGATATCATCGTTCGCCGCATCCTTCGCAACGGTTACCTCGGCGCGCTTTTTACCGTTGATCTGCACCGGCAAGGTGAGTTCGTTCTCGATCAGGAGCGCCGGGTCGTAGGTGGGCCAGTCCGCTGCGGACACAAAACCCTCGTTACCCAGGAGCGCCCAGCACTCCTCGGCAAGGTGGGGCATCATCGGCGCAAAGCAGCGGACCATCGCGTCCACCGCCTCGCGATAGGCAGCGCCCGGCGCATCGCCCGCCCCCAGCGATTTTTGCAGCGTGTTGGCCATCTCGTAGACCCGAGCCACCGCCCGGTTGAAGTGAAGGCCCTCAATGTCGGCCGACACGTCGCGGATCATGGCGTGGGTGGCCTTGCGCAGGGCAAGGCCATCTCCGCTGCCAGCACTGTCGCCGCGCCCCACCGCGTCGTGCACCAGGCGCCACAGCCGCTGGACGAACCGATGCGCGCCGTCAACGCCCGCGTCCGTCCATTCGATATCGCGCTCCGGCGGGGTGTCGGACAGCATGAACCACCGAGCCGTATCGGCGCCGTACCCCGACAAAATGGCCTCCGGATCGACCACGTTGCGCTTCGACTTCGACATCTTTTCCGGCGGCGCGACGGTGATGGGCTCTCCGGTCTTGGCGTGGAAGGGATTTCCCTCCCGCCACACCACGTCCTCGGGAAAGAGCCACTCGCCGGAAGGGTCGGCGTAGGTCTCGTGGGTCACCATCCCCTGGGTGAAGAGCCCCTTAAAAGGTTCCGGTGCGGAGCCGTAGCCGGACTTTTCCATCGCCCGCATGAAGAAGCGCGAATAAAGGAGGTGCAGGATCGCGTGCTCGACCCCGCCGATATACTGGTCGACGGGAAGCCAGTCCTCCATCACCTGGCGGTGCACGGGAACGTCGGCTTTGGGCGCGGTAAAGCGCGCGAAATACCAGGACGAATCCACAAAGGTGTCCATGGTGTCGGTCTCGCGCCGGGCCGGTGCGCTGCACTTTGGGCAGGTGGTGTGCTTCCAGGTGGGATGCCTGTCGAGGGGGTTGCCGGGGGCGGAAAAGTCAATGTCCCGGGGGAGCTCGACCGGCAAATCCTCCACCGGCACCGGGACGAGCCCGCAGGCGTCGCAGTAGACCATGGGGATCGGACAGCCCCAGTAGCGCTGGCGGGAAATCCCCCAGTCGCGCAGCCTATACTGGGTCTTCGCCTTGCCCCAGCCATCCTCCGTAAACCGTTTCAGTGACCAGTCCATGGCCTTCTGGCAGGTGGTCACGGTGCCCGGCTCGCCCGCCCAACACACGTACTTCACCTTGGACGTTTTGGGCGGCACGAACGCGACGTCAGCGACCCGCTCCTCGGTGTCGAGGGGCACGAAGGTGTCGATCACATCAAGGCCGTACTTGCGGGCAAAATCGAGGTCGCGCTGGTCGTGGGCGGGCACCCCCATGACCGCGCCGGAGCCGTAGGTCATCAGGACGAAATTGGCGATATAGAGCGGCACCGTCCAATTCGGATTAGTGGGGTGGATCACCTTGATTGCGGTGTCGAACCCCAGCTTTTCCGCCTTGTCGATGGCCTCCTGGGAGGTGCCGAGCCGGGCGCACTCCTCGCAGAACGCCGCTACCTCCGGGCTTTTCTCCGCCAGGGCCTTAGCCAGGGGATGGTCGGCCGCCACCGCCGCGAAGGTGGCACCCATCATGGTGTCGTGGCGCGTTGTGAAGATGGAAAGCGTCTCAAAACCGTCAGGTGCACCGGTGAGGCGCACATCGAACGCCATGCCGTCGGAGCGCCCGATCCAGTTGCGCTGCATCAGGCGCACTTTGTCCGGCCAGCGGTCGAGGGTGTCGATGGCTTCCAGAAGATCCTGCGCGTAGTCGGTGATCTTGAAGAACCACTGCTCCATTTCGCGCTGTTCCACCGGCGCACCGGAACGCCAGCCGCGCCCGTCAATCACCTGCTCGTTGGCAAGGACAGTCTGGTCCACCGGGTCCCAGTTCACCTTGGCAAGCTGGCGGTCCACGAGGCCGTGCTCGCGAAAATCCAGGAAAAGCCGCTGCTGTTGCGCGTAGTAGTCCACGTCGCAGGTGGCAAACTCGCGGCTCCAGTCCAACGACAGCCCCATGGATTTGAGCTGCCCGCGCATGACGTCGATGTTGTCGTAGGTCCAGTCGGCGGGGTGGACGTTGCGGTCCATGGCCGCGTTTTCCGCTGGCATCCCAAAGGCGTCCCAACCCATGGGGTGAAGGACATTAAAACCCTTCGCCCGGCGGTAGCGGGCCACCACATCGCCCATGGTGTAGTTGCGGGTGTGGCCAATGTGGATCCGCCCCGACGGATACGGAAACATTTCCAGGACGTAGTATTTCGGGCGCGGGTCATCGTCCGCGACGGCGTAAAGATCCGCCTCGTCCCAGGCAGCGCGCCACTTGGCTTCCGTGGCGGGCGCGTTGTAACGCTCAAGAGTACTCATGGAACGGACCGGCGATGAAATGGGTGCGCGGGACCATGGGCAAGGTTTGGTTAAGGGTCAACTGGCGATGGACGAACGGGTGATGGGTGAGGGCGTGGCGCAACGCCTGGACGCCGTGAAGCAGGCCATCGCCGACGCCGCGCAGGCGGCGGGACGCACCGATCCCGTGGAGCTCGTTGCCGTCACCAAAACCTTTGGACCGGACCACATCCGTCCGGCTTTATCGGCCGGCCAACGCATCGTGGGCGAAAACCGCGTCCAGGAGGCCAAGGGCAAATGGCCGGCCCTGCGGGAAGAATTCCCCGACCTTGAACTCCACCTCATCGGCCCGCTCCAGTCCAACAAAGTGAAAGATGCCGTCGCCCTCTTTGATGTCATCGAAAGCGTCGACAGAGAGAAAATCGCCACCGCCATCGCCAAGGAGGGCGAGCGGCTTGGACGAATGCCGCGCTGTCTGGTGCAGGTGAATGTGGGGAACGAGCCCCAGAAGGCAGGCGCAATGCCCTCGCAAGCGGCGGCGCTGGTGGCCCATTGCCGTGGCCTTGGCCTTCCCGTGGACGGCCTGATGACCATCCCGCCCTTCGATGAGCCCGCCGGTCCGCACTTTGAGGCGCTGGCAAAACTTGCCGTCGATGTGGGCGTCCCCTTCACCTCCATGGGCATGTCCGGGGATTTTGCCGAGGCCATCGCCCACGGGGCCCGTTGGGTGCGGGTGGGTTCCGCCATTTTCGGCGCACGACAAAAGCCGCCCGCCGCGGTGGCGACGGGCGGCTGAAGCCCTCGGATTTAGATGCCGGGAGCTAGCTTTCCGAATTGCGGTCGGCCGAAGGGTCGATCCGCAGGAGTTTGGCGTCCGGGCCATCCGTGAGGACGAAGAGCCCACCATCGGGGCCGATGGCCGTGTCGCGCACCCTCGAGCCGATGGTGATGCGCTCCTCACTCGCCACCGCGTCACCCTCAATGCCGATCACCCGAAGGTCGTGAGAGGCCAAGCCGGCGGACAAAAGAGCGCCCTCCCACTCGGGAAAGTCGGTTCCCGTATAGAGCGTCAGCCCCCCCGGCGCGTGGGTGTCGATCCAGGAAAGCGACGGACCGGTAAACTCTGGGCCGGTGACGTTGGCGGAGATCACCGAGCCGTCCCGGTAGTCGCGACCGTAGGTGACGCGGGGCCAGCCGTAGTTGTTCTCCCGCTCGATACGGTTCAGTTCATCACCCGCCTGGGGCCCGTGCTCCGATGACCAGACGGTGCCGGTGTCGGGATCCACCACAAGCCCTTGCGGATTGCGGTGCCCAAAACTCCAAATTTCTGGCTGGGCACCAGCAACACCCACGAAAGGATTATCGGCGGGCGCCGAACCGTCGGTGTTGATCCGGATGACCGAGCCGAAGTGGGTCTGGAGGTTCTGGGCCTGCTCGCGGGCAAACACATCCATGAACTTGAGGGGTGGATTGCCACCGTCCCCGACCGTTGCGATGAGCGTGCCATCGGGCAAAAACGCCAGGCGCGAGCCAAAGTGCTGACCGTCCCGCTTGCCATGGGCCACGCGGAAAATCTCTTCAAAATTCTCCAGCTTGCCGTCCCGCCACTCGCCTTTGCCGATGGCAACGCGGTTGTCCTCCAAGTCGCCGATGGCGTAGCTAAAGAAAAGCGTGTGGTCGGTCGCAAAGTCAGGACTTGCAATCACGTCCAGAAGGCCGCCCTGGCCCTGGATGATGTCGCCCGCAGGGCTATAGCGCTCGGACATCACCGCGACAGGGAAGGGCACCGGATCGGTGAGTTTGCCGTCCCTGAACGTGCGGATCGTGCCGCCGCGCTCGGTGATGACGAACGTGCCATCGGGAAGTGTCGCAACCCCCCAGGGCGAGCGAAGATTATCCGCCACCTCGGTCACCGTTACGTTGTCGCCCACAGGCACAAACCCACGCGAGAACCATGGATCTGCCGATGCGCTCGTACTTGCAACAGAAAATCCAATCGCCAATGCAATAACACTCGTCGAAAATAGTTTAGTCATACAATCCTCTTTGATGATCTAGTGTCTGAATATAATAATTTTGCGGGTCGACGATTAGAGAAGAGGCGGTGATTATGAATTAATTATCGGAAACAATTTTGCCGGTAGGAAGCGCTGGTCGCGCGGTCCATGGGATCGGCAAAGGTGCCTTATGAACTCAACTTTTGTGGTGTCCGGCACGATGCTGTGATCTCAGTCACTGCGACCGCTCACGAAAGCCCTAATATTTGGAGGACCAAGTGGAAGTGGCCGTGTCATGGACCGGAAGCTACGCCTTACGCCGCAAAACAGTAGGCGCCTAGCAGCTAGAAGGACATGAGCGGCCACTTCGTCCCTATCCGAAAAACCTAATTCATCCAACAACTTCAGCCGCGAACCCATTGACTGAATCAATGCCGCTGCGTTGTTGTCTAGCACACGGCCAACCTTGCAAAGGCGCAAACTTTAGCGGGCCGTCCGGCCATTCGCCGCGCCCGCGCCCAGCGCTTTCTTTCTAAAGTTTTCGGGGGTGGTATCGGCCCAACGCCGAAATGCGCGCGTAAAGTGGGCCGGATCGCTGTAGCCAAGCCGGTACGCAATTTCGGTCACAGGCCGTTCCGTCGCCCCCAGGAGCCCCATGGCTCGATCGCGCATAAGATCTTCCAGGAGCGCCGAGAACGTCACCCCATTGGTGGCGAGCTGACGCTGTAGCGTGCGCCGCGTGAGGCCGAGCTTTGAGGCGATCCAGTCGATCTTCGGGTAACCTTCCAGCATGGCGAGCGCGATCATCGCGGCCACGGCGTCCACGTGCTCCGCCGACCCGGGCACGGTTTGCTCGTGAAGGATGTCGGCGCCGAGTGTTGCTGTCCTCGAAGGCCTTCGCGTCGCGCTCGAACGGCAGGCAGCGAGGAGACCGGCGTCGAACTCGATGGACGAAACCCGGTGACCGGCAGAGACGGCAGTGCCGAAGATCGTCTCAAGGGCCTCGGCTTGCCGCGGTTCGGTCCCGGTGACGCGGATGAGGTCGGGGCACCAGGAGCGGCCCAGGTAGGAGCGCACGACGTCCACCAGGTAGCTGACCCCCAAAAGCTCGTTCTGAAATCGGCCGTTGAAGCCCGGATCGAGAAATTCAATGGACCAGCTCACCCGCTCGTCGCCCGTCTTGAGCGCCAGGACGGTTCCGGTCTGAAGGAAACGGTTGAGGCCTTTGTTGGATCGGTTTATGGCGCCGCCGACGGTCAAAGCGTCGCTCACCCAGCGGCCGAATGCGCTCAGTTGTTCGATGCGCACAAGCTGTCCGAGCCGCGCCCCCGCAAGCCCGCATCCGATCTCCCGCGCTGCCTCGTCGAGGATCTTGAACTGCTCCGGGAGCGGCAGCGGCAAATCCGGGTTGTCGAGGATCGCAAGGGGAAGGTCCGCGCGCTCAAACACTCTGGCGATGGAGCCGCCTTGTTCGCCAACGAAATCCGCGATGGGGCCAAGCGCGCTCGCTCGGGTAAATCCTCTTTGGCTCCTCACGGGCAACGATCTCCGAGGGATCTTCGCCTGCACTTTGTCACCAAATGGCAAGCCGATGAAGTTGCTGTGTGGTGAAACGAAAGAAAGAAGAACCAAAAGGGAGGCATCGCGTGACGTCACTAGGCTTCGATCAAAGCAACATCACGTGGTATCAACTCGAAGGCGTGGACCACGCGTCCTACCATGTCTGCAGCGTCGATCCGGAGAACAAGATCGTCGATGTTCTGTTCAAGTTCGACGCAAACCAGCGGGTGATCCTGCACCGCCATCACGCGGATTACCGCACCCTTGTTCTGCAGGGAGAGCTGAGAATTTACCGCGCCAATGGCGACCTTATCGAGGTGCGGCCCGTGGGCAGCTACGTGGAGCGCAAGGCCGGTGGCGAGCCCCATACCGAGGGTGGCGGCGATGAAGACGCCATCGTCTTCTTCAGTAATCGCGGCACGGACGGGATGATCTACGAGCTGTTGGATGGGGAAATGAACACCCTGGCAACGCTCGGGCTGCACGATTTTAAAGGTCTCCTGGATGCGCAGGCTCCATCAGCGCAGCCATGGGTGCCTGAAAAGGTCGCCTAGCTCTAAAAGCCATCACCGCTGTTCACGCCAGCCAGCGGCAAGAACGCCCACCTTTGCGCCACCCATCCCGGTCAGTTCTTTTGGTGGGACACCAAAAAGCGACGTTCTTCCGGAGCCGACACCTTTTCAAGCCCGCGCATCGCCTGATGGGTCAAGGGCAAAGAGCGAAGCGTCCCTTGAGGCATCAGGCGATGCGCGGGACGATGGATCAAAGCGGGAGAGTTTTGGCACAGTGCCCAGCCGTCGCGCTGAGACGCGCTGTCGGCCAGTATCAGGGCCGGGGAAGGCCCACCTCATCAAGGGCGGCGGCCTGGCGGTCGGCCTGGCCCGCCCCGGGGCATGCTTCAAGCTCGGCCTGAAAAATCTGATAAAAGTTGAGTTCCGCCTGGAGGTGGAGAAGCACGGCCCCGAGGCCGATGGCGGCGCGGTCCATGAAGACGAATTCGCGCGGCACCGTCACCGGCCCTTTCTCCTTAAGCGCCTTGTGCACGGAAAATGCCTCGCGACGGCCGTACTCGCCCGGCTTTGTGCCATCCGCCAGGGTGCGCACGCGGTCTTCCAGGATGGGCCCGTAGATGAACCGCGCCCAGATGTTGAGAATGTCGATCAGTTCCTTGGAAAGGCCCTTAAAGCCCCAGACCTCGTAGGCGTGGACCACCCGTGCTTCGTCGCCCTGAAGAAGGCCTTGGTAAAGATCGATCACGCCGGCCGCGAACTTGGGCGGAAAGATCCTGATGCAGCCATAGTCGAGGAGGTTGATGCCGGCCGGCTCGCCGTCCTCCTCAAACACCGTGTAGTTGCCCAGATGCGGATCGCCGTGGATCACCGCGATGTCGGCAAAGGGGTGCCAGTAGGCTCGAAAAAGCGCGGTCGCGAGGCGGTTGCGCACCTCCATGGGGGCGGTTTTGTATTCGAGGAGCCGGCGTCCATCGAGCCATCCGAGGGTGAGGAGACGCTTGGTGGAAAGGTCGTCGTGGACGGCGGGGACGCGCACGGTCGCATCGCCGTTGAAGGTGATGGCGTAGAGCTTGGCGGCCCGGGCCTCACGCTCATAGTCCAGTTCCTCGCGCAGACGGTCGGCGATCTCGGCATGGATCTGCGACGTGTCGATTCCGGAACGCATGCGCTTATGGAGCTGGAAGACAAACCCGAGCTGCTTCAGGTCCGCTTCAATGGCCGAGTCCATGTTGGGGTACTGGAGCTTGCAGGCTACCGGCGCACCCTCGAGGGTGCGGGCCCGGTGCACTTGGCCGAGCGAAGCCGCCGCGGCGGGCTGACGCTCAAAATTGTGGAAGCGCTGGAGCCAGTTCGGCCCCAGCTCCGCTGCCATGCGCCGCTTGACGAAGGGGTAGCCCATGGGCGGCGCGTCGGACTGGAGCGAGGCAAGCTCAGCGGCGTATTCGGGGGGGAGCGCGTCGGGGATGGTGGCCAGAAGCTGCGCCACCTTCATCAGCGGCCCTTTGAGGTTTCCCAGAGCCTTTGTGATTTCGATGGCGTTCTTGTCGTGGTCGAATTCTCCGCCGAAAAGCCGGGCGCCGAGCATCTTTGCCGCAACGCCCGTGACGTTGCCGCCCACCCGCGCGTAGCGGCTCGCTCGCCCGGTAAATCGATTACGCTCTGCGTCCAACGCCATGAAGGAACCCTTTTACACCAACCCCTCGCCATATAGGCAGCGCGCGCGGATTGCGGCGGCCTGCGACGATTGACGCCGAAAGCTTCAAGCCACGGCGCCGGCCCTCCCCAGCATGAGTTGGCCATGATAGGACGCGCCGCAACATTGGCGCGGCGGAAAGGGTCATCATGCTGAAGGGCAAGAGCGCGGTCATCACGGGGTCCACATCCGGCATCGGGCTCGCCTATGCAAAGGCGCTGGCGGCCGCTGGGGCCCACGTCCTCATCAACGGGTTTGGCGACAAGGCAGCCATCGATGCCGAGTTGGCCAGCCTCGCGGCAAGCGGCACCAAGGCCGTCTATTCCCCGGCCGATATGTCGAAGCCGGCGGAAATCGCGGAGATGATCGCCCAGGCAGACCGCGAGCTGGGCGGCTGCGACATCCTCGTCAACAACGCTGGTATCCAGCGCGTGGCGCCCATCACCGAGTTCCCGGACGAAAAGTGGAACGCCATCATCGCCATCAACCTGTCCTCAGCCTTCCACACCATGAAGCACGCGATCCCGCTCATGCGCCGGGCCGGCTGGGGCCGTATCATCAACACCGCCTCGGCCCACGCGCTGGTGGCCTCCCCCGAAAAGTGCGCCTACGTGACCGCCAAGCACGGGCTCGCCGGGCTTACGAAGACGGTGGCGCTGGAGGTGGCGGAGCAGAAGATCACCGTAAACTCCATTTGCCCCGGCTACGTATGGACGCCGCTGGTGGAAAAGCAGATCCCCGATACCGCGAAGGCGCGCGGCATTACCGAGGAGGAGGTGAAGCGCGATGTCCTCCTCGCAGCGCAGCCCACCCGCGAGTTCGTCACCGTTGATCAAGTGACGGCGCTCCTGATTTTCCTGTGCCAGGATGCAGCCTCGTCCATCACCGGCGCGATGCTGCCCGTGGATGGTGGGTGGACCGCGCATTAGAGCGCGCCGGCGTTGGCTGTGCTGTGGCGCGGGCTGCTGACCGTCGCCGTTGTGGTGGTGGCGGTGGGCGGCGCCATCGGCTTTCTGGGCCGCATCCACCCGGCGTTCGATAGCTTTTCCCACTTTCGCCACCACGCCGCCCTCGCCGGGGGCGTCTTGGCCGTGGTGGCACTGGTGCTGCTGCGCGGCCGGGCACGATTCTTGGCGATTTCAGCGCTCGCACTGGCGGTGATTTGCGCCCTCAGCGTTCGACCGTTCTTTTTCGGCGCCAACCACCACGCCATCGCCGCGTCCGCCGCCGAACGTACCCTTTTGCAGATGAACCTTTTTCGCGTGTCCGACCACGGGCCGGCGCAGCGGCTCGTCGAGCGGCTGACCCCCGACATCATCACCCTCCAGGAGGTGTCCGACAGCGGAAAAGCCATGATGGCGGATCTCGCCGGTCTTTACCCCCACCAGGAGCTGTGCATCGACGGCAACGACTACGGCATTGCCATTTTGTCTCAGCATCCCTTCGCGCCGACACCCGCCACGTGCGAGCCGCTGCTCGGTTTCGTGAACCGCACCGTCCTCATGGACGGCGAACCCATCTCGGTGGTGAGCCAGCACATCCAACCCCCTTGGCCCTACGGCCAGGCGGACACTTTGCGCGAGCTGCAACACGTCCTGCCCACCCTGGAGCCGCCGCTGATTGTGGGTGGCGACTTTAACGCCGCGCCCTGGAGCGCCGCCCTCAGCCGGTACGGCAAGTGGTCGCGCACGCGCCCGGTGGAGGGCATCGGCGGCACGTGGACCCATTTTCTGATGCCGGCCGCGCTGGTGCCGGTCTTTGGGCTACCCATCGACAACATCTTCGTTTCGGAGGGAATTGACGTGGTGGGGGCCCAAACCCTTGAGCCGACCGCGTCCGACCACCTGCCCATCCTCTTACAATTTACCCGGTCAAAGGACGCCCGATTGCAGTAGATGGGAGTTGACGCGGGAATGAGCGCGGAAGGAAAGCGATGGCGCGCAAAAAACTAAACGCCGCCCTCCAGGGCGGAGGAGCCCACGGCGCATTCACCTGGGGCGTCCTCGACGCGCTCTTGAGGAGCGAACGGCTCTCCATCCATGGCGTCACCGGCACCTCTGCCGGCGCGATGAACGCGGCGGTCCTCGTCACCGGCTACATGTCCGGCGGGGAGATCGCGGCCTGCGAGGCGCTCGAAGCGTTCTGGCGAGATGTGAGCCAGGCGGCGCGCTTCAGCCCATTCCAGCGCACACCCCTTGACGTGCTCATGGGCAACTGGAGCCTTGATTCTTCGCCCATCTACCTTGCCTTTGACATGGCCTCGCGGGTGATTTCTCCGGCGATCACCAACCCGCTGGAAATCAATCCGCTGGAACCCATCGTCAACAAACACGTCAACTTTGAAGCCATCCGTTCCTGCTCGGATTTTAAGATCTTCGTGGCCGCCACCAACGTGCGCACGGGCAAAGTACGCATCTTCTCCCATGCCGAACTCAGCACCCAGGCGCTCCTCGCCTCGGCGTGCATCCCCCAGATGTTTGCGCCCATCGAGATCGAGGGAGAGGCCTACTGGGACGGCGGTTTCATGGGAAATCCGCCGCTTTATCCGCTGTTTTACGAGACCGACACCCGCGATACCCTGATCGTCCAGATCAACCCCATCGTGCGCGATGAGGTGCCCACGTCCGCCCGCGAGATCGTGAACCGCGTCAACGAGATCACCTTCAACTCCTCGCTGTTGAAGGAGTTGCGGGCGGTGCGCTTCGTCACCCGGCTCATCGAAAGCGGCAAACTCAATCCGGACGAGTATATGCGCGTGCGCCTCCACCGCATCGCAAGTACTGACCTTGGACCCCTGTCCGCCTCGTCAAAATACAATGCGGAGTGGGATTTCTTGACCTACCTCAGGGACGTCGGACGCCAGGCGGCGCACAATTTCATGGATACCCACTTTGACTCCATCGGCGTGCGCGACACGCTGAACCTCGACGAAGAGCTCGACTGAAAGGCCAGGCCCCGCCTCCGCTGCGAGGGGTTGCCTCTCAACCCTCACGCCACGCGCGGCCGATCTGGTCCAAAATCGGCCGCAGAAGGTAGGCCGCTGCGCTCTGGCCGCCGGTGGTGACGAAGACCTCTGCAGGCACTCCTGGCAAGAGATCCTCGCCCATGGCGCCGTCATCCAAGGCGACGGTGATCTTGAAGTGGGTGATCCCTGTGCGCGGATCGGTCTGGGCCACCACACCGCGGCTAATTACCCGCCCCGTCGCCGGCGCGGCGGTGCGGGCGTCAAGGGTGGCAAAACTCACCCTCACCGGCTGGCCGATGGCAACCTCGTCGATGTCCGCCGGCGAAACACGCGCCTCCACCACCATGGGCGCCGCCGCTGGCAGCAGCCGCGCCAACACCTGCCCAGCGCGCACGGGACTTCCCGCGTCCTTGACGAGAATTTCGGCGATGCGGCCGGCCACCGGTGCAACAACGGGTGTGCCGTCGAGCGAGAGGAGCGGCGCGCCCTCGGCCAAGGTTTCCCCCTCCGCCACAAAAAACTGCCGAACCGCCCCGCCGGTGGGAGAGTAGACGGCCACAAGCCCGTTCTGCGCCACCACGACACCCGGTGCCACCACCGCGGAAGAAATCCTCGCCGTAGCCGCCCAACCGCCAAGGCCGCCGACGAGCAAGACACAGGCAACAACGCCGATAAGGGTGTAGCGGCCCATGGAGCGCCCCGCCGCCCGGAAGGAGGCCGGACCGGAAAGTGCCGTTTGCTTCACAAAAGGCTCGTGCGAGTTCATGCGCTTTTCTCGCCGGGGTTTTGGATTGCCGCACCCTCGGCCCCTATGGGGGCAATCTTTTGCCTGCGCATCACCTTGGCAAGCACCTCATCGCGGGGACCGAAGTCCGTGAGCCGGCCTCGGTCGAAGAGGCAGAGACTATCGGTGGCCGAAAGCGCTGAAGGCCGGTGGGCAATCACCACCACCACGGCGCCCCGTGCCTTTGCGCCTAGAATGGCACCGTTCAACGCGCTGTCGCCAAACCCGTCGAGGTTCGAGTTGGGCTCATCGAGCACCACCAAGAACGGATCGCCGTAAAGTGCCCGGGCGAGGGCAATGCGCTGGCGTTGACCGGCGGAAAGGACATGGCCGCCCGGTCCGAGGGGGGTTTCGTAACCGCGGCCCAGCGAAACGATTAGCTCGTGGCAGCCCGCGGCCCGTGCAGCCGCCACCACGGCGTCATCGCCGGTTTCGTGGTGTGGCCGGAAGCGGGCGATGTTGTCGCCAATGGTACCGTCCAACAGCTCCACATCCTGGGGCAGATAGCCCACATGGCGCCCCCGAGCCTCAAAATCCCACTGGGTAAGCGGTGCACCGTCAAGGAGGATGGTGCCCTTGCGCGGCGGCCAAACCCCGACGAGGGCGCGGGCAAGCGTTGATTTGCCCGACCCCGAATGGCCGATGACACCCACCGCGCTGCCGGCCCTGGCGGTGAAGCGCACGTCTGAGATGGCGGCATCGGCGGCACCGGGTGGGGCCACCTCGATCCTGTCCACCACGAGAGTTTCGGCGGGTGCCGGCAGCGCCACTGCAGGGGCACCCAGCGACCGTTCGTCCCTCTCCGCTTCGGTCAGGCGTTGGTAGGCCTGCCGCGCGTCGATGAGCTGGCGCCAACTTTGAACGGCGGTCTCCACCGGCACGAGCCCGCGGGCCATAATGATGGACGCGGCAATCATCGCACCCGGCGAAATGATCCCAAAAATGGCGAGATAGGCCCCCAGGGCGAGGACCGCCGACTGGAGCAACAGGCGCGACACCTTGGTGACCGTGCTCGACAGCAAGGTGATGTCGGACGCCTGGGTTTGGGCGGCGATGAAACGGCCGTTGATGGCCTCCCAAACCCCACCGAAGGCCCCGGCCATGGACATTCCCGCTAGGGCTTCGGCATTGCGCGACCCTGACGAAAGCGCCGCCCCTCTGACCGCCCCGAGAGTCGCGGCATCGCGCACCCGCGGCCTCGCGAACCGATCGGTGGCGAGGGCAATGGCCACCAGAAATGCCGCGCCGCAGAGTGCCAAAAACCCCAGCAGCGGGTGAATGGCAAAGACCAGCGCCACGTAGAGCGGCACGAACGGCATATCGAACAGCGACAACACCGCCTGCGACGACAGAAACTGCCGCAACCGGTCCACATCGCGCACCGGCTCGCTGTCCGGCGCGGCGGACGACAGGCGGCTCATCATGGCGCGCAAGGCCGCGTCCCGGGCAAGGGCTGCATCAAATTGCACCCCCATGCGCGACAAAACGCGCCCCCGCACGAAATCCAAGACGCCGAGGAACCCATAAAGCCCCACCACGAGCACAAAGAGAGCCACGAGCGTGGGCACGCTCCCGCTCACCAACACCCGATCGTAGATCTGCAGCATGAATAGCGGCCCGGTCAGCATCAAAAGGTTGATGACCAGGCTGAACACCCCAAGAGCCGGCAAGTAGCGCCGTAAAGACGCCCGCGCGGCGGTAAAACCACGCGCTTCGCCCCCGTATTCCCCTTGCTTGACGAAAATTGAAACCATCGCCCGTTGGTTATATCTTCCCCAGGGTTTTAACGAAGCGACTTTATGCTTGGTGCCGCGCCAATGGCGCCAGGTCACCTCCGCGCAACGATGATGGGGTCAAGATATGGGTGCGCCGCAGCGTTACCGGCCAAGCTCCGGGAGGGCAGCGCCGTCGCCGAGTTCCGGCGTTTACCGAATTTAGAAGAGGCTTGCTCACTCGGCGATGTCGACAGTGCCGGACGCTCGCATGTCAGGTCCCGCCATGAGCCCTGGTCACACCACTGACGAAGGGCTGCTGACGCTCGTGCGAACGGCATTGCGCCTCAAGCAGGTGGTGCTGTTCTGGCCCGACACCGGCCGCATGGAGCTTTCCGCCGAGCCCACTGTCGCGATCCCGGAGCAAACGTGGCTCTCGCGCGTTGCCATGTGTGTCAAATCCGGTCAGGCGTCTCTCGCCGCTGCAGAAGGCTGGCACATCATCGTGGACGAGGCGGTGGAGGCAAAGCCCACCCTCCTCCTGCAGACCGACGCTGCGGAACTCGACCCTCGAGCCGACACGTTCGCGCAGACGGTGTTTTCCGTCCTCGAATCGGAGCGCGACGCGGCCACCGCGACCCTTGCGGTTGAGCGGGCCCAGGTGGTGATCGACGGCGTTGAGCGGATGGCCGAAATCGGAATCTGGCAGGTGGACTTGGCCAGCCGAAAGCTGAGCTGGTCGGACGTGACCTACAAAATCCATGGCGTGACCCGGGAGGATTTCACCCCCGATATTGACCGCGCGGTGGAGTTTTATCCCGAAGATGTGCGCAGTCTCGTGAGCAAGAATATCGGCGACGCAATCGAGGCCGGCGCTGGGTTCAGTTTCGTGCTCCCGTTTCGCCGGGCCGACGGTGAACTGCGCACCGTGCGCAGTGTGGGCCACGTCATCGGCGGCCCTGACGGCGAGCAGCTCTACGGCATTTTCCAAGACATCACCGACGAGAAAGAAGCCGAGCTGCGTCTTTGGTGGACGGCCAACCACGACTCCCTGACGAAGCTACCCAACCGCATGCTCTTTCAGGAACGGCTCAACTCCGCCCTCACCATCGCCGGTCAAGTGCGCCAGTCCGTCGGTCTCATCCTTGCCGACATCGACCATTTTAAGGCCATCAACGACGTCTATGGACACGAGGCGGGCGATGAGTTGTTGCGCGAGGTGGCCGAGCGGCTTTCGGGCCAAATGCGGCAGGGCGATACGTTAGCTCGCCTGGGCGGAGACGAATTCGCCATCATCGTCAACGACTTGCACGCAGCAGACGACCTTGCTCGTCCGCTGGATCGGCTCATGGCCGCCGCCGAAATTGACTTCGTCTATCGCGACATCGAGATCCCGGTAAAATTGTCGCTTGGCGGCGCGGTCTTTCCCCGCGACGCCCACAACGAGCGGGAGCTTTACCGCAACGCCGACCTTGCGCTGCTGGAGACCAAGGCAGAACGCACCCGCCGCGGCACCCTTTACCAGCAAAGTCACGGCGCGGAGCGGGAGAGCTTGGAATCGCTGTTGCGCCGCATCCGCGAGGCGGTGGCGATGGGCGCCATCGTCCCGCATTTCCAGCCGGTTTTCGATCTGAGGACTGGCTGCGTCGCGTCGGTGGAGGTGTTTGCGCGCCTTGCCGAGGGCGACGATCTCATCAACGCCGCGGCGCTGGAGCCGGCGTTCGAGGACGCCGAGCTCGCCCCGCAGATCGGTATCTGCATTCTGGAAAAGCTGCGCCAGGACTGGCCGAAGATCGACGCGGACCTGCGCCGCGCAACCCCCCTCAGTATCAACGGCTCCAGCTGCGAGCTCCAAAACCTCAACTATGTGGAAGCGCTGGACAATTTCATCGATGAGATGAGCGGGCTCGGCACCACGCTCATCTTAGAAGTGTCGAGTAATCCCAAAAATGTCTTGCCGAGCCAGGTGACCGCCACTTTCCAAAAACTCTTGGACAAGGGGCTTACCTTCGGCCTGGACCGGCTGGCGGCCGGCTTTGAGGCGCTGGTGGAAGCGCCGGACCTCCGGGTCCAGCAGATCAAGGCCCGCACGTCCATGCTCACCGACCCCGCCACCCAGGTGCGCTCCTCCGCGATGATCGGTGGCATGATCAAAGCCTGCCGCACGCTGGGCGTTCAGCTTGTGGCGACGCGCATCGAGACCGCCCAGGAGCTGGAGCGTCTTCGCGACCTTGGTTACACCCTGGGACAGGGATTTTTCTTCTGCCCGCCCATGACGTTTGAGGATCTGAAGGCGTTTTTGGAGACCGACGCCGCAGAGCGCTCCAGCACCGATGGCGAAACTCGTGCCGTAAGCTGACTTGCGAGAATGCCGGGCTGATCCGTAGAAGTCAGTTGGAGTCCGGCCCCTACCGATCGATAGAGCGCGTTTCCGAGGCATGGAATCATGTTGCAGCTCGAACCGCGCCGTGAAACAGGAACTTAGAGCAGGTCATGTGATCGTATGACCAGCTCTTGCCGCGAAAGCCACCACAGTTGTTCGCGCCAGCGAGCGGCAAGAACCCCCACCTTTGCGCCACCCATCCCGATCAGTTCTTTTGGTGGGACACCAAAAAGCGACGTTCTTCCGGAGCCGACACTTTTTTCAAGCACGGGCAGCGCCTGATGGGTCAAGGGCGAAGAGCGAAGCGTCCCTTGAGGCATCAGGCGCTGCCCGGGACGATGGATCAAGGCGGGAGAGTTTTGGCACATTGTCCAGCGCTCGCGCCTAAATGAACAACCTTCATAGCGTTCATATCCAGCGCGCGCTGTGAATTGGGAGGAGTTTATATCCACCACACTGGGAAGGCTTTCTAGGTATGCATCGCGAAACCGCGAAAGGGACGCGGGTCGAGGTGCCGGCCACATTCTCGCATTTGCGTTACCGACGCAGGCGGTCCTGCACCGAGGACACTTCTCGGATCATTTCGCTGGACTGCTGGGCAATGAGCCTCTGGAGGCGCCGCGCTGACTGGGGATATTCGTTTAAGATCCGCAGCATGCGCTCGCGCTTTAGCGGAAACACTTCGCAGGACGTTTGCGCGATCGCCGTCGCGGTTCGCTTACTCGGCACAATGAGCGCCAGCTCGTCCACCAGCTCGCCCACGCCATAAACTCTCGGGACCGATCCGGTCGCTTGTGGGATAAACCGCAACAGCCCACCCAGAAACAGGATGGCGTCGCTGGCGTCTTCTCCAGCCTCAAAGAGGCTTTCGCGCGGTTTCAGACTGATGGAATCGCTGTCGAAGGCGAGAAGCTTGAGCCCCTCCTCGCCCAGGACGCTAAGGAATGGGTTGTTGCGCATCACCGCGAGGGTGCGGGCAAGGCTCACTCGCTGACCGTCACCCTCGGCATGAGCTTATAGCCGCCCGCCTCGGTCACCAGAAGCTCCGCCGATGCCGGGTTGCGTTCCATCTTCTGGCGCAGGCGATAGATGTGGGTTTCCAGGGTGTGCGTGGTCACCCCCGAATTATAGCCCCACACCTCATGGAGGAGCACATCGCGCGTCACCGGTTTCTCACCTGCGCGATAGAGATATTTTAAGATCGCGGTCTCTTTTTCGGTGAGACGAACGCGCTTGCCGTCATCCTCCACCAGGATCTTGGCCGCCGGCTTAAAGGTGTAATGGCCGATGGCGAAGGTGGCGTCCTCGCTCTGGTCGAACTGCCGCAGGTGGGCCCTGATGCGCGCCAAGAGCACCGCAAAGCGGAAGGGCTTGGTCACATAATCATTGGCCCCGGCCTCAAGGCCGACGATGGCGTCGGCATCGGTGGTGTGGCCGGTGAGCATGATAATGGGCGCCTTAAACCCATTGGAGCGCATCAGGCGTACGGCTTCCCGGCCATCAAGGTCCGGAAGGCCCACGTCCACAATGGCGAGGGCGACGTCGTTCTCCTTGGCCGCCGCCATGCCTTCACTCGCCCGGCTCGCGGTCACCACCGCGAATTCGTCGTAGAGCGCGAGCTGCTCGGTCAGACCGTCTCGCAAGTCGTCGTCGTCGTCGATAATGAGAATGGTCCGCTTGTTCACCGCTGTCTCCATGGTCGGCTCGGCCCGTGACAACTACAGTGGTGATGCGATTGCAATCAAACGAGCGTTACCATGGTGCGGATTGGGAAAAAAGATGTGATCGCGCGTGAGTGTCGCGGTCCGTGGCGTCGGGCTGCGGCGTCTGGGGGGGCACCGAAGCGGCCCGTACTGGTGCGAATGCGGCCCGGCGCACCCCATCAGGCGCTCGTGAGCGGCGGGGGGCGAACACTCATAGCGGCCATTGGCCAAACTGGTATTTCCACACTCAAGCGCGAGGGCGATAGGGCCACGCCACGGGCGCGCATCCGCCCGCTGGCGGGTTTCGTGCGTGGGCGACGGGCCATCGGCGTCCCCCATCGAGGCACCCAACGCGACGACGGTTGGTGCGACGAAGCGTCCTCATCGCTTTATAACTCCTGGGTAAAATTACCCATTGGGCAAAGCCACGAGCGATTGATGCGGGACGACCCGCTCTACGACACGGTGCTCGTCACCGACCACAACCAGTGCCCAAGAGTGCGCGGCGCCGGATCAGCCATCTTCATCCACGTGGCACGGCCACTTCTGACGGGCACCTTCGGCTGCATTGCGTTTCCCGACAGTGCATTCCGCCATCGCATCGTGCCGCTGGGTGACTATCTTGTGGGCATCGACCCCCGCCCGAAGAGGCCGCGATGATCCCCTTTCGCAAGATGAACGGCCTCGGCAACGATTTTGTCGTGGTCGATGCCCGCCGTGGCGGTTCTGATCTTTCGTCCCAACGGATCGCCGCCTTGGCCGCGCGAGACGGCGGAATCGGGTTCGATCAGTTCATCACCATCGCGCCGGCAAGGAACCACGACCACGCGGCACTCATGCGCATTGCCAATGCGGACGGGGGCGAGGTGGAGTCCTGCGGCAATGCTGCTCGATGCATCGCCGCCCTCCTGATGGAGGAAACCGGGCGGGATCGGCTCGCCATCGAGAGCGCCGGCGGGTTGATGCAGGCCTGGCGGGGCGAGAATGGGCGCATTGCCATCGACATGGGCGCCCCTTCCTTCGCCGCCACAGAAATCCCCCTCGCGCCGGGCACCGGCGATCCCCAGGCCCTCACGCTGGCCGGCTTCTCCGACCGGTTCGGACCGGCGGCGTGTGTCAATGTGGGCAACCCCCATGCGGTCTTCTTCGTAAAAAACGCTGAGGCCGTGCCACTGGAAGAGGTGGGGCCCATCCTTGAGACCCACGCCGCGTTCCCCCAGCGGGCCAACATTTCGTTTGCCACCCTGGAAAGCCGCACGCTCGCGCGGGCAAGGGTCTGGGAGCGCGGTGTCGGGGCGACACGCGCGTGCGGGACGGCGGCCTGCGCCATCGGCGCCCTTGCCCACACCTTGGGCCTTGCCGACGCAAGCATCACGGTAGAGCTACCCGGTGGCCCGCTTACCATCACGTTCCGTGATGGCCACATCGTCATGGAGGGCCCATACGCCCTCGACTACGAAGGCACCATCACCGAAACCGGCTTCCATAGACAGGCCTGACGGATCCCTCCAGCGCGGACGGTGACACTTCCTCAGAGGATGGGCCGTAGTCGTCCTCTTCATTTGGTTCGAACGCGTCGTACTCATCGCTGTGCATAGTAGCAGTCCTACGGAGAGCCCAGTCGGTCGGTGTGGTAGGCATGATTGCCAATCGGCTGCAATCCGATCCCGGCGCACCGCCGTCTTTTTCGCGCTTTAGCCGAAATGGAGAGTTCAGTTGTGAAAGATGCGTTTGACCACAACGAATATGTTGATTTGCCTGAGGACCCGGAAGTCGCGTTTACGCTGATCCAGCGGCGGAAATACGCGGAGATGCTAGAAGCCCGTGATGAGGACAGCTGGTCCGCAGAAAGGCGCTACGTAGACCATCTTCTCGCATTCGACGAAGTTTACAGCCTTGGCATCCTGACGAACTTCAAAGAACCTCCATGGCCCGATAACGATTTCAGCAAGTTCTTTCAAGACTTCGAACGTCAGGTCGAAATAGCTACCCAGAAATTCTTAATCGAGTCAGCCCGCCGCTTACAAAGAGGCGCAGAACAAATTGTTCTGCTGGATGCCCCGATTCGGGAGGTAATTCATAAACTTATTAGTTCAATTAGAAAGAAGCTAAATGAAGTGGAGCTTCCGGAGAAAAAGCGTGAGGTACTTTTCGACAAACTCAATGCATTTGCCTCGGAGGTTGACCGCAATCGTACACGGACAGAGGCGTTTTACGCCTTCGCCGTGGAAACCGCACGGGCGGGACGGGAGGTGAATGCCGAGCTCAAGCCTTTGCAGGAGAAGATTGATCGCATTTCGGAATGGATCGAAAAGGGGAAGAAGCTGCGTGATGCCCTCCCGCCGTGGACCGAAAGGCGAAAAATCACCGGGCAACCTAAGCAGCTACCCCGCCCGACCGAAAAGCTCTTCGATGACGATATCCCGTTTTAGATAGTTTCTTCTCAAAAACCGTCGGTTCTGAGAGGCTATCAGAGGCGTACTGCTGGTTCGTGCTTAGCGTATAGCCGTGCCCGTACTCTGTGACGCCCCCAACCTGATCGAGAAATGCTCTAGCCCAACAGCCCAAAGACGTGGGCGAGGATGGCCTTTTGGGCGTGGACCCGGTTTTCCGCTTCGTCGAACACCGCTGACTGGGGGCCGTCCATCACGCTGTCGGTGACCTCCTCGTTGCGGTGGGCCGGCAGGCAGTGGAGGAAGATGGCGTGGGGCGCGGCAAGGGCCATCAGCCCATCGTTCACCTGGAAAGGGCTGAGGGCTTTGTGGCGGAGGGCTTCGTCCTCATCGCCCATGGATGCCCAAGCGTCCGCCACCACCACATCGGCGCCTTCCACCGCGGCGCGGGGATCGTTGGACACCACCACGTCCGCCCCCGCAGCGCACGCATCGACAATGTGCTCATCGGGGATGGCGTACGCTTCCGGCGTTGCCACGCGGAACTTGAAACCCAGGTGCCGCGCCGCCTCCAAAAAGGTGGACGCCACGTTGTTGCCGTCACCCACCCAGGCGATCGTGCACTCCTCGATGGGTCCGAGCCGATGCTCGATGGTGAGGATATCGGCCACGATCTGGCAGGGGTGTGAGCGGCGCGTGAGGCCGTTGATCACTGGGATCGATGCCTCCTGGGCAAAGCCCCGTAGCGCCTCGTGGTCGAGCATACGCACCAGCACCGCATCCACGTAGCGTGACAACACCAACGCCGTATCGCCGAGGGATTCGCCGCGCCCAAGCTGCATCTCCCCGCCCGAGGTGACAATGGTCTCTCCACCCATCTCGCGCATGGCAAGGTCGAAGGAAAACCGCACCCTGGCGATGCTCTTTGAAAAACCCTCCACCCGGACGCGGTTTTCCTTCGACCTTGCCATGCGCGAAATGGGTGGAGAGACCATCGTTACCTCGGGTGGGGAGATGCAGCTCGGGCGCGGCGAATCCCTCGGCGATACCGCGTTGGTGCTGTCACGCTACGTGGATGCGGTGCTGGTGCGTATGCTCGACCACGAGGCGCTGCGGGGCTTTGCCCAGGAGGCATCGATCCCAGTGATCAACGGCCTCACGCGCCGCTCCCACCCCTGCCAGATCGTGGCCGATATCCTCACCATCGAGCAT
>JBCCYN010000058.1:0-24670 GCA_039189655.1 Pseudomonadota bacterium | reverse complement strand
GCCGCCCTCGGCAGGACCGAGTGGCTCGACCTTGCCGCCGAAACATTTGCCGCGGCCAAGGAAAAATTCGGGCGGGACGGACGGCTCATTCACGCTGCCCGCGGCGATGTGGCCGGCGATCAGGGTTTTGCCCTTGATTACGCTGCGATGATCCATGGAGCCCTCGGTTTGGTGGCCGCCGGCGTCGGTGATCGGCAAGCACTCCTCGGCGATGCTGCCCTGTGGTGCGAGACCCTGGCCAGGCACCACCGCGCCCCCAGCGGCGGCCTATATTGGACGGCGGACGATGCCCCGGCGCTCATCGTGCGGCCCGATACGCCTAGCGATGAGGCGGTGCCCAATGCCAACGGGCTGATGGTCAAAAACCTTGCCACCCTTTGGGCGCTCACCGGCGACGACCGGTATGAGGCTGAGGCGCGACAAATTTTGCGCGCCCACGCCCGCGCGGCAGCGGGGAACGTCTTTTCCTGCACCAGTCTATTTCTGGGCTTCGACCAGCTTCAAAATTTCGCAACGGTTACCGCGAAGGGGGCGCCAGAACTTCTTGACGCCGTGCGCAGGTCCGGGCATCCGGCCGCCATTGCGGTGGATGTGCCGCCGAAAAATTCGCCAGCGGAAACCGTTTCGCTTCCAGACGGCACCGCCGTGGTTTGCCGGGGCGGCACATGCTCGCTGCCCATCGACAACCCGGACGACATTGTCGCCGAGCTTTGGAAGCCTCTCTAGCTAATTGTTTTTTATAGGATTATTGGCTTCGTCCTGGGCCCACAAAGGGTTGTCGAAGGTCTCCATGAAGGCGGTGTGGGCCGCCACCTCTTCGGCGGTGATGCGCGGCGGCAGGGGGTTGGGGCGCTGGCGACGGGATGCGCCCTCGCTGCTGGCGGCAGCCTGGGCGGCGTCAGCGCCGAGGGTGAAAACGGCCTGCCGACCCCCGGTCAGTTCCAGATAAACCTCAGCCAGAAGCTCCGCATCGAGGAGCGCGCCGTGCTTGGTGCGCCGGGACGTATCGACCCCGTAGCGGGCGCACAACGCATCCAGCGAGTTGGAGCCTCCAGCGTGCTTGCGCCGGGCAATGACGAGGGTGTCCACCACCTGATGGGCCTCGATGAGCGGCAGATCGCAGCGCTCCAGCTCGGCATTCAAAAAGCCCACATCGAAGGATGCGTTATGGGCGACCAGCTTGTCCCTGCCCAAAAACTTGACGAACTTTTCAGCAATACTTGAAAATACGGGTTTGTCAGCCAAAAATTCAGACGAGATTCCGTGAATTCGAAAGGCCGAGTCAGGCATATCCCGCTCAGGGTTAATGTATTCATGGAATACATTTCCGGTGGGAATAGCGTTTAATACTTCCACTGCGCCGATTTCGACGACGCGGTCTCCGCCACGGGCCTCAAGGCCGGTGGTCTCCGTATCGAGGACGATTTCACGCATCGGTTGCCTCCACGGGGTGAGATTCGCACACTCTCCAGCAGATTTCAGCCAGGAAAGTCTTTGTCCTCACCTTCCGTGCGCAGGGGGAGGACAAAGAATCAGCCGAGGGTGAGGAGGGCGCGGCGGACGGCGGCCACCTGCGACCGGGCCCTATCAAACCCGGCGCCGGTGTCGATGATGAAATGGGCCCGCCGGCGTTTTTCGTCATCGGGCATTTGCCGGGACAAAATCTTTGCGAGCTTTTCTTCATCCATCCCCGGACGGGAGAGAACCCGCTCGCGCTGGATGTTGGGCGGGGCGCTGGCAACCACCACGGCATCGAGGCTCGCTTCGCTGCCCGTCTCGAAGAGGAGCGGGATTTCGACCACCGCGATGCGGCACCCGCGCTCCTTTGCGGATTTGAGCGCCGCGGCCTCCTCCTCCCGCACCATCGGATGGACGATGGCTTCAAGGCGCTTTAGCGCGTCCGCATCCCCCAGCACGGCGGCGGAAAGTTTGGCCCGGTCGATGACACCGCCGCTCGCAACGCCCGGAAAGGCGGCCTCCACCGGGGCGACAGCGCGACCCTCGTAGAGGGCGTGGACGATGCCATCAGCGTCAATCACCGCATCGCCATGGGCCGCGAAAAACCCCGCCGTCGCGGACTTTCCCATGCCGATGGAGCCGGTGAGACCCACCGAAATCACAAGGTGGCAACCACCTTGGCGCGCAGCTCAGCGTCCACGTCCGGCGCAATGCCGAACCAGCGTTCGAACCCCACCGTCGCCTGGTGGAGGAGCATGCCAAGCCCGTCCACGGTGAAGAGATTTTGCGCGCGGGCAGCGGCGAGGAGCGGCGTTTCGAGGGGGTTGTAGACGATGTCGGCGACGACGGCGTTTTTCGGAAGGCGCGACACATCAAGCTCCAGCGGTGCCGTTCCGGTCATCCCGAGCGACGTGGCGTTGACGAGAAGCCCGGCCTTGCCGAGGACATCGCCCAGCGCGTCCCAGGAAGCCCATTGCACACCGCCGATCTTTTCCGCCAGCGCTTCGGCGCGGCTTGTCGTGCGGTTCACCACCATCACCTCGCCAAAGGATTTTAGCGCCGCGACGATGGCAGCCGACGCGCCGCCGGCACCCACAACGAGGTTGAGCATCGACGGGTCCCAGGCGGGCGCATCGGCCTTAAGGCTGGCCACGAACCCATGGCCGTCGCTGCTGGTGCCGTGGACGGCGCCGCCCTGACGCCAAAGGGTGTTGGCAACGCCCAGCGTGAGGGCAGGGCCATGGCACTGCACGTGGCGCGCCGCCGCCTCCTTGTGGGGGATGGTGACGTTGACGCCGGTCCACTCGGCAGGAAGGTTTTGGAAGAAGTCGTCAGCGTCCTCGGGCCGCACCGGGATCAATTCGTAACGCCCTTCGACACCATAGCGCTCGAACCAGTGGCCGAAAATCACCGGCGAACGGGACTGGGTCACGGGCCACCCCACCACTCCCACCTTCCTCATCCGTAGTTTTCCGTGAGCCCGGAGCCGTAGCGGCTGTCGGTGAGGAGGGCGACGATGGCGGCGGCGGTTTCCTCGATGGAACGGCGCGTCACATCGATGAGGGGCCAGCCGTTCTCAGCGCAGATTTTGCGCGCAAAGGCCACCTCCTTCGCCACCTCCTGACGGTTCACATAGGAGGAGGACTTGTCTGGCGCGTTCATGGACAAGAGGCGGTTTTCCCGAAGGGCGACGATGCGCTCCGGCGTTGCGGTCAGGCCCACCACGAGGGCTCGTTTGGCGCCGTAGAGGGACGATGGGACCGGAAGACCGGTGACGATGGGAAGGTTGGTGGCCCGCACCCCCCGGTTGGCGAGATAGATGGACGTGGGCGTTTTGGACGTGCGCGACACACCCACCAGCACCACGTCGGCCTCATCGATGTCCTCGGGCAGCGCACCGTCATCGTGGCGCATGGCAAAGTTGAGGGCTTCGATGCGTCTGAAATAACTGGCGTCCAGTTCGTGCTGCGCACCCACCCGGGCCGCCTTCTGGACGTTGAGGTAGGATTGGAACACCGCCACCAGCGGGTCGAGCACGTCGATGCACGGCAGGCCAAGCTCGGCGCATTTGGCCTGCAGCCGCTCCAGGATTTCCCCGTCCACCAGCGTGAACATGACAATGCCCGGAGCGTCCTCGATTTCTGAAAGCACCCGGTCCACCTGACGATCAGAGCGCACCAGGGGGTAGATGTGTTCAATGGCCTCCACCTCTGCGTAGCGCGCCACGGCCGCCCGGGAGGCGGTCATCAGCGTTTCGCCGGTGGAGTCCGACACGAGGTGAACGTGCACGAAGGTGCGTTTGGAATTCACAGGGCGCAGCCTCAGCGTGGGGACGATGTCGGGATAAGACGGACCGACCGGGGTGTCTTGCCCCAACCCTGTTGAAAGGCCAAGCCGTCATCCACTGCGCCGTCCACCGCGCCCTCGCCGTGGACCCATCGTGGACGGTGCCGTTCAAACCCTGAAGCGCTCAAAATTCTTCCTTCGGGGTGCACAGCTTGGGGCGGACTTTTTAGCGCCCCCTTGACCGCCCCATTGGTGCACAATACCGCCGATTTACGCCGACTTGCGCAGCCCGAGCCGAACATGTGAACACAATCGCCAACAACAGCCATCTGCATAGAGGACTTATGCCTCAGCCTGTGTGCGGCCCACTGATCCCCGTCGATCAACGCCCAACAACAACACCATCCTTCTTTTTAAGAAAAAGGTTGTTTTGATGGACGGAGAAACTGTGCGACAGGATCTTGTCCGCGCCCTTCAGGGAGAGAGCGTTCGCCCAGCCCCGGTCTGGTTCATGCGCCAGGCGGGCCGCTACTTGCCCGAGTATCGCGCGCTGCGGAAAACGGTGCCTAATTTCCTGGCGTTTTGCTATTCGCCGGACCTTGCCGTTGAGGCAACGCTGCAGCCCATGCGCCGCTATGCGTTCGATGCGTCCATCATCTTTTCCGACATCCTGGTGCTTCCCCATGCGCTCGGCCAGGAGGTGTGGTTCGTGGAAGGGGAAGGCCCCCGCCTGACGCCGCTGACCGACCCGGCAACCCTTTCCTTCGAGGGTTTTGCTGCGCACCTTGCCCCGGTCTATGAGGCTCTTAGGGGGCTGAGGGCGGCGTTGCCGGCCGAAAAGGCCGTGCTGGGCTTTTGCGGTGCGCCCTGGACCCTTGCCACCTACATGATCGCCGGGCGGGGCGGGGCCGAGCAATGGCTTGCCCGCACCTTCGCCGCCCGGGAGCCGGAGCGCATGGCAGCGCTCATGGACGTTTTGGTGGAGGCGGCCATTCGCCACCTGGTGGCGCAGATCGAGGCAGGCGCCGATGCGGTGCAGATTTTCGATAGCTGGGCTTCGGCCCTCGACGAGCGCGGCTTTCATCGCTGGTCCATCGAGCCCATCCACAGGATCGTCCGGGGAGTGCGGGAACAAGCGCCAAAAGTGCCCATCATCGGCTTTCCGCGCGGGGCGGGCTTCGGCTACGACGCGTTCGTGAAAGAGACGGAGGTGGACGGTGTATCGCTGGACTGGACGGTTCCCATCAAGGCTGCGCGGGCGCTCCAGGAGCGCGGCGTTTGCGTGCAAGGCAACCTTGATCCGGCGCGCCTCAAGGAGGGGGGCGACCAGCTCGACGAGGCGGTGCGCCACATTTGCGAGGGCCTGCGCGATGGCCCCTTCATCTTCAACCTTGGCCACGGGATCTCGCTAGAGACGCCGCCTGACCATGTCACGAGGGTCATCGAGCGCGTAAAAGAGTATTCGGGTTGACCTATTTGTGGGTCAAAGCGCTGCATGTCTTGGCGATTATTTCCTGGATGGCTGCGCTTTTGTACCTGCCGCGATTGATGGTCTACCATGTGGATGCGGAGGCCGGATCAAAGCAGTCAGAAACGTTCAAAATCATGGAGCGCCGACTGCTGAAGGCCATCGCGACGCCGGCGATGGTGGTGGCCTGGATCACAGGGCTGAGCCTTGCCTACATGTTGTCGGCATGGACCCAGCCCTGGTTTCTCCTCAAGCTTGCTTCGGTGATTGCCATGAGCGCGGTGCACGGGACGATGGCCCGCTGGGTCCGCGTTTTTGCCTCTGACGAGAACACCCATTCGGCCCGATACTACCGCGCCATGAACGAGGTTCCGACGGTGCTGATGATCGCCATCGTGGTGTTTGTGATCGTCAAACCGTTCTGATTGGTGGGCCATTGCGGGCGCTCTCGTCGGGGTTGCCCTTGCAATATGGACGGGACGCCTGTACTTATTAAATATTGCGGTTCGGCGCAGTCCGACCTCGTCTGGTGCCGCGCCGGCCCTTCCCCATTCCCGCCCTGACCGATCGTCTTCCGGTTTTTTTCGCCAGTCCATTGCTGGCATTCAGGACATCCCGATGCAAGAAATGAAACTCCACGAACTTAAGGCGAAGAGCCCCGGCGATCTGATCGCGTTCGCGGAAGAGCACGAGGTGGAGAATGCCTCGACCCTGCGTAAGCAGGAGTTGATGTTTGGGATCCTGAAGCAACTGGCCGCGCAGGATGTGGACATCATCGGCGAGGGTGTCGTCGAAGTCTTGCAGGATGGATTCGGTTTCTTGCGTTCGCCCGACGCCAACTACCTGCCGGGGCCGGACGACATCTATGTGTCGCCCTCGCAGATCCGCCGCTTCTCGCTGCGCACCGGCGACACGGTGGAAGGGCAGATCCGCTCGCCCCGGGACGGTGAACGGTATTTTGCGCTGCTGAAGGTCAACACCATCAACTTTGAGGACCCGGAGGCCGCGCGCCACAAGAGCCACTTCGACAACTTGACGCCGCTCTATCCCGACGAGCGTCTTCACATGGAGGTGGAAGGACCGCCCACCAAGGATTTTTCCGGCCGCGTCATCGACCTGGTCTCGCCGCTGGGTAAAGGGCAACGCGCTCTCATCGTTGCACCGCCCCGCACCGGTAAGACGGTGATTTTGCAGAACATCGCGAAAAGCGTCACCGCCAACCACCCGGACTGCTATCTCATCGTCCTTCTCATCGACGAGCGGCCCGAGGAAGTCACCGACATGCAGCGCTCCGTGCGCGGCGAAGTGGTGTCCTCCACATTCGATGAGCCGGCCGTGCGCCACGTGCAGGTGGCCGAGATGGTCATCGAAAAGGCCAAGCGGTTGGTAGAACACGGTCGCGATGTGGTGATCTTGCTCGATTCCATCACTCGGCTTGGGCGCGCTTACAACACGGTCGTACCCTCTTCCGGTAAGGTGCTCACGGGCGGCGTGGACGCCAATGCCCTCCAGCGGCCCAAGCGCTTCTTCGGTGCGGCGCGCAACATCGAGGAAGGCGGTTCGCTCACCATCATCGCAACCGCGCTCATCGATACGGGCTCGCGCATGGACGAGGTGATCTTCGAAGAGTTTAAGGGCACCGGTAACTCCGAAATCATCCTTGACCGGAAAATCTCCGACCGGCGGGTGTGGCCTTCCATCGACATTCAGCGCTCCGGAACACGGAAAGAAGAGCTTCTCGTCAAGAAGGAAGACCTCAAGAAGGTCTACGTGCTGCGGCGCATCCTCAACCCCATGGGGGCAGTGGATGCCATCGACTTCCTCCTCGACAAGCTGCGGCAGACGAAGAACAACAACGAGTTCTTCGATTCCATGAATACTTGAGGGGTTTTGAGAGGCGGAGGTTGGCCAGGTGCAGCCTCTCCCGCCGATCACGCCATGGTCCCGGCAGAGGGATCATCGCGTCAACCCACGCTGCGCTCTTCGGGGTTGACCCGACGATCCCCCTGCCGGGATGTCGTCCTCAGTCGGCTCCGGAAGAAGGTCGGGCTTTCCATCTCTCCAAAAGAAGATGAGTTGGCGATGGATGCGCCTGCCTCGGGCCCGGGTGCCGGTTTCATTTGACGAGGTTGTCCGGGGGCTAGACTAAGAGGTCTAGGTCGCTGAGGGCGGATGGGACGGCGCTTGTGTTCCACTGAGCGGCCGTAAAATTGTCAGCAGAAAGGTCGGCCGCGGTGACACCGTCGAACCGGTAGAGCTGGTTGCCATTGCCTAGAACCTTGACCACCACGTCACCGTCAGCGCGGCTGACAAGGCGGAGCTGGGAACCGCCGACGCTGCCGAAATCGATGATGTCGGAACTGGGGTCAAAGTCCCGAATGATCTTTCGGCTGGCCCAATCCCAGGTGATGGCCACCACCGTGGGGTCGGGGTCGTTATCGGGCGGACTATCGTCTCCGGCTCCGCCGCCACCGCTTCCGGTGCTCCCATCGTCGGGGTTTTCCTCCCCATCGGGATTGCCCGTGCCGTCGTCTGAATTGTCATCACCGGGGTCGGGGCCAGGGTCGGGGTCGGTCTCGCCACTACCTAGCTCGCCGGTCACCAGGGCGAGCACCTCGTCGGCTGCGCTCTGGTCGAGGAAGGTGAAGTTATCCGCCGACAGGTCATCCAGGGTGACGCCGGACAAGGTGGTGCTTTGGTTGTTGGACGGGACCGCAAAGACAACGCCGTCGGCGGTCTCGCTGACGGTGAGGAAATCGGATGAGATCCAGTCCACGAAGATGGTGTCGCTGGCGGGATCGAAGGGGCTGACGGTGTCCTTGCCGTAGCTCCAGGTAATGACGATGTCGGCTGTGGTCGCATCAACGCCGGCAGTTCCCTGACCGCCGCTGGGCGCACCGCCTCCCCCGTCGTTGCCGCCCCCGCCATTGCTACCCCCGCCGGGGGTGCCGCCGTCGCCGGGGGTGCCGAGACCCTCGTCACCGGTAAGGCCGGCGATGTGGTCGGCGATCAGTTGTTGGGCCGTCGGAGCATCAAACCCGCCAAACTGATCCACATAGCGTAGGATCGAGGTGCCGAACTCATCGGTGGAGACGGCGCCGTTTTGAAGGAGCGCGAGCGTGCCATAGGCGCCCCGCAGGTGGGCTGCCGCCAGGATCCCGGTGAGGGTGAGTTCCACCGTCACCGTCTGACCGTTCTGGATATAGCTCGCGGTCTGACCGATGAAGTCGTCAAGGCTTTTGCCCGATTGGGAAAGGCCGTTTTCGATGACTTTGAGGTTGAAGCCGAAAGCGTCCCGGATCGCCCTTTCCTGGACCTCGGCGGTCATGAAGCTTTCAAGGGACACGGCGCCGTTCTTACCGGTCCAGGTGCCATCCCAAGTATTGGACGCCGCACCATTCCCGTAGAAGAAGTCGTCATCGTAGTAGCCAAGGTCGATGAGCAGCGCTTCGCCGAACTGGTAGCCCACGAAACCTAGCGTGTTCATGGAGCGGTAGGACATGGCGTCCCACTCGGCATCGCTCAGGTCGCCCCAGGTATTGTATTGGGGAAAGAAGTCGTCCACCGGGCCGCCGGCCCACTGGTCGAGCTGCCACTCGGCGATGATTCCTTGGTCGTAGCGCGCACGATCCCAGCCGGACTCGAACGCTCGTAGAGCATCTAAAAAGTGCTCGAAGGTGGATTCTTCCACGGGTCTTCACTTCCTGTACTTTGGTGGATGTTCCCAGTCATTCGCTGGTTCCGGCCATTTCCAAAGGGCGCACGACCCCTTTGGTTTTGCCGCATCATCTGACCGATCCTCGCTACACTCAGTCCAGATGATGCTCTGGCGTCGAAGGATTTCGATGTGCGCGGGAAGCGAACGATGGCAACGTGGTCGCAATGGGGAGAGAGTCTGACGTTTCTAGTACGTCTTTCCGACGAGGTTGCCACCGTTTCGTAAGGTTACAGGAAGACTAAACCTTACGAGAATGTGGCCACCATAGCCTTAATTCTGTAATGTTGGAAGGATTTTTATCAACAATCGAAGAAAATTTCGCTATTTCTTTGGATTATGTGTCAGTTGATGGCGTAGGCTTCGGTGGGAGCGGGGACGCCTCGCAGGGAAACCGCGCCGAGGGGCTCGATGCCCTCGGTAAGGTGCCGGGCGACGTTTGCCGTGATGACGATGGGCTTTCCCACGTCCTTGCCATGCTCGGTTAGGCGGGCGGCAATGTTTGCCGCCGCGCCGATGACGGTAAAATCGAGGCGTTTGAGGGAGCCGACGTTGCCATAAACCACGTTGCCGAAGGAAACGCCGATGGCGCAGCGTAGCGGCTGTCCCGACGGCCCGGTCGGCAAGCCCGCCAACTTTGCCGAAATCTCCCGGGCACTTTGCGCGGCCTGGCGGCAGGAGCGTCCCGCTTCGTCGCCCTCCGGAAAGACAGCAAGCACCGCATCGCCGATGAATTTGAGCACTTCGCCGTTGTTCTCGGTGACGATCTCATCGACGATATCGAAGAAGCCGTTGAGGACGGAAAAGTAGTCGCTCCGGTGGAGTTCTGCTTCGAGCTTGGTGGAGCCGCGAATGTCGCAGTAAAGGATCGCAGCATCGATTTCATCGCCGTCTCCGCGGCGAATTTCTCCCGACAGAACCCGCGCGCCGGTGCGGTTGCCCAGATACGTGTCGAGGAGCGCGGTAAAATTGTCCCGCAGCACAAACGTCTCGTAGAGCCGGCCGAGGATGAACGAGCACTCGAACACGAGGCCAAGGTTGGCGGTGCTGAAGCCGTCGGGGTGATCGCTTGCCAAGGTGATAACGTTGATGGGGCCGCGGGAAAAGAAGAGCGGCATGGCCACATAGTCGGTGGCGCCCTTGGCTTTGAGGTCTGCCATGATGGGGAAAGAGAACTCCCCATCGTCGCCATCAAGGCGCTGGCGCACACCGCCGTTGCCGTTGGCCACATGGCGCAGGGGGCTGTTGATGTATTCCGGTCGGCTGAGAAGATCGTAGGAGGGTGTCCGGGTGACGACCTCGGGATCGCCCGTCCGCCACACGTGGTTGCGGCCGGCAATGAGCGGGTGGAGTGACCAGGTTAGGATGCTGATCCTTGAGACCGGAAGGCCGTCCTCCAGTAGTTTTTCTGCGAACGCTTTGGTGAGCGCGGCGGGGCTTTTGATGAGCGGTGCATCGCGCAACAGCCAGTCCACCACCGGGCCGACGAGGTGTCCGTCGGGTTCAGGCGGAACCGGCGCACCATCCACATCGATCACGGCTCCCGAAGACGCAAATGCGATGTGGTCCGTGACCGCTTCGGCTTCCGGTAGCGGGCTTTCGTAGCGCCAGGCCGCCGCCTCAATCCACTCGCCATCGACTTCCATGTCGAAGTAGTGCGCCGTCCCTTTGAAGGGACAAAAGGTGCGTTTCGTGGGGTTTGGGCGCAGGCTTGCGGTGATGTCGGATCGGGGGAAGTAGATCACGCCCGGAAAGCGCGTTTCGTAGACGACTTTGGCGGCCCTGCTGGTGGCTATGGGGATGTCGTCGTGGGTCGCGCGGGTCAGCCCTTCGATGGGCCTCACGAGGATACGGTAATCGTTGGCGGTGCGCTGGCCGGGAGCGTGCATCCCCCCAAGATGGGATCTGGGTTTGGGATGAAAAGCGTCGCGCAGCCGGTTTGACCGGATGGTTTCCAGAACCACGCTCTAGGGAGCGGCAAGAACGCCCACCGTTGCGCCACCCGTCCCAGTCAGTTCTTTTGGTGGGACACCAAAAAGGGACGTTCTTCCGGAGCCGACACTTTTTCAAGCCCCGGCATCGCCTGATGGGTCAAGGGCAAAGAGCGAAGCGTCCCTTGAGGCATCTGGCGATGCCCGGGATGATAGACCAAGGCGGGAGAGTTTTGCCCCATTGGCTAACGGTCGTGCGACGTCCTCCGGGTCGGAACTCTTCGTGCTTGCCAGCGAAAACCAGATGCGTGGCTTCGGCTGCTAGACGTCGAGGTTCGCCACCTCCAGGGCATTGTCCTGGATGAACTCGCGGCGAGGATCCACCGCGTCGCCCATGAGGCGGGTAAACACCGAATCCGCGTCGTCAGCCTCGGAGATGCGCACCTGGAGGAGCGTGCGGGCGTTGGGGTCGAGGGTGGTCTCCCAAAGCTGGTCGGCGTTCATCTCCCCAAGGCCCTTGTAGCGCTGGATGGTGAGGCCCTTGCGGCCGGCGGAAAAGACGTTGCCGGCAAGGTCCCGCGGACCATTCACGGTGGTGGTTTTGTCTTTGCGGGTGAGGGTGGCCGGGCCCGCGTAGGTTTCGCCCAGGTGGTCGGCATAGGCGTTGAGCCGCTTGGCATCCGCCGAGGAAAGAAGGCCAGGGTCGATTTCGGAAAATTCTTTCACGCCGCGGACGGTGCGCTCGAAGCTGAGGCCGCCGTCGGAGGTGGCAGAGCCGGACCAGCCCCGCTCAAATTCCTCCGAGATGGTGTCGAGGCGGGTGGCGATGCGCACCGCGATGGCCTCTGCCGCTTCCGGATCGGCGAGGGATTGGGGGGCAAGGGCGCCCTCGATGGCAGCCTGCTCCACGACGGTGCGGTTATAGCGGCTGTGAAGCCCGTCGATGAGGGCAGCGACGGCCCGGGCCCTTTGGGTGGTGTCCTGGAGGTCCGGTCCCACCAGCACTTCGCCGGAGGCAAGGGTAAGGCTGGTTTCGTCGAGCCCGGAGGAGGTGAGGTAGTCTTCCAGCGCCTCGTCGTCGTGGAGGTATTGCTCAGAATTGCCCCGGCGCACTTTGTAGAGCGGCGGTTGGGCAATGAAGAGGTGCCCGCGCTCGATGAGTTCGGGCATCTGGCGGTAGAAGAAAGTGAGAAGGAGCGTGCGGATGTGGGCGCCGTCCACGTCTGCGTCCGTCATGATGATGATCTTGTGATAGCGCAGCTTGTCGGGCTGGAACTCGTCCTTGCCGATGCCGGTGCCGAGCGCAGTGATGAGCGTGCCGATCTCGTTGGAGGAAAGCATCCGATCGAAGCGGGCGCGCTCCACGTTTAAGATTTTGCCGCGCAGGGGGAGGACGGCCTGGTTGCCCCGGTGGCGGCCCTGTTTGGCGGAGCCACCGGCCGAATCGCCTTCCACGAGGAAAAGTTCGGACTTTGCCGGATCCCGCTCCTGACAGTCGGCGAGTTTTCCCGGGAGTGAGGCAATGTCGAGGGCACCCTTGCGGCGGGTGAGTTCGCGGGCCTTGCGGGCCGCTTCCCGGGCGGAGGCGGCTTCCACCACCTTGCCCACGACGGTTTTAGCGTCCTGGGGGTGTTCCTCCAGCCAGGTGGAAAGGCCCTGGTTGACGAGGCTTTCCACCGCCGGGCGCACCTCTGAAGAAACCAGCTTGTCTTTGGTTTGGGACGAAAACTTAGGGTCCGGCACTTTGACGGAGAGGACGCAGGTGAGTCCCTCGCGGCAGTCCTCGCCGGTGAGGGAGACTTTTTCCTTCTTCGCCGTGCCGTGGCTTTCGGCGTAACCCGTCACCTGGCGCGTCAGGGCAGCGCGAAAACCCGCCAGGTGCGTGCCGCCATCCCGCTGGGGGATGTTGTTGGTGAAGGCGAGCACATGCTCGTGGTAGCTGTCGTTCCACCACATGGCCACTTCCACGCTCACCCCGTCGCGCTCGTCGGCAAAGGTGATGGGCTCGGCAATGAGGGGGCGTTTCGCCCGGTCCAAAAACTTGACGAACGCCGAAAGGCCCCCGTCGTAGCTCATGATTTCCTCGCGGGTTTCAACGCCGCGATCGTCCCGTAGTTTGATGGAGACGCCGGAGTTGAGGAAGGCGAGTTCCCTGAGGCGCCGCTCCAGGATGGAAAAGTCAAATTCCGTATTGGAGAACGTTTCCTCCGAGGGGAGGAACCGCACCTCGGTTCCCGAGCGGCCCTTTGCGTCGCCTTCGTCGGCAAGGGGGGCCTTTGCGACGCCGTGCTCAAAGGTCATGCGGTGGACGTGGCCTGCCCGCCAAATGGTGAGGTTGAGTTCCTTGGAAAGGGCGTTCACCACCGAGACGCCGACGCCATGGAGGCCGCCGGAGACTTTGTAGGAGTTCTGGTCGAATTTCCCGCCGGCATGGAGCTGGGTCATGATGACCTCGGCGGCGGAAATCCCTTCCTCCGGGTGAATGTCGGTGGGAATGCCGCGGCCGTTGTCGTTGACCGTGACCGAGCCGTCATTGTTGAGGACCACCGAGACGGTGTCGGCGTGGCCGGCGAGGGCCTCGTCGATGGCGTTGTCCACCACCTCGTAGACCATGTGGTGGAGACCGGAGCCATCGTCGGTGTCGCCGATGTACATGCCGGGGCGTTTCCGCACCGCATCGAGGCCTTTTAAAACCTTGATGGAATCGGCGCCGTATTCGTCCTCAGGGAGGGGTTTGCCTTGCATCACGTTCCAAAGAATAAAGAGCCAGTCTCGTCCAGCGCGAACATCGCACAGGCGGGGCTCAGAGGCACACTTTATATACAGGGTAATGCACGGGTTTTGAAGCGTCCCGCGCGGCATGTCTGATCCGCTCTGACGGGCGTTTCAGCGGCCGCCAAACGGTGCGCCGGCTTGAACCCTCGGCAAACCCAAGGAATTGCGCGGGCGGCGCGATGTCACCCCCCGCGACCCGCCTCAGGCGGCGTGACCGTAGACCCTGTCATACTTGTGATCGCGGATGGGATTGAACGAACAGCCGATGGTTGCGATGGCATCGCAAAACTGCTTCTGGTCGTTAAACAGCCGAGAAATATAGTGTTTTACCGCACCGGTGCGATGGAAGACGTGGGCGTATCGCAGCGGTAGGCTGTTGTGGCCGGTAAAATGGTCCCGCCGCAGCAGCAGCATCTCGTTGCGCTTGATGGTGTTGGTGCAAAGGTGGGGGGCGATCTCGGAGCGGTAGATGTTGGTGATCAGCACCGCGTTGAACTCGCCGCGCATGTGAAAGTGCAGGAGATCGGCGGGACGCGGGTCCTTGTCGATCCCCGGCTTCTTCGGCGGATGGACGATGGGGTCCATCTTTTCTTTGTCCTTGGGCGTGAAGCCGAGGGTGTCGCGCATGGCGTGGACGATTTCGTGCAGGAGCACCGCGTCGGCGGTGAGGGTTTCCCATTGGTTCGGCACCGCGTGGTACTGGGATTTCGCGTCCCAGTTGCCGGGCGTATACCGGATGACGCCGCCGCCGTACTCGGGGCTCGGGTTGCCGATGTTGATGTCGGGGCGGATCTGAATGCCGTTCGCCAGCTCATTGATGACCAGGCGCGCCACCCGGGAGCGAGACATCAGGCTTCCGATGATGTGGGTGACCCTGTCCACATAACCGCCAGCGGACCAGGTCTGGTCCGGCGAAAGACCCTTTGGCACGGGATCGCCAAAAATCCGGATGGTGGGCGGGATTGGAAAAATCTTGTCGGGCTGTCTGGCGTAGACGGCCAGGTCGAGGGCGGTGAGGGTGTTTGGGCCCACCTTGCCGTCGATGGTCAGAAATTTGGCCTTCTGGAAGGCTTCGACGGCGTCGTGGGTCTCCTGGCCGAAAATTCCGTCGGGGCTGCCCTTTTTGGCCGTGGAGCGGGGCATCTCGTGGCCGATCCGCATGAGCGCCGTTTGCACCGTCACCACAGCGGGGCCCACCTTTCCCCGGCGGACGGGGCGGGCGCCGGTGACTTCCAGGAGGGAGGTGTCGCTCTTCAAAAGGTTCGACTTGAAAACCATGGATGCCATCAACTGCCTGTGAACAGGAGGCATATCTGGCGTCGGGACCTCAAGTTGTAGACCCTGCGTCTGTAATCCACGTCACATTCGGAACGAATGGATCTTTTTCCGTGGGGGACGTGGCAGCCGTCGGCCGTTGGGGGATGGCTCGGCGCCTCTTTACTGGACGATGAGGCGGGCAGCGGCCGCCGCTTGCTCCACGATGATTTGCTGAACGGCAACGCGTTCATCCACCAGCTCGCCGATGCGAACGTCCGCTGAGCGGATGCGGGGCTCGTCGAAATCCACATCGCCCTCGGCGACCAGTTGGCTGGCGGCTTCCAAATAGATTTTCAGCACCGCCTCGATCTCACGCTCCAGGTGATTAGCCTCCCGCAAGGCCGCGCAAAAACGAACAACGGCTTGTTCCATGGCGACTTCAGACGGCGGCTCCTGGGGGCAAAGGCGGGCGATGGACTTGTCGTTCCGGTCCAATTGGTTGCTGAGATTACCGAGCCAGATGACCGATTCACCCAAAAGCCGTTGCCTATCGGCTGGGTCAAGTTCGTCGTGGCGGTTTGTGAGGGAGAGGTACGCGCGGGTCATTTCGTTTCCCAAGACCACCGCTTCCAGGAGGCCTCGATAAGGATTGTCCCGGGCCATGGTGACCTGCTGAAAACGCACAAACGCGATTTCGGCCCCAAGACCCACAATCATCTGCTCCACCTCGTCCTGCACCAGGCGCACAGCGTCGGCGAGGTCGCCACGCATCACGGCGGCGATCTCTCCGTAGTAGGTGCGCTGAGCGTCCATTGCGGCGGTGCGCAGGTAGTCGATGTAGGCCATGACTCCATCGAACTGGCTTGCCGCAGGAGGCAGGTAGTTGGCGGGCGGCTCAGGAAGGTCGCGGTAGGCCGCGTCAAGCTCCGTCAAGCGGGCCGATACTCGCGAGAGCTCCCGCTGGGCGACGCCGACGGCGCGTTCCCGGTCGCCCTCCGGGTCAAGGAGGTCACCAAGCGCCTCGTAGAGGGCGTCGTCGTTGAGGGTGTCCATGTAGCCGATGATGATGGCCGAGAGTTTTTCGTTGTAGGCGACGGTGGCATCGAGCGCGGCCCGCGACGGCATCTCCTGCGCCCGCGGGTGAGCCACGGCAAATGCAAGGAAAAGCGTGGTCGCCACAAGGAAGACGGCCGCACGGCCCATGGCGTTTACCCTTGTTCTTCGGGATAAAGAATCCCTCCCCGTCAGCCTAGCATTGGCGCGGTGGACTGAACACCAGGCGCCTTTGGGAAGTTAGGCGATGGGCGCCGCGTTTTTTGCAGCACTGCCGCTTGGAAAAGTCCAAAAACTCTCCCGCCTTGATCCATCATCCCGCGCATCACCTGATGCCTCAAGGGACGCTTCGCTCTTCGCCCTTGACCCATCAGGCGCTGCCCGGGCTCAAAAAAGTGTCGGCTCCGGAAGAACGTCGCTTTTTGGTGTCCCACCAAAAGAACTAGCCGAGATGGGTGATGCAAAGGTGGGAGTTCCTGCCGCTCGAACCGCGTGGCGAAACAGGGAATTTTAGCAGGTCAAGCGATCGCATGACCTGCTCTAGTTTGAGCAACCGTGATGGCGTTCACAACTAGTCGGCGGAGCGGACGAAGGCGAGCTGCAGGAAGTTGGTGACGCCCGGGGTATGGAGCGGTAGGCCGGAAATGACGATGATGCGGTCGCCATTCTTGCCGATCCCCTGTTCGACAATGGTGGAGCCGGCGAGCGCTATAAGCTCTTCAATGTCCTCCACCTCCTCGCACACGACGCTGTAGAGGCCCCAGGCGATGCCGAGGCGGCGGGCCATCTCGCGCACGGGGCTGAACACGACAACCGGCGCGAACGGGCGCTCGCGGGAGACCCTTAGGGCGGTGGCGCCGGAGGTGGTGTAGCAGATGGTGGCGCCCACATTGAGGGTCTCGGCGATCTGGCGGGCGGCGGCGGAGAGGGCATCGGCGCCGGTGGCTTCGGGCTCAAAACGCTGGGCGAGGATGATACTTTCGTAGTTGGCGTCCCGCTCCACCTCCCGGGCGACCTTGTCCATGGTGGCCACCGCCTCGACCGGGAATGAGCCGGCGGCGGACTCGGCCGATAACATGACGGCGTCGGCGCCTTCGAACACGGCGGTCGCTACATCCGAGACCTCGGCGCGGGTGGGAACGGGCGAGGTGATCATGCTTTCCAGCATCTGGGTCGCCACCACCACCGGCTTGCCGGCCCGGCGGGCCGCCCGGGTGATGCGCTTTTGGAGGCCCGGCACCTGTTCCAGCGGCATTTCTACGCCAAGGTCGCCGCGGGCCACCATCAACGCGTCCGACAGCTCGATGATTTCGTCGAGGCGGTCGATGGCCTGGGGCTTTTCGATCTTCGACAGAAGGCCGGCGCGGCCGCGGGAGACCTTGCGCACTTCGGCAAGGTCCTCGGGGCGCTGAATGAAGGAAAGGGCGATCCAGTCGGCTCCGGCGCCGAGGACGGCATCAAGGTCGCTGCGGTCCTTGGCGGTGAGGGCGCCCACCGGGAGCAGCGTATCGGGGCAGGAAACACCCTTGCGGTTCGACAGGGGTCCGCCCTGGATCACTTCGGCCACGGCCCGCTCAGCCGTTGCCTCGGTAATGCGAAGGGAGATCTTTCCGTCATCGAGGAGGAGGCGCTGGCCGGAGGCAAGGGCGCGCAGGATTTCCGGATGGGGGAGTTCCACCCGATCCCCGGAACCCGGCCCGGTATCGCTGTCGAGGACGAAGGTGTCGCCGGAGGACAGCTCGATCCGGTCACCCTCGAAGGTGCCGATGCGCAGTTTTGGGCCCTGCAAGTCCGCCAGAATTGTGATCGGGCTGCCGACCCGGTCCTCCACCGCACGAATGCGACCCACCAGATCGCGCATGAGCGCGTGGCTGGTGTGGCTCATGTTGATGCGGAAAACGTCGGCGCCGGCGCGGTGAAGCGCTTCGATCTCAGTTTCTTGGGAGGAAGCTGGGCCGAGGGTCGCGACGATGCGTACCCGTCGGGCTCGTATCATTGACCGCCGATGCCGACTTTCGGGCGTTCGGTGAGCTGCACGGTCCAGGAGAGTTTGTCGCCGGTGTCCACTTCGACAAAGCCGCGACGCTCATAGCCCCGGGCCACGCAATCGGCAGTGCCTTCGATGGTGAACTCTTTGTCGTGGGTGCACATGAACGCGGTGCCGCCCCAAGCGCCGCCTTCTTCGTAGTCTAGGGCGTAGAGATAGTAATAGCGGGAAGGAAGGGGTCCATCGACGACCACCTGGCAGGTTTCCGCTTCAAGGTTCCACCAGCCTTCGCTGATCCACTGGCTGTCAGCCTTGTAGCCTATGGCGATGCCCACTTGCACCGGGGTCTTGTTGCACAGTCTCAGCTCTGCTTTGGCGGGAACCGCTACGGCGAGGCTGGTGGCGAAGGCCGCTGACATGAACGCAAGCACTAGGGTCAGCTGACAAACCGATCGATACATTTGACGCGAGCCGTCCTTGTTGTCGTTCATCATAAACGCGTTCGCGGCGCAAACCCGGCCTGTCATGCTGGGTACTGGGGCCCTTGTCAATCGTACTGGCACTCTGCTCGGCGTCTCCGCCGACACTTTCGCGGTGGTGGTTAACGATTTCGAATCACCCCCGCAACACAATGTTACCAATTTATACCTACCGTCGCTGTGTTGAGGCTGTGTAGTCCACATCATTCGAATCCGATTACAGCTTACTGTTTCACTTCTGCACTTTTGAGAAAAACAAACAAAATATAACAAAATAGTCCGGAAAAATTTTGCATGACATGCAACGCTCCAAAGAGACTTGAGCAATACTTTGATATTTGCGTGAAGATTTAATTAAGATACTTGGGGGATGGGCGAGATAGACGAGAAAGAGGGTGTTCGATTTCGTGTTTCAAGATCATGTTGTTCTATTTTTGCAACGAAATTCTATCGTTGCAAGCAGAGCTTTCTACTAAAGCGCGTAGGTGTCGGGCGCTCTTTGAACGGGTTCCGACCACCGATACAAGCGGCCCACCACGCATGGCTGGCTTGCGAGCCAGCGCCCCTCCGCTGTCAATACTTGCTTAACCTTTCGTTTACCTTTGGATCAAGGAAACCGCGAACAACGGGGATGGACGGGTCGTCTCCCATTGATCGCGGGCCCGTGCGGCGCAAGGTGGAGGCGTTCTCGATCTTCAGGAGTGGAACCATGGTTAATGGTGGCGTTGCGGGCGATCAGTTGCGCGCATTGGTGGAGCGTATCGAGCGGCTGGAGGAGGAAAAGCAGGCGCTCGCGGACGATGTGAAGGACGTTTATGCGGAGGCGAAGGCGAACGGGTTCGACACCAAAATCCTTCGCCAGGTCATCCGGCTACGCAAGCAGGAAACCAATGAGCGGCTGGAGCAGGAAGCGATCCTCGACCTTTACCTTCAGGCCCTTGGCATGCGGTTTTCGCCGGAGGAGCAGGCGGAAAAGGCGGCTGCCTGATAGCGCTCCCGGCGCCCGTCAGCCGGTCTCGGCGATTTCCTTCGCCCGCTGACGGAGCGCGAATTTCTGGACCTTGCCGGTGGAGGTTTTGGGGATGGGCTCAAACACCACCCGGCCGGGAAGCTTGTAGCCCGCAAGGCGCGTACGGCAGAATTCGATGAGGGTGGTGGCGTCCGCGTCCGACCCCTCGTTGAGTTCCACGAACGCGCAGGGTCGCTCCCCCCACTTCTCGTGGGGCATGGCCACCACGGCGGCGGTGGCGACGGCGGGGTGGGCGTAAAGGGCATCCTCTACCTCGATGGACGAGATGTTTTCGCCGCCAGAGATGATGATGTCCTTGGACCGGTCTTTGATCTCCACGTAGCCGTCGCCGTGGCGCACGGCGAGATCGCCGGTGCGGAACCAGCCGCCCTTGAAGGCCGCGTCGGTGGCGGCGGGGTCTTTGAGATAACCCTTCATGACGATGTTTCCCCGCAGCATGATCTCGCCGAGGGTCTCGCCATCCATGGGGGTCTCGGCCATGGTTTGGGGATCGCGCACCGAAATTCCGTCCTGCAGGGAATACTCCACCCCCTGGCGGGCTTTGAGGCGGGCGCGCTCCTCGGCGGATTTTCCGTCCCAGGCGGGGTTCCAGGCGGACACGACGCTGGGGCCATAGACCTCGGTAAGGCCGTAGACGTGGGTGACGTTGATGCCCACCTCATCGGCCCGGGCAATCACCGAGGCGGGGGGCGGGGCGGCGGCCACCATCATTTCGATGGGTGGATCGGCGCGAAATCCCATCTCGCGGGCGCCCTCGATGGCCATTTGCATGACGATGGGCGCGCCGCAGAAGTGGGTGATGCCGTGGGATTTGATGGCATCGCCGATGGCCTGGGGGCTGACGGTGCGCAGGCACACATTGACGCCGGCCTTGAGGGCGACGGTGTAGGGAAAGCACCAGCCATTGCAGTGGAACATGGGGAGCGTCCACAGATAGACCGGAAAGGACGGCATCGACCAATCGATGGCGTTGGAGATGGCGTTGGTGGCGACCCCTTTGTGGGAGTAGACGACGCCCTTGGGACGGCCGGTGGTGCCGGACGTGTAGGAAAGGGAAAAGGACGCCCATTCGTCCTCCACCGGCGGCGGGTCGAGGGGCGCATCGTGGAGGAGGTCCTCGTAGGAAAGGTCGCTGGGGCCATCCGCCTCCGGGGCAAGGTGGTCGTCGATGCGCACGATGGTGGGGGGCTCCGAGAGCCCGGCCACCGCCTCCTGAAGGCGCGGCAGAAGCTCCCGGTCGCACAGGACGAGCTTTGCCTCGCTGTGTTCCAGACAGTAGCGCACGGTGCCCGGATCAAGACGGGTGTTGAGGGTGAGCATGACCGCGCCCGCGAGGGGAATGGCGAAGTTGGCTTCCGCGAAGGCGGGGGTGTTTGGGGCAAGGACGCCCACCACGTCGCCCTTGCCGATGCCTCGGGCCACTAAGCCAGCGGCCACCTGCCGGGCACGCAAATCCACCTCGCCCCAGCTGCGCGTGAGGGCGCCATGGATCACCGCCGGACGATCGGGATAGACCGCAGCAGTGCGGCGCAGATAGGTGAGCGGCGTAAGGGGCGCGCTGTTGGCGGCCCGTTGGTGAAGGCCCGTTTCATCCATCATCGGGGCTGGTCCAGCATGGCGGCGAATTCCACGAAGGGGACCGGGAAGGAGAAGAGATAGCCCTGGCCGTGGCGGCAGCCGATTTCGCGCAGCACCTCCTGCTGCTGGGCGGTTTCGACCCCTTCGGCAATCACGTTGAGGCCCATGGACTGGGCGATCTGCATGATGCCGCGCACAATGGCGCGCTTTCGCCGGTCCGACTGGATGCCGGAAATGAACTGCTTGTCGATCTTGATTTCCTTGATGGGGAAGCTGGTGATGTGGATGAGGGAGGCATAGCCGGTGCCAAAATCGTCCAGGGAGAATTCCACCCCCGAGGAGGCGAGGTAGGAGACCTTATCGTGGAGCGTCCGGTCGTCGACGCCGATGATGACGTCCTCGGTGATTTCGATGATGAAGTCGTTGGGCTTTAAATTGCCGCTGCGGGTCTTTTCAAGAAAGGTATCCAGGAAGTCGTTGCGCAGGACCTCGGTGCGTGAGGCGTTGACGGAGACGCGAAAGGGCAAGGTGGTGAGGCTGCGCAGCTTGGCGATGTCGGCGATGACGGCATCGAGCACCGCCCGGCCCACCCGGCTGCCGATCTCGTGATCGTCGAGGGCGTAGGCAAAGTCCTTGGCGTCCAGAATAAACTCGGGCTTTTGCCAGCGCACCAGCGCCTCGACGCCAGTGATCTCTTTGGTCTCCATGTCGAACTGGGCCTGGTAGTAGGGGACGAACTCGCCCTTTTCCAGGCTGTCACGGGCGCGCTCCAGGACGGTTTCGCGGCGCTTTTCCACGTCGTTGGCAAGCGGGCGATCGAAGATGACCACGGGTTGGTCGAGCTTGCGGCGCGCCCGTCCCAACGCCATCTCGGCGGCGCGCATCAACTCGTCCGGACCCTCAGCGTGCATGGGGAAGAAGGCAACGCCCGCCGACGGGATGACCCCATCGCCGCCGCTTTCGCGCTGCATTTCGTTAAACTGTTCCTCCAGGCGGGCCATAGCGGGGACGAAGGCCTCGGGCGTGTCCACGTCCGACAGGATGAAGGCGAACTCGTTGATGGAAACCCGCGCGATGGTGTCGCTGTCCCGGGTCACGTCGGCAAGGCGCGAGGCGACGTCGAGCATGTGCTTGTCCGGCAAGGTGTAGCCGGTGTGTTCTGAGAGGCGGGCAAAGTCGGCGATTTCGATCACGAGGAGCGCAAAACTGCGACCCTCGCGCCGGGCCCGCCGCACCGCCACGGCGATGCGATCTTCAAACAGGAGCCGGTTGGGCAGGCTCGTCACCGGGTCGTGGTTGGCGGCCCACCAGCGCTTTTTCTCGGTGGAGAGCTGGCGGGTGACGTCCTGGGCGGTGCCGTAGAACCGGCGCCCCGATGGTCCGTCGTGGCTGCGGCCCACGGTGCGCACGATGCGCTCCTCTCCCGCCGGCGTCTTTATGGGGGTGGTCAAGTCGAACTCGCCATCCTCGGCGGCCACCCGTTCCATCTCCATACGCAGTTTTTCCCGCGCCGGTGAAGGATAGAGTTTGAGGGCCTGCTCCAGGTCCACCTTGGCACCGGGCTCAAGGCCGTGAATTTCATAGACTTCCTGGGACCACTGGAGCTCGCCAGTGTCGATCACTTGCTCCCAGCCGCCGATCTTGGCGAGCTCCTCCACGTGGGACAGAAGCTGGTGGGCGCTGCGCAGGTGGGTGCGCTCGGTGCGAAGGTCGGCGGTGCGGTAGACGATGGGGAGCGCCGACAAAGCAGCCCGGCGGAAGGCGGTCACCGGCAGCGTGCGGCCTTCTGCGGGAACGGCAAAGACGATGATCTCGGTCTCGGGAAAGAAGAGGATGCAGGCGGTACTACCGACGCTCTCGGGCATTTTGGCGTTGAGCATCTGGCTCGACGGCGCGTCGGTCTCGAAGGTGGCGTCCTGCACCGCCGCCACCACCGTGGCGATGGTTTGGCGGCGGGTGGGGAGCGGTAGGCCCATGAATTCGCTGCTGACGGCGACCGTCTCGCCGCCGTCGAAGGCGACCATGGCGCAGTAGCGGGCACCGATGCAGTCGGCGAGGAGATTGCAGGCCGCGGCGGCCAGCTCTCCATAGGGATCGATGGTTTCGCGCAGGGTCAATTCTGATGCCGGCACTTGCCGGGTCCAGGGGAGAGGACGGGTGTGGGGCGGCTGAGGGCCGGTGGATCGCGATGGCCTTCCATGGACGCCTCCCCTAGCACGATTTGGATCAATCGGTTTCGCCAAATCCGGAAGACACCAAAGCATCGAGGGCAGTGGCGGCTTCGCTCGCATCGGGCCCGGCCACCACCACGTCCACCGAGGTGCCCGGCGTTGCGGCAAGCATCAAAAGGCCCATGATGGAAAGGCCGCTGACGGTGTGCCCGTCCTTGCTGACGCTGACGGTGCTGGCGAACCGTTCCACCGTCCGCACGAATTTTGCCGCGGCCCGGGCGTGAAGACCGCGACGGTTCACCATGGTGAGGGAGAGGGTTCGGGCGTTGTGGGACGGGTCAGCTTCCGGCGAGGACATGGGAGGCGATACTTATATATTTTATTCCCGCATCGCGCGCGGCGGCGACCGCTTCGGCAAGGGGCATGGTCGAGCGCGCCGAGGACAGTTTGACAAGCATGGGAAGGTTGACGCCGGCGATCACTTCCACGTTGCGGTCCGACATCACCGAAATGGCAAGGTTCGAGGGTGTGCCGCCGAACATGTCGGTGAGGATGACGACGCCCTCCCCGCTATCCACCCGCTCGACGGCGGAAACGATATCAGCCCGGCGCTGTTCGATGTCGTCGTCGGGCTGGATGGAGATGCCCTCCACCGCTTCCTGGGCACCCACCACGTGTTCCAGCGCAGCGCGCAGTTCCTGCGCCAGCCGGCCGTGGGTGACGAGTACGAGTCCGATCATCGTCGCGAACCCCGCGGGCGTACGTCAGTCAGGGCCACGTTGTGTCGCGCGCAAGGGCGACGTCAACCCGTCGGCGTTGAGAAGCTCCCATAGGAGAATTTTGCCGGTCTCTGCCGCCCGTTCCCGGAGCGTTACGCGGGGAAGGTTCAATCCAAAAAATTCCGTAACGGTTTTTTGGGGGTCGGGCATCCTCGGCGGCTCGGCCAAAAGGTCCACCACCAGGGAAAGCCGCACGGCGGCAATGGTGCTGACCGGCCGCACGCCAATCCCGTGGAGTTCGGCAAGGCCGGCAAGATTTTGCGCCGGGCGGGCAATGATGCGGCCATGGGCGGCGGTGAGCGCGGTGCGGTCGTCGGCCACGAGGGCGGCAAAACGCTGGCACCCCTGCCAATGGCTCACCAGGGTCAGCGCCAGGGTGGATTTTCCCGAGCCCGGTGCGCCGCGGATGAGAACGCCCGCTTCCCCAAGGGCGACGGCGCCGGCGTGGACCGTGGGCGGTGGGGCCACGGGCGATCAGTTCACCGACGGCAGGCGGACGGTAAAGCGTGCCCCGGCCACGTTGCGTTCCGGCCCCAGGGTGGTGCGGTAACGGTTTTCGGCAAAAATCTCGCCGTTGTGGGCTTCGATGATCTGTCGGGAAATGGCGAGCCCGAGCCCGGAATTGTTGCCGAAGGAGCTTTGTTCGGAGCGGTCGGTGTAAAAACGCTCGAAAATTCGCTCCAGCATGTCTTCGGCAATGCCG
>JBCCYN010000057.1:0-24769 GCA_039189655.1 Pseudomonadota bacterium | reverse complement strand
GTAGGCTTCCACCTCGCCTCGCACCAGCGACATGGCGCCGATCACGGCCCCTTTGCGCACCCGCGCCCCATCCAGAAGGACAGCGCCGGCGCCGATCCACACATCGTCCTCAATGACGATACCGCCGCGGGAGGCACGAAAGCCTTGCTCGCGGATGAGGCGGGATTTTTCGCTGAACTCGTGATTGGTGGCGGCAAATACGCAGTTGGCGGCGATGGCAACGTCGTTGCCGATGGTGACGCCGTTGCCGGTGTAGATCACGCAGCCGGAGTTGATGGTGGTGCGCTCGCCGATCACCACATCGCCGCTGCCCCCCGCCGGCTTGATCTTGACGAAACTGTCCACCACGGCCCCAGCGCCGATAACGATGCGGGTGCCGCGCACGCTCGGCTCGATATCGGCAAGTTTGGAGACGCTTGCCGTCGGGTCGATGAGGACACTCACCTAAAACTCCCTGATTTCCGGTACGGCGGTCACGAACTTCGCCCCCCACGATCGGGCCTCGGCCAGCTGCGCCACCAACTCGTCCGCAATGTTCCAGGGAAGGATCAGGATACGGTCTGGCCGCGCGGCAAGAAGGTCGGCGACGCGGACGATGGGGATGCGGCTTCCGGGCATGAAACGGCCCACCTTACCGGGGCTCCCGTCGGCCACCATGGCAAGGAGATCCGGGCGGACCCCGGCGAAGTTGAGGAGGGTGTTTCCCTTAGCGGCCGCGCCGTGCGCCGCCACCCGAAGGCCATCCTGCTTGGCCTTGATGAGGTAGGCGAGGAGACCGTCCTTGATGGCCTCCGCGCGCGGTTGGAAGGCATCGTAGTAGCCGCCTGTGGCAACCCCCGACGAGCGCTCCAGGTCCAAAACGCGCTGGGCGTCTGCGGTGGGCTCGTGATGGCTTCCGTCGTGGGCGGCAAACACACGCAACGATCCGCCATGGGTGGGAATTTCGCTGACGTCGATGACCCGAAGACCCGCATCGGAAAACAGCCGAGCGACGGCAATGAGCGAAAGGTAGGAGAAGTGCTCGTGGTAGATGGTGTCGAACTGGGCGCCCTCCACCAGGCGAAGGAGATGCTGGAACTCGACGCTGACGACCCCTTCCGGCTTCGTGAGCTGGGCCAGCCCGCGCGCAAAATCCTTGATGTCGGGCACGTGCGCCAGGACGTTGTTGGCGACCACCAGATCCGCCTGGCGGCCCTCCTTCGCAAGCTTTCGCCCAAGCTCCTCGGTGAGGAACGCGCCGACAATCTCCAAGCCCTTTTCCCGGGCAGCCGCGGCGGTGCTCTCGGTAGGCTCGATGCCAAGGCAAGGAATGTTTCGCGCCTTCACATACTGCAGGAGATAGCCGTCGTTGGCGGCGACTTCCGTCACCAGTGAGTTCCCGTCGAGGCCGAACCGCGCCACCGCCTCGGCGACGAATTTTTCGGCATGGGCAAGCCATGAAGAGGATGTGGAGCTAAAATATCCGTAGCGGGCTGTAAAAAGCTCGTGGGCGTCGGCAAAGTCTTCCGTCTGCACCAGAAAGCACACGTCGCACACCTTAACGCGCAGCGGAAAATATTTTTCTGGTCGGTCGAGATCCGCCGCTTCCAGGTACGCATTGGAGGGGGGCGCGGTGCCAAGATCCACGAAGGTGCGTGTGATCGGCGCAGCGCAGAGGCGGCACTTCATGGGGTTTTGTCCAATTCCACGGGAACAGTGTCTTGGCCGAAGGGAGTGAGCGCTGCATCGCGGTCCGACACCATCGCCACAGGCCGCGGCCAGGCGATCCCGATATTTTCGCTAGCGTGGTGAACGCCGTCTTCGGCTCTGGGCGCGTAGGGCGCGGTGTGCAGGTAAAGAAGTTCGGTGTCGCTCTCAAGGGTCTGAAAGCCGTGTGCGCAGCCCTCGGGAATAAGAAGACCGAGGCGATTCTCGGCGCTAAGAACCTTGCCGACCCAGCGGCCAAACATGGGTGAGCCCGCCCGCAGGTCCACCGCCACATCGAAGATCGCGCCCGAAAGGCATTGCACGAGCTTTGCCTCCAGCGCCGGCGCCCGCTGAAAGTGAAGGCCCCGCACCGTGCCGTCTTTGCGGGTAACGGTGCGGTTGATCTGGACCGGCGGCCGGGCGAAGCCGAGTGCAGCGAACACCTCGTGGTCGTAAAGGCGCTCGAGGCTCCCCCGGTGATCGCCGATGGGGTGGCGCTCCACCGTGACGACACCCTCAATCGCGGTGGGGTCGATGGTGAACCGCTCGCTCACGCGGCGCCCTCGTAGGCCTCGATTTGCGAAAGGGTGAGCGCGGAGAGGGGGGCTTTCTGCGCCCAGGCCCTATACCAGGCGGCGGTGTGGGCAATGGTGTCGGCAACGTCCCACTTCGGGCGCCAACCAAGGACCGTCCGCGCTTTCGTGCTATCGAGGCGCAGGATCCCAGCTTCATGGGGACCGGTCTCCGCTCCTTCACAAAGAACGTTTGCGTCGTCCCAGGCGTCAGCCATCTTTTGCGCGATGGAGACCACCGTCCGCTCGCCGCTGGGATCGGGTCCAAAATTCCAGGCGTCCGCTGTCCCCTCGACGCCCTGAAAGAGGTTTTCAGCAAGCATCAGGTAGCCGGCCAGCGGGTCAAGAACGTGTTGGAACGGCCGCACCGCGCCTGGGTGGCGAAGGCGTACGGGCTCACCCGCCGCAAACGCACGCGCGCAGTCCGGTACCAGCCTTTGGGTGGCAAAATCGCCGCCGCCGATCACGTTTCCGGCCCGCACAGTGGCAATGTTCGCACCGGTTGCGATGGTGCTGCGCATGGCGGCCGTCAAAAGCTCCGCACAGGCTTTGGAGCTCGCGTAGGGATCGTGACCGCCCAGCCGGTCAGGCTCGCGGTAGGGATGGGGCCACTCTCGGTTTTCGTAGACTTTGTCAGTGGTGGCCACCACGACCGCTCGCACAGACGGGGCATCACTGGCCCCCGCCAACACATGAGCGGTGCCCATAACATTGGTGGCGAAGGTTTCCACCGGCTGCTCATAGCTCGCCAGCACCAGGGGTTGGGCGGCAAGGTGGAACACAATTTCCGGCGCCGCGCCGCCTACCGCTTCCCTGGTCGCGCCCTCATCGCGAATGTCGATGCGGAGGTCCGCCGCGAGCGCTTCCTTCACATTCGCAAGGTGGAATAACGCGGGGTCGGTGGGCGGATCGAGGGAAAGACCTGTAACCTCAGCACCGCGCCGCGCAAGCCAGAGCGCTAGCCAGCCGCCCTTGAAACCGGTGTGGCCGGTGACGAGGACCCGTCGGCCGCGCCAGAAATCCTGCTGTCCCACACCTTCCATTTCGCCTCGCCTGACGCCCATAATTCTTCCAGCTGCTTCCTGTCGCGCAGCGTGTCCATCGGTTGCCAAAAGCCATCGTGAGGGTAGGCGACCAGCTCTCCCGCCGCAGCAAGTCGGCGGAGCGGCGCTTCTTCCCAAGCGTCAGCGTCACCGTCAATGGTGTCGATGGCCGATGGGTCCAGCACAAAAAAGCCGCCGTTGATGCGCCCACCGTCGCCGCGGGGTTTTTCCACAAATCGATGGACCTGCCCACCGTCTTCCACGTCAAGCGCGCCGTAGCGTCCGGGCGGCATGACCGCTGTGATGGTGGCCTTCCGGCCGTGGCCCTTGTGAAACGCCACCAGAGCCGAGATGTCGATGTCGGCAACCCCATCGCCATAGGTGAAACAAAACGGCTCGCCCGTCCCATGCGCCCCGGCACGCAAAAGGTGGCCGACGCGGCGCAACCGCCCCCCAGTCATGGTGGCGTCGCCGGTGTCCACGAGCGTCACCCGCCAAGGCTCGGCCCGGGGCTCGTGGTAGTGGATCTCGTTCTTCGCAATGTCGAAGGTAACGTCAGACATGTGCATGAAATAATTGGAGAAATACTCCTTGATGATATAGCCCTTATAGCCAAGGCAAATGACGAACTCGTTGATGCCATGGTGGCTGTAGATCTTCATGATGTGCCACAGGATCGGCCGGCCGCCGATCTCGACCATCGGTTTAGGGCGGAGCGCGGTCTCCTCCGAAAGGCGTGTCCCGAGCCCGCCGGCAAGAATGACGGCCTTCATGGGGCGTACTCCACGGCAACCGGCTGATCGGGATCAGCTACAGAGGTCATCCTGACAGGCCTATGGGCGAGAAATCCACGCCGGGATAGTAGGTGGCATAGCGCTTGATCCGGTCGCGCACCGAGCCCGGTAACGCGTCCCCTCGACCCACCACGCCTTTGTTCTTGCGCGTATCGGTCTGCGAGGCCTGCTCCAGAGCAATTGCAATTTCCTCTTGGGTCCAAGGAACTTCGTAGCACCGATAGATGTTGGCCACTGCCGCTTCGGGATCGGCGATAACGTCTTCGTAAGACATACGCACGCAGTAGATATTCGCCTTCGACCAGCTCACATAAAAGTTGAAGTACCAAGGGATGATTAAGTCGCTGATCATATCCAGCGCCTTGCCCTCATCGAGCTCCAAAAATTCATGGTCCATAAACGCCATGGGGAGCGTTAGGTGGGTGCGCACATGGTCGTAAAGGCTTGGCACCACATCAAAAATGTTGCGGACCAGAACGATCGGCATGAGCTCGAACCGGTCTATGAGCACCTTCGTCGGCTTGGAAAAACGCAGGTGATGCTGCGCCACAAAACCCACCGGCTTGACGCCCGCCGTCCCTCCGGCTTCCCGCCACATGCGAAGCAGGCCCCCCGTCAGTTGGCGCATCTCCATCAGCCGAACCGTGCACAGCTCCTGCTCACGGCGCTCGTAACCGGGGACCAGATGCTCGCGGCGCATCCCCGGCATGTTGGCGAGGATTTGGGCAAGATAGGTCGACCCGCTCTTGGGCATGCACGCGAGGAGGAAGTGGTTCAACTTCGGTCTTTGTTGTGTCATGGGCATTGAGTGTCGTCGGCGAGGAAGTTTGAAACCCGCCTTTTCGGCAAGAATCTACCTCTCCTATGGCTAGAACGGATTTAGAGCAATCGCTGATGACAAGGGTCCTCATACCAACGCGCAACAGGCCATCGTCGCTGCTTTCAGTGGTTCGGTTCCTCGAGCGGTTTTACCCCGAGACACGCGTCATCGTGGCCGATGGCAGCCTTGAGGATTTTGCCAAGGCCAACAAGGCGGCCATGGAAAGCGCTGACCGCTCCCTCGACATCGAATATCGCCGCTATCCCTACGATATGCCGTTCTTCGATCGGCTGCTCGATGTGCTCAACGGCCTTGACGACCGCAACATCATCATGGGGTCCGATGACGATTTCCCGCTGATGGATGCCCTGGCGCGCGCGGAGGCGGAGCTGGACGCTTGCCCGCCGGCGGTGACGTCCATGGGCGCAATTCTCGCGTTTTCCATGTGGAAGCCGGACGATCTCCACGCTTCGCTGACGGTGTCCCGGGCCATCGAGGGCCCAAATGCCCGCTGGCGCTGTGCCATGTACGGCCAGTGGCCGTTTTCCAGCACCTACGCCGTGACGAGGCGCGAGCACCTCATCGAACGCTATGTGCGGGCGCGAGAAATCTTTCTCACCGGCTTCTTCGATTTCGGCGTGGGCCTCCACGACGCCGCGGCCGGCGGCATTGCGGGCGTGCCGGAAATCACCTTCATCGCCACGCGCAACTACAACCATAGCTATCTCAGGCCGCTGGGATCATTGCACTTTTTGCGGCGCAGCGATGATGTCATGCGGCTCGTCAACTACTGCGTTGAAGACCTGATGGCGTTCGACGGCATGGACAGGGCCGAGGCCGAGGGCCACGCACGCACCCTTTTCCACAGGAAGATCACGGGCATCCAGATCGGCAGCCGCTCCGCGTTCGAAACGACGCCCTATGCCATGGACCCGATCATTATCGCCCAGCGCAAATCCTATGAGGCGATCCTGCGGGTGGGGACGGCAGAGCGAGACAAATATGTCGACCGGCTGACCCACGTCATTCGTGCCATGCAGGACGCGGCGGTCTCCAGCGACAATCGCACCGATGCGGCGCGAGTAGAATCCCTCGACGAACAGATGCGCGATGGACAGCGTTTGGCGCCCGAGGAAGCGGCGATCACCAAGGAGCCGGCCAATCTCACCAATCCCACCTCCTTCTTAAAGCACGTCGACACAGAGAAGGTGGCCTGGAAGTCCGATTGGGGAGAGCGGGTGCATGTCCTCGCGCTTGGACAATCGAACCTTGCCAACCATGGCGCCGGGCCTTTGCGTGCAGCAAAGGGGGCAGCGCTGGTGAAGGGCGAGACTGTTCCCCTTGCCGATCCCGTGCCCGGGGGGAGCGGCACGGGCGCCTCCGTATGGCCGATCGTTGCCGAGAAGATGGCGGCGAGCCCCAACGTGGGCGAACTCTTGTTGAGCCTTCGCGCGCAAGGCGGCACCTCCATCGCCGATTGGGCGCCCGGCGGCTTCTGCTACGAGGCCCTTGAAAAGGAACTGATCGAGATTGCCGACGGCCCGCAGCCGCCGACATACATTGTCTGGCACCAGGGGGAGGCCGATAACCGCAAGGGCACCAGCGCGCAGGAATACGAGGATCGCTTTGCCGAACTCCACAACCTCGTTTCCATGCACATTCCCACCGGCCTTTGGATCGTCTGCCGCGCGTCCTTGCGCATGGGTTCGGCGGCGCCTGAAGTGATCGCGGCCCAGGAAGCCATCATAGAGCGTTACGACAACGTCATTGCCGGCCCCAACACCGACGTCCTGACGGGTCCCTTCCGCTCCGATGGCACCCATTTTTCCGAAGCTGGCATCCTCGCCTTCGCTGACCTTCTCCACGATGTGATCCGCAACCGCATTGCCCTCACCGTGCAGGCAGGGGTCCTTTATAAAAACATACTGGACTTGCGGGTTCGGCAAAGAGCGCAGCGATTGAAGATGGAGGCTCAGCAAAGGGCGCAGTTAAAGGATGCGCAGAAGGCCTGAACTGGCCGTCCTGCCACAGGGCAACGCCGTCCACGGTGACCGTCGGGTCGATCACCATCCAGCAGATTTCGCCGGGCGCATAGTCGCCGCAGGTGTGAAAGTGCAGCGCCCGGGGCGAGGTGAACACCGTGTTCGACCAGCGGTCTGGGTTTTCCTCCACGGGGGCGGCATAGGCGATACCGGGATGAAAGCCGGCGTGCCAGGAGTGAACCGCGCTTTCGTCGATGCCAAAACGGGTGGCCACCGCGCGATAGTGGGCCTTGATGGCATCAACCACCGCAGGATCGCCTGTCAGCCCGGTCATCCGCCCGCCAGAAATTTCCGCCATCACCACTGACGGCAGGTGAAGGCTGGCGGGCTCATAGACCTTCGAACCGGTGGGGGTGAGATAGCGGGCGAGCGCCACCATGCCTGTGAACGCTGCGGCCGGAATGGGGGTCGGCACCCCGAGGGGAAAGCGCCGCACCGTGACGTCCGCGCCACCCGGCGACGCACCGCCCCCATTCCCGCGAACACTCGTGCCAAGGGGACAGGTCACCTCGATTTCGCTGGCGCCGAAGAGCGCGCTATCGATGGCCGTTTTTAACGCCTGTGTCGCCGCATAGGGAGCGGTGCCGTAGCGTGAGCCAAGGAGCGCCGCTGTCGTGGCGTAGCACATCACCACCGTGCGGCCTGACGGGTCGCGGTTAAAGCGGCTGCGGTCGCCCAGGCGCGCGAAATAAACGACGGTGTCGTCATCCTTTTCGGCGGCATTCACCGCGCCGTCTTCGCCCTCTTCCAATGCCCGGGTGAGGATGGTTTTAGTGTTGATCCGATGGCGTCGCGCGAGCGCTTCTACGGCAAGCGGCGCCGCGGCGTCGTACCAGCCAAGCGCCGGATCTTCGCGCACAATGAGAAGGCTTTGGCCCGCATAAAGACCCGCGCAGCCGAACAAGAGGTTTGCGGCGCCTTCTTCCAGCGCGGCACCGGGGACGCCAGGATCAACGCGTTCCATGGTCAGCGGCGTCGCCGTCCGTTCACGCCTTGGCGCGGTAGGCGAACGCCCGCCCGAACCGGTCAATCAAATAGTCGCCGCATGTGGTGGGTTCGGCGCCCGCGCGGTGGTGTGGGCCGAAAATATCGCGCGGGTCGATCACGGTTTCAGGATTGGGGTCATAGGCTAGGACCAGCGACATACGTTCCCGGCCCGAGCGGTTGATCACCCGGTGCGGCGTCGAGACATAGGCGCCGTCCGTCCAGCGGGAGAGGAGGTCCCCCACATTGACGATGAGCGTTCCGGGAATGGGCGGCGCTGCGATCCAGTCGCCCGAGACCGTCTGGACTTCCAGCCCACCCACGTCGTCCTGGCACAGCACTGTGAGCACGCCAAAGTCGGTGTGAGCGCCGACCCCGAACCGCGGGCCAGCGCTGTCCGCCGGCTGGGGCGGGTAGTAGACGAAGCTTGCCCTGCTAAGGGGTTTGTCAGCGGTGCGCAAGAAGCGGTCTTGGGCAAGCCCGAGCCCGACGGCAAACCCGCGCATCAGGTGATGGGCCACCTCGTGGGCCTGCCAGAAGTAGGCCATGGCGGCGCCTTCCAGCGCTGGAACGAAGGTCGGCCAGCGATTTTCTCCGCGCAACGGGTGACGATCGGGGAGTGCGCCAGCATCGCCCTGGATCCCCCAGATAAAACTTTCTTTCAGATCCGGCGCCGCGTCATCGGACATCTTTGCGCCACCAGAGGCGAGCCACCCCCGATGGCTTTTGGAAACGGCAACAGTGGCCTTTTGGGTTTCAGGGGCGCGGAAGAACTCGTAGGCGCACGACCGTGCCCCATCGATGGCGTCCTGCGCGATGCCATGGCCGCTCACATAGATGAAGCCCAAACCCTCACTCGCCGTGTGGAGCGCGTCGGCAACCTTTTGCGCGTCGCGGCCGTCCCGCAGCGGGGTTATGTCGATGACCGGGATGTTTTCGGCGCCAACCGCCTGCGCCGCCGCGTCACCCATGGGTGGTATCCTTCCTTTATCCTTGCACCGGAAGTGCTCCGCAAATGTCCGCCTTAGGACGCGTAGTAGCCCACCACATCGCCTTCGGTGGTTACCCCCAAACCGTTAAGGAGCCGGTTCACGTAGGCAAAGTAGCCGACGATTTGATTGGCTTCCAGGATTTCCCCGTCGTCGAGCCCCGCACTGCGCAGATCAGCCACATCGCCTTCCACCATGGCTGCCGGCGAAAGGGTCAGTTTTTCCGCGTAGCGCAAGAGGGCGAGGGCACGGCTGTCGAGCGCGCTGGCGTTGAATGCATCCTGCGGTCGGCGCTGGTTGAGTGCTGCCTCGATTATATCGGCCCGCTGGTCATCGCCAAGGAGATGGCGCGCGTTCGCCCAATGGTTGGCGAGGGAGTAGGCGCACCCGTTAATGATGGAGACATAGCTCGCGATGGTTTCCTGCAGCCAAGGCGGTAGCGCGTTGGCATCATCGTGGAGTGCAGCCCGATAAAGGGCCACGTGGCCGCGAAGCGTAGCCGGGCGCAGGCCGTGAACGCGCATGACATTATCAAGGGTGCCGTGGGGTGTGCGGGCGTTGTCGAAGTCGCGACGCAGCGCTTCGTCCGCATCTCCATCGGAGATCATTTTGATCCAAGCGCTCACACTCTCGCCTCCCAGAACCTGTCGATCAGACGTATCTGTGGGAGCGGCTAGCAAGGGCAACCGGCACAGAAGTTTCGTTGACAAGAACGCCGCATCGTTCGATGAATACACGCAAAACATAAAGCAGCGTCTTATTCAGGGAGGAACCGAATGACGCTTTTGCATGCCCTTGTGGGCGCCACGTCGGCGCTTGCGCTCGCGGCAGCCGCCAATGCCCAAACCGTTACCATCGCCACGGTCAACAACGGTGATATGATCCGCATGCAAGAGCTTGCGGGCGAATTTACTGCACAGAACCCCGGCATTGAGCTGGAATGGGTCACGCTCGAAGAAAACGTCCTACGCCAGCGCGTAACCACAGACGTCGCCACGAAGGGCGGCCAGTACGATGTCATGACCATCGGCACCTACGAGGTGCCCATCTGGGGCGCCCAGGGTTGGCTTGTGGCCCTCGATGACCTTGGCGATGACTACGACATCGACGACCTTTTGCCCGCCATTCGCGGCGGTCTCACTGTCGATGGAAGTCTCTACGCTGCGCCGTTTTATGGCGAGTCTTCCATGGTCATGTACCGTACAGACCTCATGGAAGCTGCTGGCCTTGAAATGCCCGATGCTCCCACGTGGGAGTTCATCGCTGACGCAGCGCGGAAGATGACCGACAAGGACAACGAGATCTACGGTGTTTGCCTGCGCGGTAAGGCCGGCTGGGGCGAAAACGTGGCATTCCTAACGGCCATGTCGAACTCCTTCGGTGCGCGCTGGTTCGATATGGAATGGAACCCGCAGTTCGACAGCCCCGAGTGGAAGGAGACACTCAACTTCTACCTGGACCTCATGAACGATGCAGGCCCTCCAGGCGCGTCAAACAATGGTTTCAACGAAAACCTTGCTCTCTTCCAGACCGGCAAGTGCGGCATGTGGATCGACGCCACCGTGGCGGCCTCCTTCGTGACGAATCCCGACGATAGTGAAGTGGCTGACAAGGTAGGTTTCGCCCTTGCACCGGACGCAGGCAAGGGTAAGCGCGGAAACTGGCTGTGGGCATGGTCGCTCGCGATACCGGCAGGTTCCGATGCCACCGACGCGGCGAAGAAGTTCATCGCTTGGGCCACGTCAAAAGACTATCTTGAACTCGTTGCCGAGAAGGAAGGTTGGGCAAACGTTCCACCCGGCACGCGCACGTCCCTTTACGAGAACCAGGCCTATCTCGACGCAGCTCCGTTTGCGCAAATGACGCTCGACTCCATCAATTCGGCAGACCCTGCCAACCCGACGATTGATGAAGTTCCCTATGTCGGCGTACAATTTGTGGCGATACCGGAGTTCCAAGGTCTTGCCACTGCAGTGGGACAGCAGTTTTCGGCTGCATTGGCCGGTAATGTGAGTGCCGATCAGGCGCTTCAGAGCGCGCAGCAGTTAAGCGAGCGCGAAATGCGGAAAGCCGGCTACCCCAAGTAGCCGGGAGCGCGCGACCGAAAGGTCACGCCACCTTGGGGCGCCGCTTTGCGGCGCCCCGTTTCCACCGACCTTGACCGCATGTAACCGCAAAGGATCGGGTCGCGATGGCCACCGCCCATTCCCGCGCCGCCGCGCGGCTCATGCTCTCTCCAGCGGTCATCCTGCTTCTTGGCTGGATGATCATTCCGCTGTCGCTGACCATCTACTTTTCGTTTCTGCGCTACAACCTGCTCATGCCGGGCCAGGAAGAGTGGATTGGCTTTCTAAACTACGAATTTTTCCTCACTGACCCCGCCTTCTTTGCCGCGCTCACCAACACTCTGATCTTGGTAGCGGGCGTTCTCGTGATCACCATCGGCGGCGGTATTCTTCTTGCTCTGCTCCTCGACCAGCCATTCTTTGGCCAAGGCATCGTGCGAATTCTGGTCATCGCCCCGTTCTTCGTGATGCCGACCGTCAGCGCGCTGGTGTGGAAGAACATGTTCATGAACCCGGTGAACGGGCTTTTTGCATGGGTTGCAAAGCTGTTCGGGTTACCAGCCTTCGACTTTTTGGCGCATGCGCCCCTTGCGTCCATCATTCTGATCGTAGCCTGGCAGTGGTTGCCCTTTGCGACGCTCATTTTGTTGACAGCGCTGCAATCGCTCGATTCAGAGCAGCTTGAGGCATCAGAAATGGATGGTGCCCCGCCGCTCTCGCGCTTCCGCTTCATCATTCTTCCGCACCTAGCGCGGGCGATTACTGTGGTGATTCTAATTCAGACAATATTCTTGTTGTCGATCTTTGCGGAAATCCTGGTGACCACCAACGGTGGACCGGGATACGCTACCACAAACATCACCTTCCTCGTCTACGCCCAGTCGCTTCTCCAGTTCGATGTGGGCGGCGGTTCGGCCGGTGGCATCGTCGCGGTGATCCTCGCCAATATTGTCGCCATCTTCCTCATGCGGATGATCGGCAAGAACTTGGATATCTGACGATGGCCCGCGAAGTCACCACACAGAGAAAACTACTTGTCACGGTCCTGGCCTGGGCAATTGGGCTTCTGATCTTCTTCCCGATCCTTTGGACCATACTGACGAGCTTTAAGACAGAGGCGGAGGCCATCGCCTCACCACCGTCTTTCCTGTTCTTCGAATGGACAACGGAAAACTATTCCGAAGTGCAGCAGCGCTCGGACTATTTTAGGCATTTCTGGAATTCGGTGGTGATTTCGGTCGGCTCCACCTTGCTCGGGCTTGCCATCGCCATTCCCGCAGCATGGTCCATGGCGTTCGTGCCGTCGAAAGCAACTCGAAATATCCTCATGTGGATGCTTTCCACCAAGATGCTGCCGGCAGTGGGCGTGCTCATCCCCATCTACCTGATTTTCCGCGATACCGGACTGCTCGACACGCGTTTCGGCCTCGTTATCGTCCTCACGCTCATCAACCTTCCCATTATCGTGTGGATGCTCTTCACTTACTTTCGGGAAATTCCTGGAGAAATCTTAGAGGCCGCGCGGATGGATGGCGCGGAGCTGCGCTCCGAAATCATCTACGTCCTGGTGCCCATGGCGGTGCCGGGAATAGCTTCAACGCTCCTTCTCAACATCATATTGGCGTGGAACGAAGCGTTTTGGACACTCAATCTGACGGCTGCGAACGCTGCGCCGCTCACGGCGTTCATCGCCAGCTATTCGTCCCCTGAAGGACTCTTTTACGCAAAACTGTCGGCGGCATCGACGATGGCCATCGCACCGATTTTGATTCTTGGCTGGTTCAGTCAGAAACAATTGGTGCGCGGCCTGACCTTTGGTGCAGTGAAGTAGGAGGACGCTATGGGCCAAATCAGCCTCCACGACGTCACGAAGAGTTTTGGCAACGTTGACGTCATCAAGCCGCTCGACCTTCAAATCGAGGATGGCGAGTTCGTGGTCTTTGTCGGCCCGTCCGGCTGCGGTAAGTCCACCCTTTTGCGCCTGATTGCAGGTCTTGAGGACGTCACCAGCGGCACCATCAAAATCGATGGGCGCGACGCTACGTTGACCCCACCGGCAAAGCGCGGCCTGGCGATGGTGTTTCAATCATACGCCCTTTACCCGCACATGACCGTACGGAAGAATATTGGGTTCCCACTCAAAATGGCGAAGATCAATCAGGCCGAGATGAACCGGCGCATAGAGAGTGCGGCAAAGGTCCTCAACCTGAGTGATTACTTGGAGCGCCGGCCGGGTCAACTCTCGGGTGGTCAGCGTCAGCGGGTGGCCATTGGTCGAGCCATCGTTCGTGAGCCTGCGGCATTCTTGTTCGATGAGCCACTATCCAACCTCGATGCAGCGCTGCGCGTTAATATGCGCCTTGAAATTTCCGAGCTTCATAACTCTCTTGCGACGACGATGATCTACGTCACCCACGATCAGGTGGAAGCCATGACGATGGCCGACAAAATCGTTGTCCTGAATGCGGGCCGCATTGAGCAGGTCGGCTCGCCCCTTGAGCTTTACCGAGCGCCAAAAAACCTGTTTGTCGCAGGCTTCATCGGCTCACCCAAGATGAACCTTCTTTCCGGCGAGCCAGCGCAGAAGCACGATGCCACGACTATTGGCGTTCGCCCCGAGCATTTAAACCTTTCAAGAGACGACGGCACGTGGCGAGGTGTTGTACACGTTTCAGAGCACCTGGGATCCGACACGTTCCTGCATGTGAATGTGGACGGTGTCGGGACAGTAACGGCCCGTGCCGACGGTGAATTTGGCCTCCACCACGGCGACACCGTTTTTCTCACACCCGCTGCCGACAAAATCCATCGCTTCGGTCACGATGGAGCCGCTCTCGCCTAAAGTAGCCGCCCAACGCCACTGATCCTGCTGAGAACCCACGAGGACAACGTAATGGCGGTACGCCTTTCTCAGGACGCTTTGCCCACAATATCGAAGGCGACCGTTCCCACCTATGACCGCAGTCAGCTGCAACCAGGCATAGTCCATATTGGCGTTGGTAACTTTCATCGCGCTCACCAAGCGGTCTACTTAGACCAACTTTTCGAACAAGGTCGCGACAAAGAATATGCCATCGTCGGCGCCGGCCTTATGCCGGGCGACCGTAGAATGCGCGAGGCGCTGGCATCGCAGCACTACCTGACCACGGTTGTGGAGCAGTCGGCGACTGCAAGTCGCGCCCGAGTGACGGGTGCAATGATAGATTTCGCTCCGGTTGCCGACGTCGATGCCATTCTCCGTAGGCTCACCGATCCGATGACGCGCATCGTATCGCTGACCGTAACCGAAGGGGGCTATTTTCTGAACTCCCAGGGCAAATTCGAGCCTTCTTTACTTGCCACCGAAAATGAGAGCGCGGCAGAGGCTGGGCCAAAGACGGTATTCGGCCTTATCGCCACCGCCCTTCAACGCAGAAGGCTAGCGGGACACGCACCGTTCACCGTCATGAGTTGCGATAACATTCCCCACAACGGTGTCGTCGCGCGGGCTGCGGTGGCAGGGGTGGCGGCGCTCCAAGATGACGCGCTCGCCAGCCATATCGAGCAAGATGTGGCATTTCCGAACGCGATGGTAGACCGTATCACCCCTGCCACTGGTGAGCGTGAAAAGAACATTCTCGCTACGGATTTCGGCATAGATGATGCGTGGCCGGTCTTCTGCGAAGACTTTAGCCAATGGGTGTTGGAAGATATTTTTTCCGACGGTCGTCCGGCTTTCGATGAGGTGGGGGTTGAGTTCGTCTCCGATGTCTCACCCTACGAAGCAATGAAAATTCGAATTCTTAACGGCGGGCATGCGGTGATTGCCTATCCGGCAGGCCTTATGGGTATAGAATTCGTCCATCAAGCAATGCAGGAACCGCTTGTGGAGGCGTTTTTGCGCAAGGTGGAGAGCGAAGAAATCATCCCAACCGTCCCGCCCGTTCCAAACACAGATATTGATGAATACTTCGAGACGATTGTACGTCGCTTCGCCAATCCTAAAATCGGCGATACTGTTCGCCGCCTTTGCCTCGACGGATCGAATCGTCAACCGAAATTTATTGTCCCGACCATCCGAGATCGCCTAAATGCAGGCGGGTCGGTAGAAGGCCTGGCATTGGAATCGGCGCTTTGGTGCCGCTACTGCGCGGGAACCACTGATGCCGGTGAGACCATAGAGCCGAACGATCCCGAATGGGCACAACTGAATGCGCTGGCCAAGCGCGCCAAGTCCGACCCGACCGCATGGCTTTCTATGGAAAAGGTGTATGGAGACGTGGCGAGGGAGCAGAAATTCGCCGGTTCGTTCACAAAATCTCTATCGGCACTCTGGAACGAAGGTACCCGTCCAGTAATCAAGCGATACTTAGATGCCAGCAAAAATTCATTATGAATAATCGATGGTTGCGCTGCATTAATGCATAGTCATTTGAAGAGAGTAATTTGCCTCTGGGAGGCGAAGAATAGTATTATTACTGAGATTTATCTAGCGCGCCAAGAAATAGCGTCAACAAAAATATTAAATAATAATAATTAATCTAAGTATTTTACTGTATAGGCTTCTGTCGAAGCAGCCTAGTTTCATCGGTATTATCGTCGCTTCGCGCTATTCGAGGCCTTCCATGGAAAGGTCATCCAGCCGTGGCATTAAGGTCAACAGCTCTTTTGTGTAGGCTGATTGGGGATTGTTGAAGAGCCCATCGGTTGACTGCAGTTCGACCAATTTGCCGTTCTTTGCGACGGCGACGCGGTCGCACATTTGGCGAACCACAGGCAAATCGTGACTGATGAAAAGCATTGTGAGGCCGAGATGTTCCTGCAAATCTTTCAATATGTTGAGGATTTGAGCTTGGATGGACACATCGAGCGCGCTGGTAGGCTCGTCGCAAATGAGGAACTGAGGCTGTGTGGCAAGGGCCCGGGCAATGGCGATGCGTTGGCGCTGACCGCCTGAGAATTCGTGTGGATAACGTAAGCCCGCCTCGGCGCCTAGACCGACCCGTTCGAGCAACTCGTCGACTCTGTCGTTTACGGCGCGGCCTGACAGCAGTTTGTGGTGGTGGATGGGCTCGGCGACGACGCTGTCGACGCGCATGCGCGGGTTTAGGGAAGAGTAGGGATCCTGAAAAATCATCTGGATCTTGCGGCGAAATTCTTGCTGCGACCGGCGGTCTTTCATGTCGCTCACAAGTTTCCCGTCAAAACTCACCGATCCGCCGTCAATATTGTAAAGCCCGCAAATCATTCGAGCGACGGTTGATTTGCCGGATCCGGACTCGCCGACGATCCCAAACACTTCGCCCGGCCAAATATCGAAGCTGAAGTCGTCAACAGCGGTAAAATACTCGCGCGCCCACGGGGCGAGACTGCCCTTCTGTACGAACTTCTTCGTCAGGTTCTTTGCTTCCAGCAGCGGCTTCGTTCGATCGTGGTTGACCGCAGGCCAGTCCCGGCTGAGGTCTTCGATAGCAAAATGGGTCTCGCGGCCGCCGTAGCTGATCTGGGGAAAGCGCTTTAGCTTGACCGTGGGGCGTGGGACGGCGGCGATGAGCGACTTTGTGTAGGGGTGTTCGGGCTTGCCCATAACGGTCGATGTCGGGCCGCTCTCCACCACCTCGCCCATGTACATGACCGTGACGTTGTCGGTGGTCTGCGCGATGACGCCCATGTCGTGGGTGATGAGGATGACGCCCACCTGACGTTCGCGGGCAAGTTCCTTGATGAGGTCGAGGATTTGGGCTTGGACCGAAACGTCGAGGGCGGTGGTGGGCTCATCGGCAATGATGACATTGGGCTCTGAGCAAAGGGCGAGCGCGATCACCACCCGTTGGCGCATGCCGCCGGAAAACTGGTGCGGGTACTGGTCAAGGCGGGTTTTAGGGTCTGGAATGCCGACCCGGTCTATGAGGGCAAGGGCCCGCTCGTTGGCTTCGGACTTGGTGACGTCGAGGTGTTCCAAAATCGTCTCGGTGAGCTGACGACGAACGGTGAAAAGGGGGTTGAGGCTCGTCAGCGGGTCTTGGAAAATCATGCTGATCTTCTTGCCGCGAAGCTCGCGCATGGCTTCTGCATCAAGACCGCTGATGACGTTTCCGCGAAAATCGATCTCGCCGCCGGCGATGCGACCGGGGTTGTCCAAAAGCCCCATCACGGCGGCACCGATTGTGGACTTTCCGGCACCGGATTCGCCGACGAGACCGTGGATTTCTCCCGGTTCCACGGTGAGGTTCGCCCTGTCCACTGCGACGATGGTGCGGCGCCGGGTCGGGAACGCGACAGTGAGATTTTTGATGTCGAGAAGGGTCATCGGTGTCGGCGTCCGCGGTGAGAAGGATGCTTTAGTTTGCCTCGGGGCAGCGGGATCTTGGCGTGTTTGCGACGATCTGAGCGAGCCTTTGAAGAACGGTACAACGGGTGCTCGGCAAGGGGAAGCCGTTCCGGAGCGCTGGCTGGGGGCGGGGGAGTGGGGCTAGCGATCCGGGCTTTTTGCGGCAAACGCTCAAAGGCGTTCTGCGGCAACGCGGTCGCGCCAGCGTTTGAGGGCGATGAGGGCCCAGATGGCCTCCACAAAGGCGAACGGCCAGGCGCCCTGAAGAAAGCCGTAGATAGAGGCCAGTACGCAGGCGATGGCGAAGGCGAAGACATACCAGGCACTGCGCTTTTCCAGCGCATACGTGAGCAGCATCAGGCTGACGGCGACGAAGCCGAATAGGGTGAGCAGATCCATCCAGTGGATTTGCCTCGACGCGGTTGCATCTGTCCAGGCGGTGGCGGGGCGTTAGGAAATTGGGGCTATGGTTTCGGTGCGCAACAGGGGAAAAGGAGAGGCTGTGCCCACGTACATCACGCACTGGAAATGTGAGCCGCAGGAGTGGCCCACCGATCGCGCGTCGCTCATCCGCATCTGGAACGAGATGCTTACCGAAGGGGACGTCGACCTTCAGCTCGGAACGGTCAAATTTGCGGGCTGGGTCAGCAACTCTGAAGGCTATGGCATCGTCGAGGCGGCGTCCAAGGCCGACGTGATCCAGCTCTGCGCAAAATTTTGGCCGATGGTGCACAACGACATTATGGAGATTGTCCCCTCTAAGGAGGCCGGTGTGGCCATTGTGGCGGGTACGGAGGAGGGCTGGGACCACACTTTGGAATAAACGGTGCACGCTGTGCGACGGTGACGGCGGGGGCAAGCGGGCGTAATCCCGCGCCTATGCGGCCGAGGTTTTGGGGATCGGCGGGACGCTGGGAGCGCAACCGCGAATTTTGAATTGTGTGAGGTTGCCCTCACAGGTCCCGCCTTCGGCTTTGTCCGGTGCGGTCCAGGCTTTACGCCCCAAACCCCGCCTCGGCCGGTCGCCCGGACTGGGCAGGGCATCTCGCCCAAGAGACCTCGGCTCGGGGATATACCCCGTCCTCACTGCCGCCCCTATGACCCGCGAGGGCCTTTGGCGGGGCGTGTCTCTCATGTTCGCCGATCGGAGATGCCCCGCCGGCGAGAACGAAATCCGTGCCGGTGTGAACTTCTGCCCGCGCCCGTTATTCACGGTTGGAAGCCACCGAAGCCCTCAATCCTCGCGGCGGCCGGTCCGGACGCGCCTCCCCTTGGATCGAGCGACCGGGGAAACTTGGCATAGGTTTTTGGGGCGGGGATTAGTTTTTTGCGCTGTTTGGTTAATAGGCGGCTGCGCAGCTCTTTAGGATAGTGCAAAAAGTCCTCCCGCCGATGGTTATTCTCCCGCGCAAAGCCCGATGCCTCAACCCACGCTGCGCTTTTCAGGGTTGTCCCACCGGGCTTTGCGCGGGCTCCTGAAATTGTCGGCTCCGGAAGAACGTCGCATTTGGGTGTCCCACCAAAAGAACTGATTGGGGTGAGTGCCCCACGGGCATGGTTGGGTGCCGGGCTGGAGAGCAGCGTCCATGGGGCTCAGGGCGCCGTCGCCATAAGAACGCTCATGGACGACGCGCCCATCGGCCGCTCTCCCTGACGGTCGCCGAGGGGCTGACATGGCGGGTGTGTTGGAGCACCATCGAGGCGGTCTATTTTCGTGCGCCGTGGGAAGCGCTAGAAATCATCTTACCTTGTTGAATTTAAAGCTTTGTCGTCCGCGGCTATGACTTTTCCGGAAGATGGCAAACGGCCTCGATATTGTGCCCGTCAGGATCAAGAGCGAATGCACCGTAGTAGTCCTTGTGATAATGGGGTCTTAGGCCAGGCGCGCCGTTGTCGGTGCCCCCGGCCAAAAGCGCGGCCGCGTGAAATGCGTCAACGCCAGCCCGTTCGTTCGATTGGAGGGCAATGTGCAGCAATCCGGTCGTGGCATTTTCCTCCGCGAGCCAAAACCAAGGCCGGTCGTCACCATACCCCGCAACCCTTACGCCGTTCGAGAATTCGAGGGGCACTTCGAACAGCCGTCTCACGCCGAGCGGCGCGAAAGCCTTGTCGTAAAAGTTCACCGAACGGGCAAAATCAGTGACGCCGAAGGTGACATGATCTATCATCGCCTCTCTCCCAGAACCTAAGTATTACTAAGTAAAATATCTGACACTGTCAGAGCTGCGAAGTGCCATTCAAATCATTCAAATTGGAAAATAGTCGTTGCTGCGTCGCTCGTGGAAGCTGCATTAACTTAGCTCCATTTATTGGAATAGGCGTAAGGTCTGGCGCACTCAACAAACAAGATAGAGTTTAGGCCTTTGCTCGTGACTTACAGCACTATGCGAAACCGACTTGCTTTCAGAATTCATAGTTGCCTTCCAAATGCTAATCGAAGTTCGCAGCTTCGCCTCACGTCAAGCGGCTAGCCGGTGGGTTAGCTCGTCCTCGTCCACTTCGCCGTGGGCCACCTCGTCGACGATCTGTCCGGCCTTCATCACCAATACCCGGTGACAAGAGGTAAGCACCTCTGGAATGTCGTCGGAAATGACGATGACGCCAAGTCCGTCGCGGGCGAGGGCTCCGATGGCCTCGTGGATATCGGCCTTGGAACCCACATCGACGCCCACCGTCGGGCCGTTCAAGATCAAGATCTTTGGGTTCGTGGCGAGCCAGCGGGCGAGCACCACCCGTTGCTGGTTGCCACCCGACAAGGACTGCACCGGAAGTCCCGCGGAGGGCGTGGCGATGGCAAGGTTTTTCACCCACCGTTCGCCTTCCGCATTGACTGACCGTGTGTTGATGAAGGCGCCGGTACCGATGCGCTCAAGGCTTCCCACGGAGATGTTGCGGCCGATGGATTGGGACAGGAACAAACCTTCGGTGAGGCGATCTTCGGGGACGTAGCCGATGCCGCGGGAAATGGCGTCGGAAATGGTATTGATGGCACAGGCTTCGCCGTCGACGCTGATGGTGCCGCTGGTGGCCGGAGAAATGCCGAACAGCGCCTTGGCAAGCTCGGTGCGGCCCGAGCCGAGGAGGCCCACGATCCCCAAAACCTCGCCGGCATGGAGGGCGAACGAAACGTTCGAGAACGACGCCCCGCGGCCAAGGTTTTGGATCGATAGGCGCTCATGGGGGCGCACGGTTTGTTGGCTGACGGTGGCTTCCTCGGCAAGGCGGCGGCCGGTCATGTGATAGGTGAGGGTGGTAAGGTCGAAGTCTTTCACCGGTCCTTCGGCGACCACGCGTCCGTTGCGCAGGACAACGAAACGTTCGCACACTTCCAAAACTTCCGCGAGCTTGTGGGAGACGAACAGGATCGCCATGCCCCGCGCCCTCAGGCGGCGAATGATTTCGAGGAGCTGGCGCACTTCGCGCTCGGTGAGGGCGGTCGTCGGCTCGTCCATGACGATGAGTTTTGCATCGTTGACGATGGCGCGGGCGATGGCGACCAGCTGTTTTTGGGCGACGGGAAGCGTTTCGGCGGGCGCGTTGAGGGGGATTTCCACGCCCAGCTCAGAAAGGGCGCCGCGGGCGATTTTTTTGGCCTCACGCCAGTCCATGAACCGGCGGCCGAGGGCAAGGCGGCGGTTGAAGGCGATGTTCTCCGCCACCGACAGGTTAGGAAAGAGCGAAAAGTCCTGAAAGATGATTTGGATGCCGGCGCGGGCGGCTTTGACCGGAGTGGGGTTGGGATCTTCGACGTCGTTATAGGCGATGGTGCCGGAGTCGAGTTTTTCGGCCCCCGCCAGCAGCTTGATGAGCGTGGATTTGCCCGATCCGTTTTCGCCCGCGAGGCAAACGATTTCCCCCGGCGCGATGGAAAAATCCACCTCCACCAGCGCCTTCACCCCAACAAACGCCTTCGAGACGCCGCGCATGTGCGCCACTGCCGATGGGCTCGAACTTTCCTGCGGGCGCTCCTCCATCGGCGCGTGACCTCCCTTGCGGTGAGCCGCGAAGGTGGCCCGGCAAGGCGATGCCGTCAAACCTTGCCGGCGCGAAGCCTAGTCCGGGTGAGGAAAGCGCTGGGCGCTGTGCGTCCGCCGTCAGGCCTGGAGGGCGGTAACGAGCCAGGCGACCAAGCCGCCCGACAGTCCGCCGATCATTGCTGCCGGCCACACAGAAGCGATACGGTTACGGGCCTTGGGATCCGGGCCGTTGCGCAGTTTCTCAACGGGAAAGAGATAGCTTGGAGGGATCATGGTGTTCCCCTTGGGTTTGCGACTTTGCGACATGAGTGTGGAAATGAATCGATTCAAATTTACAGATAGGGATGCGAAAAAAGCTTGGCAAGGGTAATATTGAATCGGTTCATATATTTCACTTGCGGGCGGTGGCCTCGCCATGGCTAAGGTCCGCCTAAAGGATGTGGCCGCCGTGGCGGGGGTCAGTCAGGGAACTGCATCCAACGTCTTCAACCGTCCCGAAACGGTGACGCCGGAGCTGCGCACACTGGTGCTCGATGCGGCGGCGCGGCTTGGCTATACGGGGCCGCAGCCGGTGGCGCGCATGCTTCGCTCCGGCAAGGTGGGCCTGGTGGCGCTCCTCACCGACGAAAGCGCTGCGGATGTGATTTCGGACGCCTACGGTCGGCGGCTTTTGGCTGGTGCGGCCCGGGCGTGCGATGCGGCAGGGATTGGGCTAACCATCGTAGGCGACGCTGCGAAGGGGGAGACGCGGTCGGGGTGGTCGGTGGAGACGGCGCTGGCCGACGGGTTTGTCCTTTATTGTTTCGCCGAGGATGAGATTTTTGAGCGGGTGCGGCGACGGAACCTGCCTTTTGTGGGGATCGACGGTGGGCGGCGCGCGGGCGTGGTGTCGGTGGGGATCGACGATGAGGTGGCCGCAGCGGAGGCGATGAAGACGCTCACCGGGGTAGGCCATCGCCGCATTGGCATCTTGAGTATGGAGTTGTCGGGGGAGGGGGGCGGCGGGCCTGTGGATCCGGATGAGCAGTTTTCCGCCACCTACGAAACCACCCAGCTGCGATTGAAGGGCTATCGGCGGGAGGCCGCTGCGGTGGGGCTCGAGCCGCAGGACCTACCGACGTTTCAGACGTTTAAGGACGAGGCGTCCGTGGCGAACGGTGTTGCTTGGCTGATGGATAGACCAGAGCCGCCCACCGCCATTGCGGCCATGTCCGACGTCATAGCGATGATTGCCGTCAGCCAGTTGAAGGCGCGCGGGTATGGGGTGCCCGATGACGTTTCGGTGGTGGGGTTCGACGGGGTTCCTGAAGGTGCTTACCTCGACCCGCCGCTGACGACCGTTGCCCAACCGGCCGAAGAAAAGGGCGAGGCGGCGGTGGAGATTTTGTTGGGCACGAGGGTTTCGCAAAACCTTGTGCTTCCCGCCAAGGTGATCAGCCGCCGCTCCGTGGCGCCGAAAGGCCGGTGATCCCGGTCTAAAACATCCCGTTGTCGTGGGCGGACTGCTTTGGCAATTCCTGCAAGACGTCCCAGTGCTCGACGATCTTGCCGTTATCGTCGAAGCGGAAAATGTCGATGCCGGCGTATTCCAGGTCGTCCGGCCAGATCTGGTGGCAATGGAGGACGACGTGGTTACCCTCGGCCACGGCGCGCTTTACGATGACGCGCTTGCCTGGGTATTCGCGCGCCATGCGCTCAAAATAGTCGATGAAACCTTGCTTGCCGGAGACGACGTGTGGGTTGTGCTGGATGTATTCTTCGCCCACGTAGCGCTCGATGGCATCGCGGGGCTCGCAATCGTTGAACATGCGCTCGTAAAAGGCGATGGCGTTTTGCTTGGCGGTTTCGGTGGAAGTCATCTGCGATGATCTCCTCGAGGTCGATCCGGTCCTGGGGAGGGGGGAGGAGAGGGGGAGGGGAGGCGCGGCGGTGGAGTGCCGCGCCCTTTCAGTCCTAGAGCGGGTAGTCGGCCATGTTGTCTTTGGTGACTTTGACCGAGGCATCGCCGTAAAGGACTTTGCCATCCTGCTGCAGGGATTCGTAGCCGGGGATGCCAAGGTTGAGGCCGTCACCGATGGCTTCATCCTTCAGAAGCATCTCGGCGAGCTTATTCATGGCTTCGCCGGCAAGCTTTGGATCCCAGAAGTAAATGCCGTCCACAGCGCCCGTTTCCATGTATTGGCCGGCGATGGAGGGCAGCGAAAGACCAAAGACGCAGATGTCGTCTTCCAGGCCGCGCTCTTCGATGGCAAGGCCGATACCCGCCACGTCAGTGGAGGCGGAGCCCTGCATGCCTTTGATGTTCGGGTAGGTGCGCAGGACTTCTTGGGCTTTTTGGTAGGCTTGCTGCTGGTCGTCGTAGGTTTCGTTCTTGTCACCCACCAGGGTCATGTTGGGGTAGTTTTCTTTTTGGTAGGCGATGGCGCCGTCCACCCATTCGTTATGGGTTTTTGAGGTGAGCGAACCCACAAAGACCGAGTATTCGCCTTCTTCACCCATGCATTCGGCAAGGCCTTGCATGATGACGCCGCCAAAATCGAAGTTGCGGAAGGCTTCAAGATCCCAATGGGCGTTTTCAATGTCGGACGCCTCGTGGGTGACCACTTTAATGCCCTGATCCATGGCCCGCTTCAGAACCGGTTCCACGGCTTCGGGGGAGAAGGGGACGACCGTGATGGCGTCGGCACCCTGGGCGATCATGTCCTCGATGAGCTGAACCTGGAGCTGCGCATCGGCGGAGGGGGGACCCACCTGGAAGGCGTCGTAGCCGGTCTGGGCGGCAAAATCTTTGACGCCCTCCTCCAGCCGGTTGAACCACTGGATGCCAGACAATTTTACGACCGTGGGAATCTTGTAGGTATCCTGGGCGACGGCCACGCCGGCAAGGGCCGTGGCGCCGACCGTGAGGGCGAGAAGGCTCGCGGTGGTCTTCATAAAAAAATCTCCCTCGCGCCCGCATGGGGGGATCGATCCGCCGCGCGGGCGCTTCAGCAGATCGATTGATTGGAATTTTCGCCGTGCTTGCGGTGGGTTGTCCAGACCTTCAGGCGGCGGGGGCGGCGATGTCGCGCAGGGCCGGGTAGATGGCTTTGTGGCGCTCGTAGATTTCCGCGTACATGGCCGTTTCCCGGGGGCGGGGCTCGACGGTGCGGCCGGGTTTGACGAAGGCGGCTATCCCCTCCTCGATGGACGAAACGCCTCCCGCACCGTAGGCGGCAAGGACGGCACAGCCCACATTGGGTGCTTCGCGCGCTTCGGGGATGTGGACCGGAAGACCCGCGGTGTCCGCATGGATCTGGACCCACAGGTCCGATGCCGAGGCGCCGCCGCCCATGGTCATCACGGAAAGTTCCAGGCCCGCGTTGGCCATGGCGTCGAGAATCGCTTTGGTGCCGAAGCCGACGCCCTCCATGATGGCGCGGAACACGTGTTCGGGGCCGTGGGCGAGGGTGAGGCCCACCAGGGCGCCCCGAGAGTGGGCGTCGG
>JBCCYN010000056.1:0-25077 GCA_039189655.1 Pseudomonadota bacterium | reverse complement strand
TCGTGCACGCCGCACTCCTCGCGGCCATAGACCACGCCGTACCAGGCTCCTTCGCTATCGCAGGTGTTGACCCAGTCCCCGTTATAAAGTTCGGCGATCTTGCGATAGCCCGTGGACGGCCCCGTGCGCACGGCCAGGAAACCGTCGCCGTTGGGGTTTAGCCCACGCACTCTGGCGCCGCCGCAGCCGGCCATCTGCCCGTCCGTGGGCGCCAGCATGACGGGCACATCAAGGCGCTGGGCGTTCGCATTGGAGATGGCTAGTACCGCCGAGGACGCCGCCAGCACCAACGCCAGAAAAATCCTCATTCGGCGGCAACGCGCAGCGCAGGCTCGTCGAAGGTGCGCGCACAGTCCGCCATGACCTTGGAGGCCCGGGCGATGGGGTTGGTGAGGTGGAAGGCCGCCACGGGGTTGATGAACTCACAATCCTCCAGGGGGCCGGCAAGGGCTGCCAGGCGCATCACCGCCGCAGGGTCGCCGGGCACCACCTCATCCATGTGCCCAAGGTGCGGGAAGGCTGCGACCATGGCACGGTTCAGCTGCGCCAGCGTGTCGTAGGGGAGTTGCCTGTCGAGCACCGCCGAGAGCGCCCGCAAGATGGCCCAGTCCTCCCGGGCATCCCCAGGCGCGAAGGCAGCCCGCGCCAAGTATTGGGCGCGGCCTTCGAGGTTGACGATGGTCCCGCTCTTTTCGGTGTAGGCAGCGCCCGGCAGGATGACGTCCGCAGCATGGGCGCCTCGATCCCCGTGGGAGCCGATATAAACCACGAAGGGGCCTGACAGGGCCGCCTGATCGAGTTCGTCGGCACCCAGCAGGAACAGCATGTCGATGGTGCCCTTGGCGGCGCCGTCCACGAGTTCGGCCGTGGAAAGCCCGCCCCGTTCCGGCACGCAGCCCACATCGAGGCCGCCGACCCGGCCCGCCGCGTGGTGGAGAACGCCAAACCCGTTCCAGTCCTCAGAAACGGCGCCCACGTCGAGGGCCAGCTTCGCCGCATGGGCAAGCACGTTTTGGCTTCCCGGCGCCAGGAGCGCTGCGGGCCCCACCATGACGATGGGCCGCTCAGCTTTTTCAAGGGTCTCGCGGAAGCGGCCGAGATCGGAAAGGGACGCCGCGCCCCGGCCGAGGTAACGGTAGGGGTAGGTGAGATCGACGTTTTCGCCGATGAGGCCCACCTTCGTGCCGTGGTGCACCCAGGCCTTGCGAATGCGCGCGTTGAGGATTGCAGCGTCCCACCGCGGGTTGGCGCCCACCATGAGGATCGCATCGGCCTCTTCGATGCCGGCGATGGTGGGATTGAAGATGTAGGAGGCGCGGCCAAGGCTCGGATCGAGCGGGGCGCCATCTTGCCGGCAGTCCACCGACTTGATGCTGAGGCGCGTCATCAAGTCCTTTAGGGCATAAAGCTCTTCGGCGGTGGCAAGGTCCCCGCCGATGGCGCCGACCCGGTCCGGCGATGTCTGGCGCAGGCGGTCCTTGATGGCGCCGAACGCCTCCGCCCAGGAGGCCGGGCGCAGCTTGCCGCCCACGCGCACGAAGGGCCGGTCCAGCCGCTGGGATTTAAGGCCGTCCCAGATGAAGCGGGTCTTGTCGGAAATCCACTCCTCGTTCACCGCTTCGTTGAGGCGGGGCATGATGCGCATGACTTCCCGGCCGCGCACATCGACGCGAATGTTGGAGCCCACGGCGTCCATCACGTCGATGCTTTGGGTTTTCGTCAGCTCCCAGGGCCGCGCCTGGTAGGCGTAGGGCTTTGAGGTGAGCGCGCCCACCGGGCAAAGGTCGATGACGTTGCCCTGGAGTTCGGACCCCATGGCGCTTTCCAGGTACGTCGTGATCTCCATGTCTTCGCCGCGACCGGTGGCGCCAAGGTCCGGCACGCCGGCCACCTCGGTGACGAAGCGAATGCACCGCGTGCAGTGGATGCAGCGGTTCATGATGGTCTTGACCAGCGGGCCGATGTGTTTGTCTTCCACCGCGCGCTTGTTTTCGATGAAGCGCGAGCCGGAGACGCCATAGGCCATGGCCTGGTCCTGGAGGTCGCACTCGCCGCCCTGGTCGCAGATGGGGCAGTCGAGGGGATGGTTGATGAGCAAAAACTCCATCACCCCCTCGCGGGCCTTTTTCACGAATTCGGTGCGCGTGTTGATGGTGGGCGGCGTGCCATCGCGGCCGGGGCGCAGATCGCGCACGCTCATGGCGCAGCTCGCCACGGGTTTAGGCGGTCCCCCCACCACCTGGACGAGGCACATGCGGCAATTGCCGGCGATGGAGAGCCTGTCGTGGAAGCAAAAGCGCGGGATTTCCGCGCCGGACGCTTCGCACGCCTGGAGCAGCGTATAGTGGTCCGGGACCTCGATCTCGCCGCCGTCGATGATCAGCTTCGTCATCGAACGCGCTCCTACTCAGCGGCCATGGGAATGGACTGGCGCTCTTTGATGCGCCGCTCGATTTCCGGGCGGAAATGGCGCACCAGGCCCTGGATGGGCCAGGCGGCCGCATCGCCGAGGGCGCAGATGGTGTGGCCCTCCACCTGTTTGGTCACCTGGTAAAGGGCGTCGATCTCGCGGATTTCGGCGTTGCCATCGATGAGGCGGGTCATGACGCGCCACATCCAGCCGGTGCCCTCTCGGCAGGGCGTGCACTGACCGCAGCTCTCGTGTTTGTAAAAGTAGGAGAGCCGGGTGATGGCCTTCACGATGTCGGTGGACTTGTCCATGACGATCACCGCTGCCGTGCCAAGGCCCGACTGCTTGTCCCGCAGCGTGTCAAAATCCATGAAAAGGTCGTCGCATTCCCAGTGGGGAATGAGCGGCACCGACGAGCCGCCAGGGATCACCGCCAGAAGATTGTCCCAACCGCCGCGTACGCCGCCGCAGTGTTTTTCCACCAGCTCGCGGAAGGTGATGCCCATCTCCTCCTCGACGGTGCAGGGCTCTTCCACGTGGCCGGAAATGCAAAAGAGTTTGGTGCCGGTGTTGTTGGGGCGGCCAATGTTGGCGAACCAGGCCCCTCCCCGGCGCAAAATTTCCGGGATGACGGCGATGGTTTCCACGTTGTTGACGGTGGTGGGCGCACCGTAAAGGCCGACGTTGGCGGGAAATGGCGGTTTCAGCCGGGGCATTCCCTTCTTGCCCTCAAGGCTTTCGAGGAGTGCGGTTTCCTCGCCGCAGATGTAGGCTCCGGCGCCGTGGTGGACGACGATGTCGTAGTCCCAGCCGTGGATATTGTCTTTGCCGATGAGCTTTGCGGCGTAGGCCTGTTCAACGGCTGCTTCCAGGCGCAGCCGCTCGGCAATGTATTCGCCGCGCACATAGATGAAACAGTGGTGGGCATCCATGGCGCGCCCGGCAATCAGGCAACCCTCGATGAGGAGTTGCGGATCGTGGCGCATGATTTCCCGGTCTTTGCAGGTGCCGGGCTCCGATTCGTCGGCGTTCACCACCAGATAGTGGGCCCGGTCGGCATCACCCTTGGGCATGAAACTCATCTTGAGCCCGGTGGGAAAGCCCGCGCCGCCCCGCCCCCGCAGCCCGGACGCTTTAAGCTGGTCGATGATGAAATCGCGCCCGTTGTCGATGAACGTCTTGGTATCGACCCACTGACCGCGCGCCCGCGCCCCCTCAAGGCCCCAGTCGTGGAAGCCGTAAAGGTTGGTGAAAATGCGATCCTCGTCGCGCAACATCTAATGGCGCTCCTCAGATGTGGCGGCGGATGGCGTCGTCCCGTCCCGCCCTTCCCCACCGGCCGGATCGGGACCGCTTTCGCCATTGCCGGCGTGTGCCGACGCTCCGTTGTGGCCGCCGGTCAGCGATGTGAGGCCGGAGATGGGCTCTGAGGCTTTTCGCGCCGATTGGGGTCCTGGGGTGGGCTTTTCGCCCCGGCCGAGGGCGTCGAGGAGGGTTTCAAAGCTATCGGGCGTCAGGTCTTCAAAAGTTTCGTTGCCGATCTGCACCATGGGTGCGTTCACGCAGGCGCCGGCGCACTCCACCTCTTCCCAGGAAAACTTGCCGTCCTCAGAAAGCTCGAAGGGATGGGGGGCGATGCGCGAGCGGCAAACGGCCACGATGTCTTCGGCGCCGCGAAGCATGCAGGGCGTCGTTCCGCAGACGTTGATGTGCGCCACCTTTCCCACCGGATTAAGCTGGAACATGGTGTAGAAGGTGGCGATTTCGAGGACGCGGATGTAGGGCATCCCGAGCATGTCCGCCACGAGCCGGATGGCCGGTTCGGGGAGCCAGCCATCGTGCTGCTCCTGGGCCCGCCACAGGATGGGGATCACCGCGCTCGCCTGGCGCCCGTCCGGATAGTCTTCGATCTTGTCCCGCGCCCACGCCAGGTTTTCTGGCGTAAACTGGAACTTTTCCGGTTGATCGTGGGCGAGACGCCTGACGGCCATCTAACGGGCTCCGGGAACGTTGGGCGAGGTCTTCGGGAAGACGGCGCGCACTAAAACTCTGGTCTTTTGGTTCATCGTTGGGGCGGTGTTTCGGGGGGACATGGCTCAGCGATCCACTTCGCCAAACACGATGTCGAGGGAGCCGAGGATTGCGGCAACGTCGGCGAGCATGTGCCCGTCGCACATGGTGTCCATGGCCTGAAGGTGTGCAAATCCCGGCGCTTTGATCTTGCAGCGATAGGGTTTGTTGGTGCCGTCGGCGACGAGGTAGACGCCGAACTCGCCCTTGGGCGCTTCGACGGCGCAGTAAACCTCACCCTCGGGCACGTGAAAACCTTCGGTGTAGAGCTTAAAGTGGTGGATCAGCGCTTCCATGGAGCGCTTCATCTCGGCCCGCTTGGGCGGCGCCACCTTGCCGTCGAGGGTGTGCACGGGCCCGCGGGTGACGCGCAGCTTCTCGATGGCCTGGCGCATGATGGAGATGGACTGGCGCATCTCCTCCATGCGGATCAGATAGCGATCGTAGCAGTCGCCGTTCTTGCCCACCGGGACCTGGAACTCGAACTCGTCGTAACACTCGTAGGGTTGCGATTTGCGCAGGTCCCACGGCGCCCCCGAGCCGCGCACCATCACCCCCGAAAATCCCCATGCCCAACAATCGTCGAGGGCCACAACGCCGATATCCACGTTGCGCTGCTTAAAAATGCGGTTCTCGGTGATGAGGTTGTCAAGGTCGTCCACCACCTTGAGGAAGGGGTCGCAGTAGGCCTCGATGTCGTCGATGAGCTCTTCGGGAAGATCCTGGTGGACCCCGCCCGGGCGAAAATAGTTGGCGTGGAGCCTTGCCCCGCAAGCGCGCTCATAAAACATCATGAGCTTTTCGCGGGCTTCGAACCCCCAGAGCGGCGGCGTGAGTGCGCCCACGTCGAGGGCCTGGGTGGTGATGTTGAGAAGGTGCGACAGGAGGCGGCCCATCTCGCTGTAAAGGACGCGGATGAGTTGGGCGCGGCGGGGGATGGTGATGCCCAGGAGCTTTTCGGTGGCGAGCGCGAACGCGTGCTCCTGGTTCATGGGGGCCACGTAGTCGAGCCGGTCGAAGTAGGGCACCGCCTGGACGTAGGTCTTGTGCTCGATGAGTTTTTCGGTGCCGCGGTGCAAAAGGCCGATGTGCGGATCGACGCGGGTAACAATCTCCCCGTCGAGTTCCAGCACCAGGCGCAGCACGCCGTGGGCCGCGGGATGCTGGGGTCCGAAATTGATGTTGAAGTTGCGGACCTGGCGCTCTTCGCTGCCGGCTTCGGGAAGGTTGGCCTGCTGCATCACTGGCCTGCCTCGGTGTTTTCGCCGCTCATCAGGGCGAGGATCTGCGCGCCCGTGAGCTGCTGCACATTCCCAGCGAAGGCGTAGCCGGACGGCCTTTCGTCCACGAAGAGTTCTGAGCCCAACGGCAGGTCCTCTTGGGGATCAAGGGCGGCGATGGAGACCACCTGATAGCTGCCGTCGCTCATGCGCCAGATGAGACACGCACCGCATTCGCGGCAAAACAACCGCTCCGCCCACTCCGATGAGCGGAAAACACCGAGCTTTTCATTGCCTTGGGGCTCGAAGCGAATGTCGCTCACCTCAATTCCCATGTACACACCGCCCGACCAGCGCCGACAAGTGCTACAATGGCAGGCGTGCAGGGATTGCGCGGTGGTGGACGCGGTGAACGCCACGGCGCCGCAAATGCACCGTGCAGCGATTTGCCTTGTCTGTCCTTGTTCGCTCATCTCAATTCGCCTTCTCGTCACCCGGGAGCACATAGTCAGTGCCTTCCCAGGGGGACAGGAAATCGAAATCCCGGAACTGTTGGGCAAGCTTTACGGGCTCATAGACCACCCGCTTGGCTTCATCGTCGTAGCGCACTTCCACAAAGCCGGTGAGCGGAAAATCCTTGCGCAGGGGATGGCCGTCGAAGCCGTAGTCGGTGAGGAGGCGGCGCAGATCCGGGTGGCCGGAGAAGATCACCCCGTAAAGATCGTAGGCCTCCCGCTCGTACCAGTCGGCGCTGGGAAAGAGCGGTGTGAGGGAGGGAACGGGGGTCCGCTCGTCGGTGGTGACCTTGAGGCGGATGCGAAGGTTCTGGACCGGCGACATGAAGTGGTAGACCACATCGAAGCGCTCGGCCCGGGCCGGCCAGTCCACCGCGCAAATATCCACCAGCGAAATGAACGCCGCGCGGGGATCATCGCGCAGGAACCGGACGGCGCGGATCAAACGCTCCCGCTTCACCTCCACGGTGAGCTGGTCGAACTCAATTTTTTGGCCGATGACCGCGTCTTCGAGTTCGGCGGTCAGCGTTTCGGAGAGTTCAGCCAGCGCTTCCTGGTCTTCGGTCCACGCCATGGCTAACGCTCAATGGTTCCGGTGCGGCGGATTTTCCGCTGGAGAAGCAAAACCCCGTAAAGGAGTGCCTCGGCGGTGGGCGGACAGCCGGGAACGTAAATGTCCACCGGCACCACCCGGTCGCAGCCGCGCACGACGGAGTAGGAATAGTGGTAGTACCCGCCGCCGTTGGCGCATGAGCCCATGGAGATGACGTAGCGGGGCTCGGGCATCTGGTCGTAGACCTTGCGCAGCGCCGGCGCCATTTTGTTGGTGAGCGTGCCGGCCACGATCATCACGTCCGACTGGCGCGGAGACGCTCGTGGGGCGAAGCCGAACCGCTCGGCATCATAGCGCGGCATCGACATCTGCATCATTTCCACAGCGCAGCAGGCGAGGCCGAAGGTCATCCACATGAGAGAGCCGGTGCGCGCCCATTGGATCACCGCCTCCGAGGAGGTGACGAGGAACCCCTTGTCGTTCAGCTCGTCGTTGATGGCTTTGAAGAAGGCGTCGTCCGGCGCATTGCGGGCGCTCACATCCCGCTGGTCGAGGAGCGGTTTGGCGGTGGTCAGTTCCATTCAAGCGCCCCCTTCTTCCATTCGTAGAGGAAGCCGATGGTGAGGACGCCGAGGAAAATCATGACCGAGCCGAAGCCGAACCAGCCAATGGCGTCGAAGGACAGGACCCACGGGAACAGGAATGCAATTTCCAGGTCGAAAATGATGAACAGGATGGCCACCAGGTAGAAGCGCACGTCGAATTTCATGCGCGCGTCATCGAAGGCGTTAAATCCGCACTCGTAGGCGGAGAGCTTTTCGCTGTCGGGACTCTTGAAGGCGATCAAAAATGGCGCGACCAGGAGGGCAAGTCCCAGCGCCATGGCCACGCCCATGAAAATGATGACGGGCAAATAGCTCGCCAGTAGCTCTTCCATATGGACCCCAATCTTCGCGCGCAGGCGCGCTACGCTCTGAAGTAGCCTCTTTCTGGAATGATTCAAAGAGCGATTGGCCGCAACCACCCCAAGAATGCATTTTTGACCCCAGCCCGGAGCGAGGGCCGAATTCCTATAGTGGGCGACGCCCGGAAGCGATCATGAACGTGGGCGTTTGAAAACGAAACGCCGGATCATCATAGGCATCAAGCGCCCCCTGGACGTCGAGATCGGTACGCTCGGGCTCTAGTTTTTGCACCAAGGCGGCGGTTGTCACCGCGCTGTCGCGCCAGAAGCGCGCGTTGTCGGTATCCCCACTCTCGGACCAGACAGCGCCAGTCCCACGCACGTCTACACAGCCCGCCCGTTCTAACAGGACCGGCAAGCCGCGGCCGAAATAGAGTTCCATCACGTTGCGCTCCCGCAAGACCGTGACATAGCGGTCAATGAGTGCGTTGAACTCACCCGTACGCGGATCATGAGGGTCGACGGCGCCGAAGGGCTCGAAATCAAGGTCGACAAAGAGCATTCGACCGCCGGGGCGCAATAGCGAAAAGAGGCGCGCGAGCGCTTCGTCCACCTGCGGGATGTGGAGGAGCACGAAGCGGGCGTAGACAAAGTCGAACGGGCCGCCGTCTATGCTCGCGTCAAGGATGTTACCGGTCTGAACGGTGATGTTGGGCGCATCGATGTTTTTAAGAAAGCGCGGCGCCATGTCGAGGCCGGTTACATGGCCCTGTGGCCCCACGGCCTCGGCGATGTGGTTCAGCATTGAGCCGGCGCCAGGCCCCACCTCCAAAACCTTGTCGCCTGACCGGAGGCCAAGCTCGGCAAATGCGGCTTTGGTCATCGGGTCAAGTTGGCGCTCCAGATGCCGAAGCCGATGAAGCTCCTGCGCGTCTTCGGCGTCGGCGGCAAAATAGTAGTCTTCGCTCATGTTCTGGGCGGCGCCCTTTGTTGCGCAATCTCACGTTTCAAATTGGGTGAACGAGCTTCTCGATCAAGATAAAGAGCGCGCGCCTTGTTGTCGGATGCAGCGCGCGGACGGACGCAACCGAGTTAGGGTAAATCTAAACCGTGCCAGCATCAGAAATCCGGGCCGTCGGCAGCAGCACCAAAATTCCCAATGGGAATAGAAGCAGCGCCGTTGCCAAGGTCCATGGCCAGCGACGTCGGTTTTTCAGCAACGCGAGCCGGTTCGCAGCGAATGCGAACGCACCTGACAAAACGATGAGCACAACCGGCGCCATTTCGAAAAATTGGGTTCCCAATCCGTCATATGCAAGAGGCTGCTAAAGCTTGAAGCGAACTGATACCCATCTCGCGGCGCTTGTGGATTGGAAACGTCATCGGAGGCCACAGAGGGCGCACCTCTTCACCCACCGTCAACCCTGCCGCCCAAGCACCGCGCGAAGCGACCCCTCAATATCGCCGCCGCACCAGGCCGTGCCAAATGCGGCGACGCTGCGCTCAGCGAGCACGGCTTGAGAAGGAATGGCGGTTATTCGATCGCAAAGCCCCGCCACTGCTGGTGCATGAGTGTCGAGGAGCGGGCGCAATTGCGGCAAACAGCCCGTCATGCGCCCCCAGAGAACGGCGCAGACCAAGTCAGCCATTCCAGGTTCGGCGGTGTCCAGCAAATAACCGGATTCTGGACGGAGACTGTGGCGGCGACCCATCTCCTCGAAGATAGCCAGCCAGCGGTGAAGGCGGGGCTGGTACGCGGACCAAGCAGCCTCGGTCCACATCTGGTCACCGTTGTGGCGGGTCATCTCGTAAAGAACGTCGTTGGCGTCACCTATCACCTTGTGGGTGAGGGCCATTGCCACCGGATCCGATGGCATGAGCGCATGCCGCACCCCCAGATAGGCCAGAACCGCCGGGAGCTGCGAAATCGTCACTTTGGCGCGATGGTCGATGAGGAGCGGTGGGCCCATGTGGGGGATGAGCTGGCGGGCTGGCTCGGCGCTCTTTTCTTCAACGATCGTGTCGATGTCGGCTTCATTCCAGCGAACGCCCACATGGGCAAGAACGGCGCGGACAAACTCGCCGCGAAATGGCAACGGCCAATAGTAGAGTGTGTAGTCGACCACTGAGCGTCCTCACGGCGGGCAACCGCGCGAGATACGCGCGCCCTCAGACGCCAGACTGGACTGGCGGCAACGCGCTTGCCAAGCACAAGCGCACTTTGTCAGGAAGTCGTGGGAAAGGCGTGGCGGGAGTGACGGGGCTCGAACCCGCGACCTCCGGCGTGACAGGCCGGCACTCTAACCAACTGAGCTACACCCCCCACCGTGCCCGCGACGGCTCGCCAGCGGGCATCCGGAGGTAGTCTCCGCGACCTTTTGTGTCAAGCGCCCGAGCGCGGACAGAACGCCCCGACCCGCCCCTTTGGGCGCCGCGCCCATGACGCTGCGTTGCATCGCCGGCTCGTGCGGCTATCGTTGCGGTGTGAGCAGGAAAAAGGACGAGCCCAATGCGCACCATCGCCACTGCGACCCTCTGGGCGGCCAGCACGATTTTGGCGGGCTCGGCCGTCGCCGATACGACGGACGTCAAATACCGCGATACCGTGTCGGTGACGAAGGAAGGCGCCCACTGCGTCGACGATCCCAACTGCTTCAATCGCTACCATCCGGCGATACCCATGGCGGCGCGGGCAAAGCCGGGCGATGAGATCGTTTTAGAAACCCGCGATGCCCTCGACAGCGACCTGACGCTCGATTCCAACGCCGATGACCTGGCGGCGGTGGATCTCAATTTCGTCCACCCGATGACCGGACCGGTGTTCATCGAAGGGGCCGAGCGGGGCGATGTGCTGGCGGTGACGTTGGAGGACATCAAGCCCGACCAGTACGGCTACACGGTGATTGTGCCGGGGTTCGGCTTCCTGCGCGATGAATTCACAGAACCTTTTCTGGTGAACTGGCGACTGTCGCGCACCCATGCGGAGAGCGACCAGATGCCGGGGGTCAAAGTGCCCTACGAGGCGTTTCTCGGTTCCGTGGGCGTGATGCCTGGGGAACCGGAAGTGGAGGCGTGGCTTGCCCGCGAGGCTCAGTTGGCGGAGGTGGGCGGGATAGCCTTGCCGCCGCAGCCGGTGGGCGGTCTTCCCGCGGCGGTGTGCGGGCCGGACGGAAGCCACAAGGATCAGTGCCTGCGCACCATCCCGCCGCGGGAGAACGGCGGCAACATGGACGTCCAGCAGATGCAGGTGGGCACGACGCTCTTGCTGCCCTGCTTCGTGGACGGGTGCGGCCTTTTTGTGGGTGACGTCCACTATGCCCAGGGCGATGGCGAAGTGTCCGGCACCGCCATTGAGATGGGTGCGGTGGTGACTTTGCGCACCGAAGTCCGAAAGGGCGGTGGCGCCGATATCACCGGCCCCGAAGTGGAAGGGGGCGCGCAGATCAAGGCCATCGAGCCGTCGAAGTTTTACCAGACCATCGGGCTCCCGATCAAAGATGCCGGCGAAGTGCCCCCCACCCACACCTACCTTGATTCTGAGGTGATCCCGGACCTCACCAACATGAGCGAAGATCTGGGCGTTGCGGCCCGCGACGCGCTTTCGCGCATGCTGGACTATATTGAGCGCGAGCATGGCCTCACCCGCGAGCAGGCCTACGTGCTGGCAAGCGTCGCGGTGGATCTTCGCGTGGGGCAGGTGGTGGACGTGCCGAATTTCATCGTCACGGCGGTGCTCAATGAGGACGTGTTCGCCGAGTGAGCGCCCCCTCTCGCCGCTCATTATTGTGCTGGGCGGGCGCGGGGGTGACAGCGCTTGCCCTCGCGGTGGCCTCCGGTGCGCTGGCGCACACGCCCTACCGGCAGTGGGTGGTCTATCGGAAAAAGCACCTGCTGCTCGGCACCCATCGCGATGATGACGCGGGATATCGCACGGCCAAGGATGCAGCGGCGCATTTGGTGGAGGCGCTGCCGGCATCCAAAGCGCGGGTGGCGCGGGCGCCCGCCCCATCGCGCCTTGCCAGCCTGCTTGCCACCGACCAGCTCGATGTGGCGATCCTGAAACCGTCGCTGGCGGCGGAGATGGCGGCGGGGCGCAATGTTTTTGCGGCGTACGGGCCCATAGACCTCAAGACACTGTTGATGTTGTCCGATGGGCGCATGTTGGTGGCCCACGCGCGGTTTCCCGACGAGCACGCCGAGCTTGTGGCCGACGCCCTTTTGGGCTCAGCCCTTGCCACAAAAGCTGCCCAAGCAGATGAACCGCCGCTGCCGTGGCATCCTGGCGTCATCGACACTTTGAATGCGCACGCCGCAAACTGATGGGGTTGAATGCGGAAAACGCACATTGATTGGGCGGCCAGACTGCTCAACCGGGAAGGTCCACCACGCGGTCGCCCATCGGCCGCAAGCCTCAAAAGCCCACACCCCATGCTGTCACCCGATGCCATTCCCTTCGCGGCCTTGCGCGGCTGTCGCCTCGCGCCGCGGAGCGTCTTCTGCGTTGCCCGTCCACCGAGGAAGACCACCGCAATCGCCGTCCGGTTCGTCGTCGGGCCGGTCTTTGCGGCGCTTGTTCTAGCGGCTGCCAGCGGCGCGGTCCGCGCCCAGAGCGGGCAGGAGCCGGAGTGGACGTCGGTGACCACCACAGACGGATCCAAGCCAACAGCCCGCCACGAAAACGCATTCATCGGGATTGGCGACGACCTCGTTCTCTTGGGCGGTCGCGGCATCGCCCCGGTGGAGCTTTTCGACACGAAAACGCAGACCTGGCGCCAGGGCGCAAAGCCTCCGTTTGAAATCCATCACTTCCAAGCTGTTCCCGTCGGCAACGAAATTTGGGCCGTTGGCGCGTTCACCGGCGGGTACCCCGGCGAAACGCCGGTGGACAATGTCATGATCTATGATGTCGACGCCGATGAATGGCGCACGGGGCCGAGCATCCCAGCAGATCGGCGACGGGGATCCACGGGTGCTGCCGTGGTGGACGGCATGATTTACATTGCAGGGGGTGCACAGGACGGCCATCGCGGCGGTCATGTGGCCTGGTTTGACCGGCTCGACCCGGCGACCGGGGAATGGACGAGGCTGCCCGACGCCCCGCGCGCGAGGGACCACGCGGCCCTCGCCGCCCTTGACGGACAGCTGGTTTTCGCCGGCGGGCGCCTCAGCCAAGCACCCGACAACACCTTTGGCGCGACCGTCGAGGAAGTGGACGTCTACGACATCGCGGCCGGCACATGGACCACCCTCGACGCCCCCCTTCCGACGCCACGGGCCGGCAACATGGCTGTGACCTTCGATGACGAAATTTTGGTCATCGGCGGCGAGTCCCTTGCCCAGGATACGGCGCATGCGCAGATGGATCGCCTCGATCTTGGGTCGGGGACCTGGACCGAGGGCGGTCCACTCCGGCGCGGCCGCCACGGGACCGGCGCGGCGGTGTTGGACGATAGCGTGTGGGTGGCTGCGGGCAGTGGAAACCGGGGCGGCGAGCCTGAACTCGACAGCTTGGAACGGTATTCGGACCCGTCGGTTGAGCGCTAAGACGAGCGTTCGCGCTGACTTTATCGGGCTGGCAGCTCCGTGCTCATGGACGCTGGTCCAGCTCTCCAGTTGAACTTGCGAAGGCTAGCTATGGGTTTCAACACTTTCCCCACCGACGAGATGGCGGCACTACTGGAGCGGCTCGCCGCCGAGGACGGACATTTACCCGATCCCACCACGCTGCCCGCCGCCGAAGGCCGCGCCCAATCAGAAACCCTCACCCAGCGCTGGAACGTCGATCTTCCCCCAATGGCCGACGTGCAAAAACTCCCCCTCGGGCTCGCCCAACCGGGACGACTACTGGTTCCCCACAATGACGAGGGGCTGGGCGCCCTTCTTTACATCCACGGCGGTGGCTGGGCGTTCGGAAGCGCCACCACCCACGAGCGGCTCGCCCGATGCCTTGCCGTGGCAGCGGCCGCCCCAGTTGCCGTGTTCAGCTACCGTCTGGCGCCGGAGAACCCCTACCCCGCCGGCCTCGACGATTGCCGAACGGCCTGGAACGCTTTCCGCGACCTCATGGGTCGACCTGCCCTTGCCCTCGCCGGCGATAGCGCCGGGGCGAACCTTGCGTTAGCGACCATGCTTGCCGCGCAACCCGATGCCCAGCCCACCACGGCGCTCCTCTTCTACGGCGTTTACGGCAACAGCTTCGAAACGCCCTCCTATGAGGCGTTCGACAACGCACCAGTCCTCACCAGGAGCAAGATGGAGCGCTTCTTCGACTGGTACGTTGCAAAGGAGCTTCGCCACGATCCTTTGGTGGCGCCACTCCTCGCCACCGACGAAGCGCTTGCTTCGCTGCCGCCGCTCTTCATTAGTGCGGCCGGGATCGACCCCCTGCGCAGCGAAAGCGAGGCGCTTTACCAGCGTCTCCTGTCCCTTGGACGCCGTGACAGCTTTCATATGCACGAAGGCGTCGTGCATGGGTTCTTGCAGATGAGCAGCGTTCTCCAGGAGGCCAACAGGGCTATTGATCTTGCGGGCCAAGGTTTCCAGAAGGCCGCCTTAAGCGCTCGCTAAGGCTTGACCCTTCCGTTTGCGAGGGAAACGAAATTTTGTTGATGCGGTCGCCGCCTTCGACTGTATGCTAAGCCTCAGAAAACAAGCGACCCATGGGGAGGGACCTTGCGCGTTGCCGTCTTGGGAACCGGCCGCATCGGCAAGATGCACGCCGAAAACATCGTCAAGCACGACCGTACAGCACTGGCGGCCGTCTTCGATATCAACCGCGAAAGCGCTGATGCCCTCGCCCAGCAGTTTGGGGTGACGTCGGCCGCCAGCCCGCAAGAGATTTTCGCCGCGGACGACGTGGACGCGATCCTTGTGGCGACCGCCACCCACACCCACGCCGATTTCATCGAGCAGTCCGTGGCGGCCGGAAAGCCTGTCCTTTGCGAAAAGCCCATCGACCTGTCGCTGGAGCGGGTCAATGCCTGCGCCCAGAAGGTGAAGGGGGCTGGCGTGCCGATCCAAATCGGCTTTAACCGCCGCTTCGACCCCGGTCACAAGGCAGCGCGCGATGCGGCCCATGGCGGCGAGATCGGCGCGCTCCACCAGGTGCTCATCACCTCACGCGACCCGGAAATGCCGCCGCGCAGCTACTACGAGACCGCCGGCGGCATAATGCGGGACATGACCATCCATGATTTCGATCTCGCCCGGTACATGCTGGGCGAAAGTCCTGTGGAGGTGTTTGCCACCGCGTCCCGGCTCATAGATCCGGCGATGATGAGCGAGATCGACGACCACGACACCGTGATGATCATCATGACTTGCGCCGACGGCAAGCAGTGTCACATCAACAACTCCCGCACGGCGACCTATGGCTACGACCAGCGGGTGGAGCTGATGGGCTCCACCGGCATGCTGATCAGCGATAACGTGAGTCCCACTCAGGTCCGCCGGTACGGCAAGAAAAACGCGAACGCGTCCGAGCCCTACCTCTACTTCTTCATCGAGCGCTACGAAGCGGCCTTCGCCGCCGAAATCGACGCCTTCGTGGATGCCGTGGCGGCGGGTACCGAGCCTTCGCCCAGCTTCGAGGATGGCCGTCAGGCGCTCATCCTTGCCGAAGCCGCCTACCGATCCCTTGCCGAAAAGCGCGCGGTGCGCGTGGAGGAGATCGCATGACGTTCGGTGCCGGACGGAGGTGCCGATGAGCCTGTTGGAACTCTCCAACATCACCAAGCAGTTTGGGGCGATCCACGCGCTCCAGGGGATCGACCTTGCCATCAAAAAGGGCGAGGCCGTGGGCCTGATGGGCGACAACGGCGCCGGCAAGTCCACCTTGATGAAAATCATCGCCGGCAACTTTCCGCCCACCACGGGGTCCATCCGCATTGAGGGCAGCGAAGCGCGCATGGCACGCCCCATCGATGCGCGGCGGCTCGGGATCGAGATTGTTTATCAAGATCTTGCCCTTTGCGATAATCTCACCGCCGCAGCCAATGTCTTCCTGGGGCGGGAGCTGAAACGCGGTGTCTTCCCGTTTCGCATGCTCGACCACCAGAAAATGTACGACCGGGCCGGCGAACTTTTTCGGGAGCTGAAATCCGAAACCCGGCCTTACGATCTGGTGCGGCAAATGTCGGGGGGTCAGCGCCAGGCGGTGGCCATTGCCCGCACGCGCCTGTCGGACCCGAAACTCGTGCTGATGGACGAACCGACGGCGGCCATATCCGTGCGTCAGGTGGCCGAAGTGCTCGATCTCATCCACCGGCTCAAAGAGACGAACCATGCGGTGGTACTCGTCTCCCACCGCATGCCCGACGTCTTTGAGGTGTGCGACCGCGTGGCGGTATTGCGGCGGGGGCGCAAGGTGGCGGACAAACCCATCACCGAGACCACGCGCGAAGAAGTGACGGGGTTGATTACGGGGGCCATCGAAGCGGCATGAGCGAGGCTCTGAAATCCCACGCTGAGATCGACGACAGCGTCACCCGCACGCGGGAGGTGTCGGGCTTACGGGCGATGATGCAGACCCAGCCCTTCTGGGTGCTGGTCGCCATCATCGTTCTGGGCGTGGTGATGACGTTCGTCTCGGATGTATTCTTCACCGAGCGCAATATTTATAATGTCACCCGCAACTTTGCCTTCATCGGCATCATTGCGCTGGGCATGTCGGCGGTGATTTGTACGGCCGGGATTGACCTTTCGGTGGGCTCCCTCATGGGCCTCACGGGGATCGTCGCTGGCCTCGTCATGCAGGCGGGTTACTCGGTGGGCCTGGGGTTTGTGGCCTGCATGCTCACCGCCGCCGCCATCGGCCTCATCAACGGCGTGCTCATCGCCTATTTGCGCATGGCGCCCTTTGTGGTGACGCTCGGGATGCTGGCCATTGCCCGCTCCCTCGCCATGGTCGTCTCCAACAACAAGATGATCTACGAATTCGGCCCCGACCAGGATCTTTATGAGTGGATCGGCGGCGAGGATGTGCTGGGTGTTCCCAACCCGGTTTGGGTCCTCATCATCCTCACCGTCGTATTCTGGTGGGCCTATCGCTACACCACCTGGGGCCGCTGGGTGTTCGCCGTCGGCGGCAACATGCAGGCGGCCAAGCTGGCGGGTATTCCCGTCGAAAAGGTGATCGTCTCCGTCTACGTGGTGTGCTCGCTGTGCGCCGGGCTTGCGGCCTTCCTGATGGTGGGCTGGTTCGGCTCGGTCACCAACGCCCTTGGCCTCACCTATGAGCTCAATGTCATCGCCGCCACCGTCATCGGCGGGGCCAACCTCATGGGCGGGGTGGCCTACGCGGTGGGTGCGCCCATCGGGGCGGCCCTCATGGAGCTCATCCGCAACTCATTGCTGCTCGCGGGGATCGACGCCCTTTGGCAGCAGTTCTTCGTCGGTCTGTTCCTGATCCTTGCGGTTCTCTTGGAGCAGATACGCAACCGCCGCGGTCCGTAAGAAAAACCGCGGCCGCTAAAACCCATCGAAAGGGAGGAAAACAGAGTGAAAAGACTGATGACCGCGCTCATGGTCTCGGCCATAGCGCTGCCGGGGGTGGCTGCCGCGCAGGAGTATACCTTCGCATTGGTACCCAAGGCCATGAACAACCCGTTCTTCGACCTTGCCCGCGACGGTTGCTACAAGGCCCAAGAAGAACTCGACGGCGTGACCTGCAACTACATCGACCCGGGCGAGCACACCGAGCAAGAGCAGATCCAGATCGTACAGGATTTGATCACCCAGGGCGTCGACGGCATTGCGGTATCGCCTTCCAACGCGCCGGCCATGGGCAAGGTGCTGAAGGCCGCCGTTGAGGCCGGCATTCCGGTGATGACCTGGGATGCGGATCTTCTGGACGACGACAAGGGCACCCGCGCCACCTTCGTGGGCACCAAGAACTACGACATCGGCGTCAACCTTGCCGAGATCGCAAAGGGTCTTCACCCTGACGGCGGCACTGTCTGCCTGCAGACCGGCGGTGCGGCAGCGGCCAACCACAACGAACGGCTGTTGGGGATCCGTGAAACGCTGGCGGGCGAGAAGCTCGGCGATCCTCCCGGCAGTCCGCTGGCTGGCCAGAACGGCTGGACGGAGATTTCCGGCTGCCCCCTCATCACCGACGATGACGGCAACAAGGCGATCCAGGGGATGACCGACATCCTCGCCGCGAACCCGGATCTGACGTCGTTCATCTCCACGGGCGCCTTCACCCAGTGGTTCGACAACGCCTATCGTCAGGCGGTGGAACCCTATAAGGGCGAACTCGACTCGGGCGAAATGTCCATCGTCGTCGCCGACACGCTCCCGATGCAAATGGACCAGCTCAAGGACGGGCTCTCCCAGGGCCAGGTGGGCCAGCGACCCTTCGAGATGGGCTATAAGGCGATGTTCATCATGAAGGACCTTGCCGAAGGCAAGTCAGTGGAAGATCCCATCTACACCGGCCTTGATGTGTGCACCGCCGGCAACGCGGACAGCTGCCTCGTCCAATAGGACAGCGTGGCAGGGGGGCGGCCGTCGGGCCGCCCCATTCACTTACGGGGGACCTTATGGAGCGCATCGGGCTCGGCTTGATCGGCTCGGGCTTCATGGGGATGGCCCACGCCTTCGGATTTGCCATCGCCGAGCGGGTTTTCGACCTACCCTACAAGCTCGATTTCGCGGTGATGGCAGACGCCACCGACGCCCTTGCCAAGACCGCGCAAGAGCGGTTCGGTTTTAGGGAAAGTACCGGTGATTGGCGCGCCCTGGTGGCGGACCCGTCGGTACACATGGTGGCGATCACCACTCCCAACGCGCTCCACAAAGAGATCGCCCTTGCCGCCATTGCAGCCGGAAAGCACGTTTATTGCGAGAAGCCCCTGGGTCTCACCAGCGAAGAGACCGAAGAAATGGCCCACGCTGCGGCAGCGGCCGGCGTCGTCACCCAGGTGGGTTTTAACTACATCTGCAATCCCATGGTGGTCCTGGCGCGGCACATGATCCGTTCCGGCGAACTGGGCGATATCGTCAACTATCGCGGGGTCCACGCGGAGGGCTATATGCTCGACCCCGCCACAGGTTGGAACTTTCGCTTCGAGCCCCTGGGCGGCGGGGTGCTTGCGGATCTGGGAAGTCACGCCCTTGCCACCGCCGAGTTTCTGCTGGGCCCCATCGACGAAGTTTTTGGCGATTGCCGCACCGTCTACCCCACCCGCCTGTCCCGGGACGGCACACCGGTCCCGGTGAAGGTGGATGACATCACCTGCGCCCAGCTTCGCTTCGCCCGAGGCTGCGGCGGCTCCATGGAAGCCAGTTGGCTCGCCGCCGGAGAACCCATGGGCCACACGTTCCATGTCTACGGCACCAAAGGCGCCATCTCCTTCACCCAGGAGCGCCTCAACGAACTGCGCCACTATAGCTGCGCCGACCCCGAGGGCCGGCATGGTTTTCGCACCATTCTTGCCGGCACCGAGCATCCCCCCTACGGCGATTTCTGCGTTGCGTCAGGCCACCAGCTGGGCTTCAACGACATCAAAGCCATCGAAGTAAAAGGGTTCCTCGATGCCATTGCCGGGCGTCAGGCTGAGCCCATGGGCTTTGGCTGGGGCCACCGCATCCAGGTGCTCACCGATACCATTCGCGCCTCCAGCCGCGCCAAAGCATGGACCAACGTCCCGCCCACGGCGTTCCGACCAAAATAGGATCTTTTCATGCCTGACTTCGCCCAGTATCCGAGCCTGCGCGACAAGACCGTGTTCATCACCGGCGGCGCGTCGGGGATCGGCGCAGAAACCGTTGCTGCGTTCGCGGCCCAGGGCGCGCGGGTGGGCTTCATCGACCTTGATGAAGCAGCCAGCAAAGCCCTCACCGACCGCACTGCGGGACAGTTGGCCTTCGAGGTCTGCGACCTGCGCGATATCGATGCCCTCGGCCGGGCGTTTTCCGCGCTGAAAGAAAAACTCGGGCCCGCAAGCGTATTGGTGAACAATGCGGCCCGGGATGATCGTCACGATTGGCGCGAGCTCACCGCCGAATACTGGGATGACCGCATGGCCACCAACTTGCGGCACATGTTCTTTGCCATAAAGGCCGTGGCGCCCGACATGATCGAAGCGGGCGGCGGGTCCATCGTCAATTTGGGCTCCAACTCGTGGTGGGAAGCGGGCGGCGGCTTTCCCGCCTACGCCACTGCAAAGGCGGCTGTGCATGGGCTCACGCGCACCATGGCGCGGGATCTGGGCGATCACCGCATCAGAGTAAACACGGTGGTGCCCGGCTGGATCATGACCGAGCGCCAGAAGACCCTTTGGGCGACCCCGGAAAATCTGGAAAAACACCGGCAGAGACAGTGCCTACCTGATCTTATCGACCCGGTTTATATCGCGCGCATGGTGCTGTTTCTGGCCTCCGACGATGCCGCCATGTGCACGGCAAACAACTACATGGTGGAGGCGGGATCCATTTGATCCCAGGCGTGGCGGCAAGATGGCCAACGGTTGAACGGGAGGCAATTTTCTCTATCGTCGCTATTTGAATGCGTTTTCGTCGCAACGGTCTCTTGGACCGCTCGACCGCCCATAGCAACGAGAGACAAGAGATGGTCTCCCCGCCCATGAGATCGGCCGCTCGTTCGCCAGTAAAAGACCATGTCTGACGCCGTTGCACCGCTGGAGCGTCAAGTAAAATTTAGCATCGCGACGCTGTGTGCGGCGGTTTTTGCGGTCGGTATCGACTTTAGTGGCGCTCTCCTTCTGATCACGTCGATACAGAAAGATTTTGAGGCGCAGATCAGTACCGTCCAATGGGTACTGAACCTTTACGCACTGGTCTACGCAACGGTGATGGTGATTGGCGGCCGGCTCGGTGACATGTTTGGCCGGCGGCCGGTGCTGTTCGTTGGCGCCGTCATTTTTTCCATTGCCTCCGCCGTTTGCTTCCTCGCGCCATCGATTGAAGTCTTGATCGCCGCGCGGGCTTTGCAAGGCGTCGGCGCTGGACTGATTTTCCCATCGGCGCTGGGGATGGGTTCGGTCATGGCGGGCGAGCGTCGGCGCGGCTTCGTGATCGGTCTTATCCTTGGATCGATCACGGCGGGGAACATCGCCGGTCCTTTGCTCAGCGGCCTTGTGACCAGCATCGGCGACTGGCGTCTCTTTTTCGTCGTCAATACGATCCTTGGCGTTGCAATGATCGTCCTTGTGCTTGCGTTGCTGGCCAAAGATACAAAATCCAATGTTGAGGAAGGTATTGACTATGCCGGTATACTCATTCTCGGCGGTGCCGTTCTGACGGCCCTCGGGGCGCTTAACTTGGGTCCGCAATGGGGTTGGACATCCCCTGGCATCATCGGTCTTTTCGTAATTGCACTGGTGCTCCTCATCAGTTTCCCGGTCGTGGAGGGAAAAGTTCGCGATCCGATCATGCCGGTCTCTTTGATGCGCAACCCGCAATTCATGCTGGCGTTGAGTGCTAACGGACTGTTGGTGCCGTGCTTGTTTATCTTGTTTCTCTATACTCCCCAATACATGGAAAAGGTGATGGGGTGGGCCGTCTGGCAGGCCTCGCTGGGCATGACACCGCTGATGGTATTGTTGGCGGTGGGATCGGTCGTCGCTGGACGTCTTTATGGTCCGGTGGGGCCACGCAAACTCATTCTGGCGGGCTATGGCGCCACGGTTTTGTGCGCCCTTTGGATGATCACTGCCCCGCCAGCCTGGGCCTATCTCGCGGTATTTCCTGGTCTTTTGCTGATTGGCGTCGGCGCAACGCTGGTCGTTGGCACATCGGGGACAGCGGTGGTGAGTGCGGTTCCCCCGGAACGGGCCGGGGTGGCAAGCGGGCTCTCCTTTATGGTGCACCTGGTGTTCGGTGCGCTCGGGGTGGCAACGGCCACCGCGATTTTCCATGAGGTTGCCACAAGTAAATTTCGGGGCGTTTTACATGAATATACTACCAAAATCTCCGCAGCCGATATGGAAAAGCTCATCACCCAGGCACCGGGCTCCACCGTCGTCCAAGGTATTCTTGGCTCCCTGGAGCCTGCCTCCGCGGACCGCGTCAAGGCAGCGATGGCGGATGCGTTTGTCCACGGATTTGGTTACGCTTTCGTGCCAGGGCTGGTGCCGGCGTTGATGGGCGTTCTAGTGGCCCTGCTTCTCAATGAGAGGGCACTCAAGGCGAGCGCACACCCATGACGATATTCTGCCCGCACCATCGCGCTCTAAATCGACCGGAACCACGACGGATCAAGCGTTGAGTTCTTCCGACCAAAACGATCCGCTCAACTCAACGCCCCGCCTCATTGGGCCGGACGAGCGACCCTCGCTCGGCGTAGCAGGCGCAAACGCACTGCAGCACGTGGGAATGTTGCTGGCCATCAACGTCGCCTTCCCGCTGTTGCTCCTTGATGCATTGGCGGAGCGGGCGCCCGAAGCCGACCGTTTTGTGGGCCTTTGCTTTGTCATGCTTGGGGCCGCAACGCTCATCCAAACGGCAAAAACCCGCTATTTGGGCTCGGGCCTCTTCGTACCGGCCACGTTCACAGCCGCCTATATCCCCGGCCTTATCTTGGCCGCGGAGCGCGGCGGCGTCCCTTTGATGGCGGGCATGCTGCTGGTGGGCGCGGCCACCGAGATTACCGTCGGTCTTTTGGTTTGGCGCATTCGCCATTTCCTCACGGTCGAACTTGCCGGCGTGGTGGTCCTTTCCATCGGCTTGCTCCTTGCCATCGTGGGTTTCCGGCTGATGGTGGCCATCAACGAAGATGGCACCAGGTTTGCCGAGGCCGCCGCGCAGCCCGCTTTGGGCATTGTGGTCCTGATGGGCATGGCCCTTTGGGCGGTCTACGCAAAGGGTCGTGCCGCCTCCCTTGCGGCGCTATTCGGCCTCGTCCTCGGCGCGGCCCTGACGCCGATTTTCGGCGCCCTGGGGCCCCATGAGTTGGACGAAATCGGCAACCTTTCCCTCTTCGACGTTCCCATGCCGTTCTTCCCGGTGCCGGAATTTGATGTCACGCTCGTCCCCGAGTTCATGATTGCCGGGCTTGCCTGCGCGTTCCGAGCGGTGGGCGACATCGTCACCGCAGAGCGTGCCAGCTTTGTGGACTGGCGGCGCCCCGACTATCGGAGCGTCACCCGTGGCGTGCTTGCCGACGGGTTGTCGACCGCGCTTTCTGCGGTCATCGGCACCTTGGGTCTCAGCACTTTTTCCGGGAGTGTGGGGATCGCGGCGGCCGCGAAGATCATGTCGCGTTTCGTTGCCCAGCTCACCGGCGTGATTTTGATCCTGGTGGGGCTCAGCCCCGTCATGCGCTCCATTGCCCGGGCGATCCCCTCGGAAGTTTCTGGGGCGATCCTCGTCTTTTCGGCCATCTTCATCATCTCCAACGGCATCCTCGTCATCGGTTCACGCACCCTCGACAACCGCCGCATCCTCGTCATCGGCGCTGCGATCATCGCGGGCACCGTGCACACCGCATTTCCCCATTTCTTCGCCGATCTGCCGGACCCCTGGAATGCCTTCGCGCGCTCCAACCTCAGCGCGACGGTGCTCATTGCGGTGACGTTGACGCTGCTCTTCAGTCTTGGTGCCGCCAGGCGCAGCCAAAGCACCATCGACCATGCCGACCTCACCAAAGCGCGGGAATTTATCCAGGTGAGCTGCGCGAGGGGCGGTGTTGCCACCGACGTGGCCGAAAAGATCCTTGCAAGTATTGAAGAGATCATCACGGCAAGTGAGGAGCTTGAAGGGACCAAGGCGTCCGGCCTTTCCCTTGCCCTATCGGTGACCTCCGAGCGGGTAACGCTCACTGCGGAGGGCGCGCACCTGTTGCGGCTTGCAAAGTCTTGGGAAGAGCGACAGGCGCCGCCCCCGGCCTCCCTTGACGAGGTGGACGATATCGCCGGCTTTCTCGATCATGTGAGGCTGCGGCTCCTCATCGCCCAGGGGAGCGACGTCACCATCCGCGCGGCTGAAACGACCGGCCGGGTGCGCATCGTGTTTGATCAATAGCCCATCGTCGGCCCGGCCAACGTGTGGTTTTTAGGGCAGGTTGGACGGTACCCTGTTCGGGCTCGATCACTCGATCTATAGAGTTTTGCATACGCGCCTTCCTCAACGCGATCCGATCTCAAAATTGGCTTTACGCGCCGCTGGAGAGGTCCCGTTGCAAAACACCGCCCGTCTGCGCCCAACGAAAGAAAAACCCATGAAAAAGACGCCCATCGGAACCACAGGGATCGCGGTCACACCGCTATGCTTCGGCACGTCCGGCCTTGGCAGCATGCCGGACACCTATGGATACGCCGTGGACGACGAACGGGCCCATGCCACCATCAATGCCATCTTCGACGGCCCGGTGAATTTTCTCGACACCTCGCGCAACTACGGTTTTGGACGCAGCGAAGAGCGGGTGGGCGACGTCATCCGCGCCCGGGGCGGCATCCCGGAGGGTTTCGTCCTTTGCACCAAGGTAGACCGCAACATGGAAACCCGGCGGCTCGATGCGGGCCGCACCAGAGAGTCCTTTGAGGAGAGTTTGAAGGCGCTCTCGGTGGAGAGGGTACAGATCCTCCACCTCCACGATCCGGAGCACTGCGCGAACCTTGACGACATCACCCGCCCCGGCGGCGCCCTCGACGAGCTCTTTAAGATCAAAGAGGAAGGGCTTGCCGATGCCGTGGGGCTCGCCATGGGCAAGATCGAAATCATGTTCCCCATGGTGCGCGATCGGCCGTTCGACTGCATCATCAACCACAACCGGTTCACGCTCCTGAACCGTGAGGCCGATGAACTTTTCAGCCACTGCGCGGCCAACAACATCGCCGTTTTCAACGCGGCGCCCTTTGCCGGCGGGGTCCTCGCCAAGGGCAGCGATCAGATGAAGCGCGTCACCTACATGGAGGCGGACGACGATGCGTTGGCGCCGGTGCGGGCAGTGGAGCGTGTTTGCGCCGAGCATGACATCGCGCCGGGGGCGGCGGCGCTGCAGTTCTCATTGCGCGATCCGCGGGTGGCCTCCACGATTGTCGGCGTGTCGAAACCCGAAAGGGTCCACGAAACCCTTGCCTGGGCCGAGGCAACCATTTCAGACGATGCTTGGGATGCGCTGGGCAAACTGCCCTACTCCAGCACGGACCCGGAGGCGAACCGCGTTTATCGCCCCGGCTAAGCTGTGGTGATGGCGGGGTCATGTGGGCGCAACCCCTGGGCAATGGGCCAAAACTCTCCCGCCTTGATCCATCCTCCCGCGAAGCGCCTGATGCCTCAAGGGACGCTTCGCTCGTTGCCCTTGACCCATCAGGCGATGCGCGGGCTTGAAAAAAGTGTCGGCTCCGGAAGAACGTCGCTTTTTGGTGTCCCACCAAAAGAACTGACCGGGATGGGTGGCGCGAAGGTGGGCGTTCTTGGCGCTGGCTGGCGTGAACGAC
>JBCCYN010000055.1:0-25400 GCA_039189655.1 Pseudomonadota bacterium | reverse complement strand
CGTCCTTGTCGAGGATGCGGCCATAGTCGGCATCCATGAAGGCATAGGAGCCGCACTGAAGCTCGTTGTAGACGCCGGAATTGCCTTCAAAATAGTAGGAGCCCGTGCCGCCGCCGCCCACGATATCGCAGTCGAGCCCCACCGCCTTCAGACCTTCCACGGCGTCACGGACCATGGCGATCGCAATATCGATTTTCCCTTTGCGATCGTCGTAGCTGTCGAGGTGCTGCATGGCGCCCTGGTAGGCCTGAAGCCCTGAAAATTTTAAGCCCGGCGCGGCGTCGATGGCCTTGGCAATTTTCACCACATCCTCAGTGGTGGTGACGCCGCAGCGGCCCGCGCCGCAGTCGATTTCCACCAGGCACTCGATGGTGGTTCCGTGCCGCTCGGCGGCCGCTGACAGGTCGGCGACGTTTTCGATGTCATCAACGCAGCAGATGGCGCGCGCACCCAGTGTCGGGATCCGCGCCAGACGGTCGATCTTCTGCGGGTCGCGCACCTGGTTGGAGACGAGCACATCTTTAATGCCGCCGCGGGCGAAGACTTCCGCCTCCGAAACCTTTTGACAGCAGACCCCCACGGCGCCGCCCAACTCTTCTTGGAGCCTCGCCACATCCACCGACTTGTGCATCTTTCCGTGCACCCGGTGGCGCATGTTGTGAGCCTTCGCCCAATCGCCCATCTTCTTGATGTTGCGCTCAAGGGCATCAAGATCGAGGATCAGGCAGGGGGTTTGAATGTCTTTTTCGTCCATTCCCACCACTGCCGGAACGTCGTAGCCCACGTCCACATCGCTCATGTTGAAGGGTGCGTTCATCCCAGCTCTCCCCGTCTAGCCCTTGATCCAGGGCAGCTTGTCGAGATCGACATTGCCACCCGTAACGATGACGCCGACACGCTTGCCGGCAAAGACTTCTTTATTCTTGAAGATTGTTGCGAGCGGCACGGCGCAGCTCGGCTCCATGACGATCTTCATGCGCTGCCAGGTGATGTACATGGCATCGATGATCTCTTGCTCGGACGCGGTAAAAATGTCGGTCACGAAGTTTGAGACGAAGTGCCAGGTGTTTTCCTTCAGCGGCACTTTTAGGCCGTCGGCGATGGTCTGCGGCGCGTCATCGGCGATGATGTGCCCGGCTTTGAACGAGCGATAAGCGTCATCCGCCTGCTCGGGCTCGGCGGCGTAGATTTTGACGTCGGGCGCCGCGGTGGAAAGGTTGAGGCACGTTCCCGAAACCATGCCGCCGCCACCGATGGGGGCGATCACCGCATCGAGCCCGCCGCCATCGATTTCGGCGACTTGCTCCATCAGTTCGCGCGAGCAGGTCCCTTGGCCGGCAATGACGCGGGGGTCGTTGTAAGGGTGGACAAAGTCTGCCCCTGTCTTTTCAAGCACTTGCTCAAAAACTGCCTCACGAGAAGAGGTGGACGGCTCGCAATCAACCACTGTTCCGCCATAGCCGCGCACAGCCGCCTTTTTCGCATCGGGCGCTGTCCGCGGCATCACCACCGTGCATGGAATGCCCCGACGGCCGGCGGCGTATGACAGGGAAAGGCCATGGTTGCCCGAGGAGTGCGTCGCAACGCCCTTCTGCGCGTCGTCCTGCGACAGACCAAAGACGGCATTGCAGGCACCGCGGGCCTTAAACGCCCCGGCCTTCTGAAAATTCTCGCACTTGAAGAAGAGCTTTGCGCCCGTCATCGCGTCAAAGGTCTCTGAGGTGAGAACCGGCGTGCGGTGAATGTAGGGGGCGATGCGCTCGTGGGCGGCAATCACGTCATCGTAGGTGGGAAGGGTCCGGGAGACCACTTGGTCCATGGCTGTGTCCTCAGGCTGCCATGCGCTGTAACGCGGACTGCGGCGCATGGCGATAGTGGTCTTGGGCCGCTGCAACACCGGAGCCCAGCGTGATGGGGTAGTCGAGATCCTTCATGGCCATCTCTATAGTGGAAAGGCCCGCGAGCGCCATGGTTGGCGTGAGAGAACCAAGGTGGCCGATGCGGAAGATTTTTCCAGCAAGCTCGCCCAGCCCGACACCGAACGAAACCCCATAGGCGTTGTAGGCGTGGTCTGTGAGCGCAGTGCCATCAAATCCGGCGGGAACTTTTACGGCGCTGACGGTGTCGGAGGCATATGCCGGCGAGTGGGCACAAAGAGAAAATCCCCATGCGGCCACCGCGCGGCGAACACCGTCGGCCGTCCAGCGATGCCGGGCAAAAACGTTCTCCAAACCTTCCGCAAGGAGCATGTCCACGCTCTCGCGAAGGCTACTAATGAGCTGGAGCGGCGGCGTATAGGGAAAGCCACCTGCACCGTTGGCGGCAAGCATGGCGCGGAAGTCGAAGAACGCACGCGGACACCTGGCGGTGTCACAGGCGGCCAGCGCCTTCGGGCTCACGCCCACGATGGCCATTCCCGTCGCCAGCATGAAACCCTTCTGGCTTCCGGTCACCGCGATATCGACCCCCCACTCGTCCATACGGAAATCCACGGAGGCGAGGGACGACACGCAATCGACGAACAACAGCGCCGGATGACCCGAAGCGTCGATGGACCGGCGCACAGCGGCGATGTCACTGACAACCCCGGTTGATGTCTCATTATGGGTCACAAGGACCGCTTTGATGGCGTGTCCGCGATCGGCCCTCAGGCGTTCTTCGAACTTTTCGGCAGGCGCGGGTGCACCCCATTCGCATGGGATCACATCCACCACCAGGCCGTGCTGGCGACAAAGGTCGATCCAGCGCTGGGAGAACATGCCGTATTGCGCAACCAGCACCTTGTCTCCCGGCGACAACGTGTTGGTAACTGCCGCCTCCCATCCCCCGGTGCCGGAAGCTGGGAAGGTGATGATCTCGGCGTCTGTGGTCTTAAAGACCGACTTCAAATCATCAAGCAGCTGAGACAACAGGTCAGCAAAATCCGGTGCCCGGTGGTCCGACGTCGGCATGTTCATGGCATGGCGCAGCCGGTCGGGGATGTTCGTGGGACCCGGTATGAAAACGGGATTCTGACCGCTGAAGACCCCAGTGTTTGGGTACATGACCGTCTCCCATGTTTCTCGACCAACCCATAGGTAACGCGCTCTCACGCATTTTCAATTTTTCTGAAAAATTATTCCATTATCGAAATAAATATGGTTTTTTGAAGCAATTTCATGCTACTAAGATTTTTCAATCGGAATAGGAAGACATTCCAGTAATAGATTCTTTCGGGCGACCTACCTGAAATGGAGCGAGTACGAAGGGCTGAGGCGTGAGTATGGACCAACCCCAGCGTCGTCCCCGAGGTCGGCCGCGTAGCGCCGCGTCAGAAGCGTCATCGGGTACCGTGCAAGCGCTCGATCGGGGTCTGCACCTCCTGCGCGCCGTGGCAAGCTCGGGCGGGTCGACGCTGACGGAAATTGCGCACTCGGCCGGATTGCCTCCGTCGTCGGCGCACAGAATTCTTCTCACCTTGCAAAAGCACCAGTTCTTAGACTTCGACGAGACCACCCAGGAGTGGACCGTGGGCGTTGAAGCCTTTCGGGTCGGGAGCGCCTTTGCCGAACGCGCCAATCTGGTGGACGCGAGCCGGGACGTTATGCGCCGTCTCGCCGATGATCTGGGTGAGACGGCCAATCTCGGGATTCGCCATGGGGGCGATGTGGTGTTTATCGGCCAGGCCGAATCCCATCACCCGATCCGCGCCTTCTTTCGCCCCGGGACGCGGACCCCGCTGCATGCATCGGGGATCGGCAAGGCGCTGATGGCAGCTGCCGGGCGTGACGAGATGGCCGAGCACCTCAGAACGGCGGAGCTTCTCGGTTTTACCCCCCAAACGATCACAGCGCCGGAACGTCTGGCGGAAGACATCGAACTCACGCGCAAGCGCGGCTGGGCGTTCGATAACGAGGAACGGTTCTTGGGCATGCGCTGCGTTGCTGCTGCTGTGTTCGATGCTTCAGCAAACCCGGTGGGCGGGATTTCCATCTCCGGCCCCACCGTGCGCATGGCGGACGAACGCATTAACGCCGTGGGCGCGCGAGTGAACACTGCAGCGCGGGAGGCGACCCGGCTCATGGGTGGGTGATGGCGCGCTGACTGCTGCCCTCTCGCTAACCCAGCGACGCGGCCTGCTAGGCGGCGCTCGACACCCGCGCGAGGGCGCATTGGGACCACAGATCCGACAGCGCACCGCAGAGATGATCGATGTCGGCGTCGGTGTGCACGGGGGAGGGCGTGATGCGTAGCCGTTCCGTGCCCCGGTCCACCGTTGGGTAGTTGATGGGCTGAACGTAGATCCCGTACTGGTCGAGCAGAAGATCAGAAATCCACTTACACTTGGCGGCGTCGTTCACCATCACCGGCACGATATGGCTCGGGTTCTCGAGCATGGGGATGCCGATGGCTTTGAACCGCGCGCGCACCTTTGCCACCATCTCTTTTTGACGGTCCCGCTCCACCGACGAGCATTTTAGGTGTTCGATGGATGCGCGGGCGCCGGCCGCCACCGCAGGGGGGAGCGCTGTGGTGAAGATGAAGCCCGAGGCGTGGGAGCGAACAAAGTCGCAAAGGTTTTTCGACGCGGCGATGTAGCCGCCCAAGACGCCAAAGGCCTTGCCCAGCGTCCCCTCGATGACGGTGAGGCGGTCCATCAACCCTTCGCGGTCTGCAATGCCACCGCCGCGCGGGCCGTAAAGACCCACCGCGTGCACTTCGTCCAGATAGGTCATGGCGCCGTATTCGTCGGCGACGTCGCAAAACTCCTTAATGGGCGCGATATCGCCGTCCATGGAATAGACGCTCTCGAATGCCACGAGTTTCGGCCTGTCCGGATCCACCGTTGCCAGCCGGCGCGCCAGATCTTCCGGATCGTTGTGCCTAAAAATGTGTTTCTCGGCACGGGAATGGCGGATGCCTTCGATCATCGAGGCGTGATTCTTCGCGTCCGAGAAGATGGCGCAGTTGGGAAGCTTTGCCGCCAGCGTCCCGATGGCGGCCCAGTTGGACACATAGCCCGACGTGAAGAGGAGCGCTGCGGGCTTATTGTGGAGGTCCGCCAAGGACCGTTCCAGTTCCACATGATAGTGGTTGGTGCCAGAAATGTTGCGCGTGCCGCCCGCACCGGCCCCGCATTTGTCGATGGCGGTGTGCATCGCGGCCAGGACGTCAGGGTGCTGGCCCATGCCCAGGTAATCGTTGGAGCACCAGACGGTGACCTCTGCGGCGCCGTTACCCTTGGTGTGACGCTTCGCGCGAGGGAACGAACCGCGATAGCGCTCTAGGTCTGCAAAGACCCGGTAACGACCCTCGTTGCGCAACTCGTCCAGGCTCTTTTCAAAGTGCGCTTCGTAATCCATGGGTCCCCTGCCTTCACTCATTCTAATTAGACAAATTTGCGGAACCAGCCAAGAGGCTGCGCGAAGGTGACGCTCCCAATTTTCCCGACCAAAGGGCGAGCGGAGAAAGGGGCGTCACCATGAGCCAATGCTCCAGCACGCCGAGCCCGATGAGGGTGGCGATGAGCATGGATGCAGTGGCGTCGTGGGGTGATGTGGCTGGGTCGAAGCCTGCGCGTAACAGGACTGCAACGGCAAGTGACCCGAAAAAGATCGAGAACGGGAACATGGGGTTCATGTTTGCCCGTCGGAAGTGCCGCGCGAGGTGGGCGACAGGCGGCGGCAAGAACTCGGCGCAGTGGTTCTGAACCCCCAAGAACAGGTTCAACTTGGCACTGGCGCGCATGAGCCAAAGGGCGGCGAACGTTGCTGCGGCAGCGGGATTCGGGTCCCCGCCAGTGGCAGCGACTAGCAAAATGAGCGTCGCGAGAACGGCGCCCTCATGCCAGATGATCGCCTTCAACGCCGCCCACGCCCGTGCTCCGAGGCTTTGGGAGCGGGCGGGCGTATCCACACCAAGGATCGCGCCCGTCAGGAATGTGATCTCGAAGGCCGCCCAAAGCCCGATACCGGCCGTAAAGCCCACAAACGCGGCGTGGACGCCGGCCTCTCGCGAGGCGAGCACCGCCAAGACGGACGACAACGCAGCAAGTACCAAAGCGGCCGCGTTGAGGGCGGGTTTTGGTGAAAGCCGCACAAGCCACAAGATCGCCTGGGTGATCGACCACCAGACGGCCAGGGCATAGAAGACGGCAAGTGCGCTCACGGCCGGACCTACCCCTACCAGACCGGTTGGAGCCGGCTCGACGCCGGCGCTTCGTTGGGAAGCGTGCGGTGGAAGTAGAGCCGGGCAAAGATGGCGCCCGCCCGCAGAGCGAGCCCTGCCTTGCGCACTTTACCAAGCGGCCCTTTGCACTCCGCCATTTTCTGGTTCACCCGGTGAAGGGCCGCAAACCCCTCCTGGAAGGCCGGCGAATCCGTATCGAGAGCCAGCGGGAAGACTTGACGCGAGATCTCCGTGCACAGGCGGAAGACCTTGTTGTCGTAGTCCGTCGGGTCGACGCCGAGGGCCTCGTGAAAGGCTGGCCGGGCGTGATCGCGCACGTACATGGTCGCGTATACCGCCAGCAGGAAGAAGCGGATCCAGTAGACGTTCGCGCCACGCAAGGTGTGCGGGTTGGCGCGCATCAAAAGCGCAAAGGCTTCGCCGTGGCGGAACTCGTCGTTGCACCACTCCTGGAACCACTTGAAGATCGGATGGAAGCGCAGCTCCGGGTTTTTCTCCAGGTGCCGGAAGATTGTTATGTAACGGGCGTAGCCGATCTTTTCGGAAAGATACGTGGCGTAGTAGATGAACTTGGGTTTGAAGAAGGTATACTTCTTTTGCTTGGTGAGGAACCCAAGATCCACAGCCACGTTGGCTTCGCGCAACGCATCGTTGATGAAGCCGGCGTGGCGGGCCTCGTCCCGGCTCATGAGGCCAAACAGCTCGCACACATCCTTGTTGGTGCCTCGTTTGCGCATCTCCTTGTAGAGGATGCAGCCCGAGAACTCGGCCGTCAGCGATGAGACCAGGAAGTCGATGAATTCGCGCCTAAGCTCGGGCTCAAGGGCGTCGAAATCGATTTTGTCCCAGTCCGCATTCTTCTTGAAGTGACCCTTGTTGGGGTCGGAACGCATCTCGGCGATGAGCTCGTCCCACTCTTTTCGAACGGGGCTGACGTCGAGCTTGTCCATCTCGTCGAAGTCGGTGGTGTAAAAGCGCGGCGCGAGGGCGGTGGTTTCCGTGGCCGTTAAAGTGGTCTCGCTAACCTCGCGAGGGGGACGGACCGGATGGCGAAGGGGCGCGTTCATGCTGCTGCCCTTTCGGAAAACGAGAACTCACAAAGCTCCATGAATTCCACATCGCCGGTCATGCGGGTCCAAAGGCGCTCGATCCAAGTGGCGCGAAGGATGGTCGCTTCGCGTCCGATGGATGCCACTTCCCCATAGGGAACGCGGATGGGTTCGCCGTGCACGATGATCTCGTCGCCCGGTTCAGCGTCGATCCCGTCAGGGAGCACCACATGGGCGTGGAGGCTCTCGAAGGTGTGGCTCACTTCGACAGTACAGGGAACGGTCAGCTTGGTCTTGAAGGCGCTTAGCATAATAACTCCCCAGCGTTATGCGTTGCGTTTGGTGGCAGGAAGACCGGGTTACCGGCCGGCGGTCGTGCCCGAGGGCGCGAAGGTCGGCATGGCTGGCCGCTCGAAGCGGTTGGCTGCCATGCCAGCATAGGGACGCAGCGAAGGGCGTCTTTGATCAGGCTCAAATTTGTCTGCGACGTTTGTGCGGTCGTCGCGCTGATGGCCAAGGGACCGCAGACGCTTGTCTGCGCGGCAAGATCTATGGCGCCGCGGGCGCTCATCCGGGCAGCTCCGTCAGCCCGAGGCGCGAAGCCTCGTCCGTGCCAAACCGCGCCAGGGGGCCAATGATCACCAGCGCTGCGAAAAGCAGGGCAATTTCGAAGTGGTAGACGGTGATATAGCCGAGGGACTGGGCGGCCGGCGCGAGGGCTTGGCCGAAGGCACCGGCGCTCGCAAGGGCGGCCACGCCATCGCGCAAAGCACCGCCGGCGGCAATGCCCACCCCTGCCGCCGCGGCCTGGGTCGCTCCCCAAGCGCCTAAGGCGAGCCCCGAGACGGCGGTATCGGTTTCGCGCATCGCCACCGAGAGCGTCCCGACCCCGAAAAGGCCGGCGCCAAAGCCGATCACCACCACACCGCACCGGAAGAGTGCGGCCGAGCCGAGGGGGTCGGCGAAGATGACGATGGCGAACCCGGCAACGCCCGCCAAAATCCCGATAGCGGCAGAGCGGTGGGTTTCGCGACCGGCGCTCAGCCGGCGGGCGGCAAACCAGATGCCGGCGAGTGTCCCGGCCGCGAAGAGCGCGGTGAGTTCGGTGGTGGCGCCCACGGAAAGGCCAAGCATTTCGCCGCCATAGGGCTCCAGCAAAATGTCCTGCATGGAAAACGCCGCCGTGCCCACCGCCACTGCCAGCAAAAGCCGCGAGGCACGGGGGTTTGAGAGCAGCGCCGCCAGGGATTTGCGGAACGAGGTGCGCGGGCGGTCGTGGCGGGTGCGCTCCGGATCGCGCACCTCCTGTTGCCAAACCGCGATCACGTTGAGGGCGACGGTGATGACCGCTGCTGCCTGGATCACCTGAATGAGCCGCAAGGAAGAAAAGTCCATCAAAGCCTGGCCGAAACCGAGGGCGGCGATGAGCATTCCCACCAGGAGCATGACGTAAAGGAGGGCGACCACGCGGGGGCGGGTTTCATCGGTGGCAAGGTCGCTCGCGAGGGCAAGGCCGGCGGTTTGCACCGTGTGAAGCCCGGCGCCCACCAGCAGGAAGCCAGCGGCTGCCGAAGCCGTTCCGAACCAGCGCGGCGCATCGCTGTCGGTGAGCACCAAAAGGGCAAAGGGCAAAATGGCAAACCCGCCGAACTGGAGCATGGTGCCGAACCACAGGTAAGGCACCCGCCGCCAGCCAAGGTAGGACCGATGGTTGTCGGACTTGTGGCCGATCAGCGCCCGCGCCGGCGCGAAGAGCACGGGAAGCGCGATCATCGCCGCCACGACGCCGGCGCCCATCCCTAGCTCTACGATCATCACTCGGTTGAGCGTGCCAGTCAGAAGGACGAGGGCCATCCCCACCGTCACCTGGAAGAGCGACAGGCGCAGAAGGCGCAAAAGCGGGAGGTTTTCCGAGGCGGCGTCGGCGAAAGGCAGCCAGCTCGTCGGGATCGGCGTGCGGGAGAGGAACGGCATCCGGATCATGGCCGTTGCTCCGCACTGGAGGATGCGCCCATCGGCGCATCAAGGGGCCTATGGTGGGCCGCGAGCGTCACCGGCGCGACAGCTCCACCAACTGGCTCGTGTAGAACCCGGAGGAAACCCGCTCCGTGTGGGCAAGCGCGAAAGATTTTAGATCGGGCTCTGCGCCGAGCGCATTGCGCAGCTTTCTCTCACCCACAGGTGCGATTTCCGGCGCCCGCTGGCCGCGCGGGAAGAGGGCGCCCACGGCGTGTTTGAGCGTCAAGGCAGGGGTGCGCGGCGCGAAGGTGAACACAATCGAGCGTGTCACCAGTGGCGCCCAGGTGGTCAATGCGGAAAGGATGTCGGAAAGCTCGTAGTGGATGAGGCTGTCCATCGCGACCACGTGGTCGAAGGGGCCCTTAGCTTCGTTCACCATGTCGCCGGCGCGAAAGGTTACCGCCGCAGCGACGTCCTCGGCCTCACCGTCTCCAGCGCGCTCCCGGGCAATATCCACCATGGTGGGTGACACATCGATGGCCGTTACCGTGCCACCCCGGCGGGCAGCCTCCAGCGAGAGCGCACCGGTTCCGCATCCGGCATCCAGAAGGTGTCGCCCGGAAAGGTTTTCGCCGAGCCGCGCCATGATGCGCCGGCGCATATCCTCCCGACCGGCGCGGACCGTCGCGCGGATGCGGCTGACCTTTTCGTCGGAGGTGAGCGCCCGCCAAGCGTCCGCCGCTGTGCGATCAAAGTAGTGTTCCAGCGCATCGCGCTTTTTGGCGTAGCTCTCGCCTGGCGTTTTTTGGGTCGCCCGTTCAAGGGGGAGGGTCACGCTCGCCATGGTCTTGCCTAATCGAAGCCGAGGAAATCGAAGATGTCGCGGTCCTTCATGGGCGTGGCCGGGCATGGCTCGACCCCTTGAAGGAGCGTGTCGGCGAGCTGGATGTATTCTTGCTGGACGGCCAGCACCTCCGGGTCATCGCCCATCTCGAAGAGGGTGCGTTTCTTGAGGCGCGAGCGACGAATGGCGTCCACATCCTGGAAGTGGGCAAGCCGGCGCAGGCCCGTTGCCTCGTTAAAACGGTCGATCTCGTCGGTGGCTTTGGAGCGGTTGGCAATGACGCCACCGAGGCGCACGTCGTAGTTCTTCGATTTGGCGCCGATGGCCGCGACGATGCGGTTCATGGCGAAGATGGAATCAAAGTCGTTGGCGCACACCACCAGCGCCCTCTCGGCATGTTGGAGCGGCGCTGCGAACCCGCCGCACACCACGTCGCCCAACACATCGAAGATCACGATGTCGGTGTCTTCCAACAGGTGATGCTCTTTAAGGAGTTTTACCGTCTGGCCCACCACGTAGCCGCCGCAGCCGGTTCCCGCGGGCGGACCGCCGGCTTCCACACACATGACGCCATTAAAACCTTCGTAGACGAAGTCCTCCACGCGCAGCTCTTCGGAGTGGAAATCCACCTCCTGCAGCACGTCGATGACCGTGGGCATCAGGCTCTTGGTGAGGGTGAAGGTGCTGTCGTGCTTCGGGTCACAGCCGATCTGCAGGACGCGTTTCCCAAGCTTTGTGAACGCCACCGAAAGGTTCGAGGACGTCGTGGACTTGCCGATCCCGCCCTTGCCGTAGACGGCAAACACCTGCGCCGTCTCGATGACGTCATTCATCTTGACTTGGACGGAGCCTTCTCCGTCTTCGCGCGGGGAAACCGGGTTGCGAATGGCGATATTCATGCGGCGACAACCCCTTCCAGGCGATCTTCTATCTCGTCGGCGGCGGCTTCTAAGGCAGCGAGGGTTTCCGGATCCGGGCTCCAGTAGCTGCGCTCGTGCGCTTCAAGGAGCCGGGATGCGACCTTTTGGGTGGCAGCCGGGTTGAGTTCAGTCAGGCGCCGGCGCATGTCCTCGTCGAGGACGTAAGTCTCGCTCAGGCGCTCATAGACCCAAGGCTGAACCCCGCCTGCAGTGGCGGACCAGCCGACGGTGTTCGTGACTGAAGCTTCGATCTGGCGCACGCCCTCATAGCCGTGCTTCAGCATGCCCTCGGTCCATTTTGGATTGAGCGCCCGGGTGCGGGTTTCGAGCGCCACTTGCTCATCGAGGGTCCGCACCTTGGCATCGCCCCGCGTCTGATCGGAGATGAGCACCGGCACCCGCTCACCACCCTTCGCCCTTGCCACCGCGCGGGAGATCCCTCCGAGGGTGTCAAAATAGTGGTCGATGGTGGTGATGCCGAGCTCCACCGACTCAAGGTTCTGGTGGGCGGCGGTGACATCCCCCAGCATGGTCTGCAGGAGTGCCGGCTGCGCGGCGGGCTTGCCCTTCCGGCCGTAGGCAAAGCCTTTGCGCTTGGAAAACATGTCCGCCAGTTCGTCTTCGTCGTCCCACTGGCCCGAGGTGACGAGCTGGTTGACGTTGGAGCCGTAGGCGCCTTCCGCGTTGGAGAAGACCCGCAGCGACGCGGTTTCCAGGTCGCAGTCATGGGCCGCCGCGTAGGCGAGGGCGTGGCGCTTGACGGCGTTGTCCGCCTCCGGCTCATCGGCGCTGGCGGCAAGGTAGGCGGCCTCGGCCAGAAGGCGCGTTTGCATGGGCAGGAGATCGCGGAAGATTCCCGAAAGAGTGACGATCACATCCACCCGCGGCCGGCCCAACTCGCTAAGGGGAATGAGTTCTGCACCGGCCACCCGGCCATAGGCATCGAGCCGCGGCCGCGCGCCCATGAGCGCGAGGGCCTGGGCGATGGGCGCCCCTTCGGATTTCAGATTGTCGGTGCCCCAAAGCACGAGCGCGATGGTTTCGGGGAACGCGCCGGTTTCCTCCACCTGGCGAGCTATGATGCGCTCGGCCTGGGCAAATCCATCGGCAAGGGCAAACGCCGACGGAAGGCGGAAGGGATCGAAGCCGTGGATATTGCGGCCCGTGGGCAGCATGTCGGGCTTGCGGATGAGATCGCCCGCCGGCCCCGGTGGCACGAAGCGACCGTCAAGGGCGTTCACCAACGCGTTGATTTCAGTGTCCGTGGCGCGCAGGTGAGCGTCCGCCTCCAAAAGGGTCGCCCGGGGATCGGCGTCCTCGTCTTCGGTGGGATAGGGGACGCTGGTGGAGGGCGCTGCGATCGCTTTCTTCGCGGCGGCCACCGGCTCTTCGGCCTCGCCAGACGCGATCAGCGCCGCCTCTTCGCGCCAGTCGCCGCCGAAGCGTGCTTCCCCGAGGGCCGCCAAAAGCTCGGTGCGCTCTTCCCGCGACAGTGCCTCGCCCACCACGTGGAGACCGTGGGGAATGAGGGCGTATTCGCACTCGAGCACCTTTTCGGTGAGTGCGGCGATGGCGGTTTCCGGGTCCTCCCAAAGGGGCTCAGCGTCGGCAAGGTTAAGTTCCGCCGCCTCGGCCTGGATGGTCTCGGCGAGGTGCTCGGTCTGCGCCTCAGGCTGGGAGCGCCAGTGGTCGAGGGAGGCTTTGAGGGTGGCAAGGCCCTTATAAAGCCCCGCCTGGGTCACCGCGGGGGTGAGGTGGCCCACCAGGGTCGCGGCGGCACGGCGCTTGGCAAGCATCCCCTCGGAGGGATTATTGGCCGCGTAAAGATTGATGTTGGGGATGGTATCGATCAGCCGGTCCGGCCAGCAGCTGCGCGACAATCCCACCTGCTTGCCAGGCATGAATTCGAGCGCACCGTGAGTCCCAAAGTGGAGCACCGCATCGAAATTCTCGTTGAGATGCCGGTAAAACGCGCTGAAGGCGTGGGTGGGCGCAAAGTTCCCCTCAAAGAGGAGCCGCATGGGGTCGCCCTCGTAGCCGAAGGCCGGCTGTACACCCACAAAGACGTTTCCGAACTGGGCGCCGAGGATGTGGAGCTTCGAGCCGTCAGTGTTATGCCGGCCTGGCGCTGGCCCCCAAGCAGCTTCGATCTCCTCCAGATGGCGTTCGCCCGCCACGTGGTCGTCCCGGCTCAAAGTGTGGGCGACGTTGGCGTCTGCGCCAAACCGCTCGCGATTGCCCTGCAGGATGGTGTCGCGCAGGGCATCCACGGAGGCCGGAACGTCCACTGCGTAGCCGGCCTCTTTCAGTGCGCGCAGGGTGTTGAAGAGGGATTCGTAGACGGCGAGGAAGGCCGCGGTCCCGGTCGCCCCGGCGTTCGGCGGGAAGTTGAAGAGCACGACCGCGAGCTTGCGTTCTTCCCGCGGCGTCTTGGCGAGGCAGATCTGCCTCGCCACGCGGTCTGCCAGCCGCGAAACGCGTTCTTCGTCCGGTGCCATGTCGTCTGCGTCGGCCGAACGCCCTGCAAACACCGTCGGGTTTGTGGCGCCGTCCAGCTCGGGGATCGCCACCATCATCGTGGCTTCCACGGGAAGGAGGCCGTGGTTGCCGTCTCGCCATTGATTGAGGGTCTGAAATTCGAGCGGCTGGCAGACGTGGTAGGGAACGCCCAGCGCCTTGAGCGCCTCCGCCGCCGCACCGCAGTCGTTGTACGCCGGTCCACCCACCAACGAAAATCCGGTGAGCGAGATGATGGCATCGACGGCTGCGTCTCCGGCATCATCGCTGAAGAACGTATCGAGCACCGGCCGGTTGTCGAGGCCGGCGGCAAAGGCCGGCACCACGGTGAGGCCACGCGCCTCAAGGGTTTTGATGACGCCGTCATAGTGGGCGCAATCGGCCGACAGCACGTAGGCGCGCATAAGGAGGAGACCGACGGTGCCCCTTGTGCCGCCGTCCGCCGCCCGCGCCTGGGAGGCTTTGCGCACGGTGTTGACGTCCGCGCTGATGCCCACGTCCGGGTGGTAAAGTCCCACGTCGGGGTAGTCGACCGGCGCCTGCGGCCGCGCGAGCCCCTTAAGAGATTCCCGCGGACCGGCCGCGTAGCGGTCCACCAGGTGCGCCACAAGGCCGGCGACATTTTCCTCAGACCCTGCCAGCCAATACTGCATGGCGAGGAAGTAGGCCCGCACATCCTGGGCCGTTCCCGGAATGTAACGCAGTAATTTTGGCAGCCGCCGGAGCATTTTGAGCTGCTTCGCGCCCGATGATTTGTTGGGCGCGTTGGACCCCCTGAGGCGTTTTAAAAGCCTGATGGCGGCCGATTGGTTGCCGCCCATCTCAAACCGGCCCATGCGGGTGAGCTGGATGACCTCACCGGCCGCCATGAACGACACCATGGCGTCGCAATCGGCCCGCCGCGCCTTGAGGGCCGGCAAAATGGCGCTGATGTGCTCGTCCAAGAACAGCATCGTGGCGATGACGATGTCGGCGTTTTCAATGTCCGCTTTGCAGGCGGCGATGGCGTCCGGATCGTCCTGCCACATGCCCGCGGCGTGGAGTTTGAGGGAAAGCCCCGGAAGGGCGGGACGGAGCCGGGCTTCAGCCCGCGCCACCGTGCGCGCGAGATGATTGTCGAGCGTGACGAGGACGACGCGCACCGGCGTCGCGTTAGCGTGCGAAGTGGGCTTTCGCATCGTAAAGCGTCTCGACGGTGATGGGGTGAATGCCGCGCTCTGCGGCGAAGGTTTCGGTGTTTTGCCGCGCGCGACCGCGCACGAAGAACGGGATTTTCTTAAGTTCCTTCTGGGCGGCCGGCTCCCAAAGGGAACCAGCCGCCTCAGAAGGGCTCTCCGACGACGCTGGCGCAGGCTCGGGCTGGGGAACCGGCCCGCGCTGCGGCGCATGCGCAGCAAGATGGGAGGCTCCTGCCTCGTCGGAGAACTCGAAGTCCTCGCGGAACATCGTCAAAAGATGCTCCTCGAGGCCCATGGTCAGCGGATGGACAAGGGTGTCGAACAGGACGTTCGCCCCCTCAAAACCCATCTGCGGTGAATGGCGCGCGGGAAAATCCTGCACGTGGACGGGCGAGGAAATCACCGCACAGGCGATCCCCAGCCGCTTGGCGATGTGCCGCTCCATCTGCGTGCCGAGCACCAGCTCTGGCTCGCACGCTTCCACGGCCCGCTCCACGTCGAGATAGTCGTCGGTGATGAGTGGCTCGACGTCCAATTCCTTGGCAAGGGCCCGCACATCCCGCGCGTATTCGCGGCTATAGGTGCCAAGGCCCACCACCTTGAAGCCCAGCTCGTCCCGGCAAACCTTGGCGATGGCAAGGGCATGGGTTCCATCGCCGAAGATGAAGACCCGCTTGTCGGTGAGGTAGTTGGAATCCACTGACGAGGACCACCACGGCATGCGGTTTTCCGGATCGTCCAGCGCCGGGGCAGGGTCAACGCCCGCAAGACCCGCCACCTCTTCGATGAAAGCGCGGGTCGCCTTCACACCGATGGGGACGGTCTTGGTGCGCGGCTGCTTAAACTCGCGCTCCAGCCAGCGGGCGGCGGATTCGGCCGTTTCGGGGTACATGACCACGTTGAAGGCGGCGGCCGGCAGGCGCGCAAAGTCGCTGGGCCGGGCACTGAGCGGCGCCACGAGGTTCACTCGAACGCCGAGGGTTTTAAGAATGTTTTTGATTTCCCGCAGGTCGTCCCGGTGGCGAAAACCGAGCGCTGTCGGCCCCAAAATGTTGCAGCTCGCCGGGGTGCGATCCTTGGCCGTCTCGGGATCGGAAAGACCGCGCGCTAGACGATAAAGGGTTTCCGACGCGCCGAAATTTTCCTTTTTCTGGTAGCTCGGAAGTTCTAGCGGGATCACCGGGCAAGGCAGCGCGAGCGCCTTGGCGAGCCCGCCCGGATCATCCTGGATCAATTCGGCCGTGCACGACGCGCCGACGATCATCGCCTCGGGCGAAAACCGCTCATAGGCTTCCTTGGCCGCGTTCTTGAAAAGCTCCGCGGTGTCGGCGCCCAGATCCCGCGCCTGAAAAGTGGTGTAGGTGACCGGTGGGCGGTGATTGCGCCGCTCGATCATGGTGAAGAGAAGGTCCGCGTAGGTGTCGCCCTGGGGGGCATGGAGCACGTAGTGAAGCCCCTGCATGCCCGTGGCGACCCGCATGGCGCCCACGTGGGGCGGCCCCTCGTAGGTCCACAGATGGAGCTTCACAGCTGAAGCCTTTCCGCCCGGCGCAGCGGCCGCGCGAACAGTTCGGCAAGGTCGCCCGCCTGCTCGAACCCATGGATGGGCGAAAACACCAGCTCGATGGCCCACTTGGTGGAAAGCCCTTCCGCCTCCAGCGGGTTGGCAAGGCCGAGCCCACAGACCGTAAGGTCCGGCCGGTTCGCCCGTACCCGGTCCAGCTGGCGCTCCACGTCTTGGCCTTCAGAAAGGATCGCCGTCGACGGTAACCGGTCGAGTTCAGGGCCGACGATTTTCTGGTTGATATAGGGAGAGCCCACCTCAATGGGCTCCATGCCGCACTCTTCGGAAAGAAAGCGGGCAAGGGGCGGCTCCAGCTGACTGTCCGGCAGGAAGGTAATAGTACGTCCCGAAAGGCGCTCGCGCTGCCGGGCAACGGCCGCCCGGGCCCGCCTTTCAGGGGCTTCGATGACCGCGTCCACCCGCGACTTGTCGATGCCGAAGGCCGCCGCGGCCGCTTCCATAAAGCCGCGCGTTCCCACAGCGCCGAAGGGAAACAGAGCCGGAATATGCCTTGCGCCCCGGGCCTCCAGGCTTTGGGCCGTCTGGGTTAGGAAGGGTTGCAGCAGAAGATACTGGGTGCCTGCCCCCACGGACGGCAACGCTGAGGCGGTGCGCGCCGGCAGGACCGCCACATTCTCGATGCCGATTTCGGCGAACATCCGCAGGAACTGATCTTCCACCACGTCGGGCACGGAGCCCACCAAAAGAAGCTGGCGCGTGTCGGCTGACGGCAGGGTCGGGACCAGGCTTGAAAGGCAAGCGTCCTCGCCATCGGTAAAGGTCGTCTCGATGCCCGAACCGGAATAGGCCAGCACCCGGGTTTGCGGGTAGTGAGCCCCATTGAGCCGCTCTGCCGCCTTCGCCAGATCGAGCTTGATCACCTCCGACGGGCACGAACCCACCAGGAACAAGAGCTTGATGTCGCTGCGCCGCGACAGCAGCTCCGCCACCACCCGGTCGAGCTCGTCATTGGCGTCCGCAAGACCGGCGAGATCGCGATCGTCGATGATGGCGGTGCCGAACCGCGGCTCGGCGAACACCATCACCCCGGCGGCCGACTGGAGGAGATGGGCGCAGGTGCGCGAGCCCACCACGAGGAAGAAGGCGTCTTGGATTTTCCGGTGAAGCCAGATGATGCCGGTGAGGCCGCAAAACACCTCCCGCTGGCCGCGTTCACGCAAAATGGGCCTGTCGCAGCCCCCGGTGCGGTGGCGAGTGGGGGCATTCATGCCGCAGCACCCAACGCGAGCGATCGCTCTTCGCGCTTGGCTGCCATCATTTTGAGAACGAATTGGCCAGCGTTGATCACGTAGACCGCGTAGGCCGCCAACGCCACGAAGAGCTGGCTGGTGGGAGACCCGATCCCGAGAAAAAGCACCGCGAGATAGGCCGTGTGCAGCGCGATCACGAGGAACGAGACCACATCCTCCCAAAAGAAGGAGGGGGCAAAGAGGTACTGGCCGAAAACGACGCGCTCCCAAATGGCGCCGGTGACCATAATCGTATAGAGGACCGTGGTTTTAGCCACCACCGAGACGGCCGCTGCACCGTGCAGGCTGTCCGTACCGAGGGCATAAAGGACAAGCGCCAAGCTTACGAGGAAAACGAGAAATTGGACGGGCGCAAGAATCGCCTGAACCGTGGTCCAGACGGTTGCATCGCGACGACGCCGTTCCTCGACGGTATAGACCGCCCCCCGGACGACGGGCTGACGCTGCGCCCGGTTATCCGCGGAAGTCAAACGGCTCGTCACGTTAACCGCGGTGATGCCGTCCCCCATCTTTCCCCCAGCCCAATCTGTTGCTATCGCTCATGCAACTTTTTTTGGACGGTCAGCGTATGCCGCCGACGCCAAAAGTGTCAACAATACTTGACGACAAATTGGCGAGTTTTCGAGCGTTGTGTGGCGGAGGCGCTCCTGCGATGTTATGCGGGATTGACACTAATCTCCCGTACGGCCAGATATGCGATGTCGGGCTTGCTCGCAAAGGGTGTGGGGTTGCGTTAACGTCGCGCCATGAACACTCGGGCTCCGACAGAAGGACGGCCGGACCTGCCTAACGCGCAGGAGCGCACTGGTAGTGTCATGGGTCGTCGCTCCGAATTGGGTGAGGGCCTGAACGTGTCACTGGATGCGGCAGTCGGCGATGCAGGGGGCGAAATGCCCGTTGCCGCGCAGGAGACGCCTGCCGCGAATCCATCCACCGGCGAAGGCATTTTCGTACGCACCATTGAGGAATTGATAGTACCGCAACTCCTTGAAATGATCGGTCATGTGCCAGGAAAATTGCCTGCGCCGGATTCTGCTCAGATCATCGCAATGGCTGAAGCGGCTGTGGGAGGAGATACCCAGGCGGTGCTCGATTTTATTACGAGCTATCGGTCTACCGGCGCATCCTCAGCCGACGCGCTACTTTATCTTGTGGCACCGGCGGCGCGACATTTAGGAGATGGTTGGACCGCCGATACGCGCGACTTTGTGGACGTTACCGTCGGCCTTGGCACGCTGCACCGGGTCGTTAGCCAGCTCTCCACCGAGTTCCTGACAACGCCGCTACCGGATCGCCGGATCCTTCTTGGCCCGACGCCGGGTGAGCACCACACCCTCGGGCTCGCCGTCGTCGATCATTTTTTCCGCGTGGCGCGATGGGATGTGGATTTTCGACCCATGGCCACCAGAGAAGTGCTAATGGGCGCTGTGCAGCAGAACTGGTTCGGAGTTGTCGGTCTTTCCCTCGCGGGGGATCCGTTCCTGGAGGAGGCCGCGGCAACGGTGGGCTTATTGCGGGCCCAGTCGAAGAACCAGGCCATAAAAATCCTCCTTGGTGGCCCGGCGGTAGCACGGCGCAACGACGTTATCGAGTATATCGGAGCCGACGCCGCTGCAGCTGATGGTGCCGACGCCGTGGCCATCGCAAACCGCTGGGCGGAGACGGGTGCCATTGGAGTACCGACATGACTGGTCCTGGCACATTGAAAGAGCACGGCCGCCCGCCGGCTCGGCAGGGCAAGTGACATGGACGCTTCAATGGTTCCCGAACGTATCTTGAAGCGGAGCGAAAACGCGCTCGCCGAGCTGACGACGCCCCATCTGAGCGCGATGATTTCCGCCACGTCCGACATCGCATTGGTGCTCGACAAAACCGGCGTGGTCCGGGACCTTTCGGTGAGCGTCACAGATATTCCAGGCGAAGTGTGTGATGGCTGGCTCGGCAAGCCGTTTGCCGAGACCGTGACGGTCGAAAGTGTTGAGAAAGTTCAGCGTCTCCTGGAAGTCCACGACGGCGACGGGGCCGTCATCACCCATGCCCACGTCAATCACCCGTGTAACAATGGTTCGGACCTTCCGGTGCGGTATTCGTCCGCGCCCCTCAATGACCAGTGGATCATCGCACTGGGTCGCAACCTTTCGCCCCTGGCAGAGGCGCAGCGGCGTTTGCTGGCGGCGCAGCATCAAGCCGATACCGAATACCGCGAACTGAAGAAGGCGGAAGGTCGTTTCCGCGAGTTCTACTACCTCAACAACGAACCGTCGTTGTTCATCGGCCCGGACGATCGCATCAACTCCGCGAACAAGAACGCCCTCGACAGGTTTTCGAGTATCCCGCGGCTCCTGGGTCGGCGCGCCGCCGATTTGGTAAAACCTGGCGAGCGCGAGGAATTGGTCGCCGCCATTGAGGACGTCCGCAAATCCCGGGTCGCACAGACGGTGACGTTGTCGGTGGGTCGGCTGGTGATCGCGCCCGTGCGCTACGAGGCTGGCTCACTCCTTTTAAGGCTGACCGATGAGCCCGTTGCGCTTGCGGCTCCCAAAGACCGTCTAGCCCATGTGATGGAAGCCATGCCGGATGGTTTCGTCGTCACCGATCCGCACTTTTCGATTCTGTCGGCCAATACCGCCTTTGCCAACATGACCGAGGCCGGTGACGCGCTGGCGATATCGGGAACCTCCCTTGACCGTTGGCTCGGCCGCCCCGGCGTGGACCTTTCGGTGATCCGCAACGCGCTGGCTGATACGGGTGCACTGCGCGCGTTTGCCACAGTCGTCAAAGGCGACCTTGGCCACATCCAGGACGTGGAAGTATCCGCCACGAAGGTGCGCGACAGCCAGGGCGAGTACATTGGCCTGAGCGTCCGCCAGGCGTCCCCCGCCGAACCCCTGGCAACCACGCGCTCAGCCCAAGAACTCACTGACCTTGTGGGACGGGTCCCCATCAAGGAAATCGTCCGCGAGACCACCGACACCATCGAGCGCATGTGTATCGAAGCGGCCCTCGACATCTCCGGCGACAATCGTGCGTCTGCGGCAGAACTACTGGGCCTCAGCCGGCAGAGCCTCTACGTCAAAATGCGCCGCTTCGGCATTGTCGATGCGGACGGCGACAACGATAGCGCGAACCACCACTAGCTGTCGGTTCCAAAATGGTTTTCCATTAAGGCGCGACCGCTGGGCAACGTGCCAAAACTCTCCCGCCTTGGTCCCATTGTCCCGGGCATCGCCTGATGCCTCAAGGGACGCTTCGCTCTTTGCCCTTGACCCATCAGGCGATGCCCGGGCTTGAAAAGGTGTCGGCTCCGGAAGAACGTCGCTTTTTGGTGTCCCACCAAAAGAACTATACGGGATGGGTGGCGCAAACGTGGGAGTTCTTGCCGCCGGCTAGCGTCAACAACGGTGATGGCATTCACAGCTAGCGCGCTTCAATGCCCTGAAGTCATGTCCCGGCTCAAACCATGCGGCAAGATAACGGCCTAAAGCGACTTGTTCGGCAAAACTGAAGCGGTCTGGCTGTCTGGAAATATCGGAAAATAGACGGCACTAGCGTGCGGCTTACGGCGCACGAGCCTCCGCGCGTGCTAAGAACTCGTGCGCGGATTGCTTTCGTTGACCGGCCGTACGATGCGCAGAAGGTGGGCGATGTCCTTCATCATCACGCGAAGGTGGGCGACCTTCTTCCGACGCACAAGACGTTTGTTCATGTAGGCGTCGAAGGTGAGTTGCTGGACGTCCTTGTCCGCGCACATGGTGACGAAGCGCTCCCGGCGTTTGTCGTTCGCGTACCAGAACCACTGGAGTACGCCGAGAGCCATAAAGACCCGCCCGTGCGCCTTCAGGAAACGCTTTCGCACCACCGTGAGGGGACGGCTGCTACCGGTCAATAGCGCGCGCCCCACTTCCTCCGCGGCAATGTCCGCGCTTGCCATGGCGTAATAGATACCCTCGCCCGAGCATGGCGCGACCACTCCAGCTGCGTCGCCCACCACCACCACATCGCGGCCGTTATCCCAACGCTTGAGGGGTTTTAGAGGAATAGGCGCGCCTTCGGTGCGGCGGGTGGTCGAGTCGTCGAGGCCGCGCGCGGCACGCAGGCTTCGCACCGCATTGCGCAGGGAAAACCCCTTGTGCGCCGAGCCAACGCCGATGCTCGCGGTGCGACCGTGGGGGAATACCCAAGCATAAAAGTCCGGCGATAACTTGCCCTGGTAGTAAACTTCGCAGCGTTGACCATCAAAGTTCGGGCCATCCTCCGGCGCTTCGATAATCTCGTGGTAGGCGAACACGGATTTGGTGATGGCGCCGTCGAGGGCCTGCCGCGCAAGCAGCGAACGCGCACCATCAGCACCGATCACCATCTTCGCGGTAATCGTATGGTCGCCGTTGCCATCCCGGTAGGCGATGGACGGATGTCCCTCGGCGGTACGAGAAAAGGCGGTAAATGTTCCGGTGAGCCGATCCGCCCCGGCGGTCATCGCCCGCTTTCGCAAGAATTCGTCGAACACCTCGCGGTCCACCATGCCCACATACCCATCCTCAATGGGCATATCGACGGAGCGGTCTGTGGGGGAAATCATCCGTGCAGACGAAACCTTGGCGCACAGGATTTTTTCCGGGATCGCAAAGTCGCGCACAAGACGGGGCGGGATCGCACCGCCACAGGGTTTTATGCGGCCAGCCCGATCGATGAAGGCGACGCTGTGGCCATCTTCGGCAAGCTTTGCGGCTGCGGTCGCTCCGGAAGGGCCTCCGCCCACAACGACGACATCATAATCAGTTGGCATGGCCGGACCTCATGCTGGATAGGCCTGCGCGGGCACACTCGAAGGCGCCCGCGAGATGCGGATGGCAAGAAGAGAGGCGGCTGCGAACACCGCCGCCTCGATGACGAAGACTGAAGCGAATGCGCTCGCATCGCTCAAAAACTGTCGTGTGGCGTCGAGCTGGAGGGCGCCAAAAAACATCCCCGCACCGAAGCCAAAGGCTTGGGCGAGGCCGAATGCGCCCATGCGGGTTCCTTCCCGCCGCTCCACGCCGCCACCGGCGAGGGCGAACATGGACGCAAGGGCGCCGCCGGCAAACAAACCGTTGCTGAAACCAAGGAGCGCAATGGTGGCGACGAGTTGGCCAGGGGCCGCGCCGTAGCTCGATGCCGCGAGGCTCAGAAGCGCCGTCGCTGACCCGAGGCATCCGGCAATGGTGAGCGCGAGCAGGACGCCCCTGGTGCCTTGGAAGAAACGGCCCGTCACCGCTGCCACAAGCATTCCCACGGGAACGCCCGCCTTGTGGTAGCCCGAGAACGAGGTGGACTCGCCGGCGTCCAGTCCGTGCTGTGCGCCAAGGAACGTTTCCAGGATCAGCTCCTGCATATTGTAGGCGAACATCGAGACGAAAATGAAAAGGGCAAAACTGCGGGTGGACGGCTCCACCAGCGTTTTGAGCGCGTCGCGCAACTTCGGTTTTGCGCGTTCGCCGGCGTTCGCCTCTCGGGGTTCGGTGCCGATGATCCCGAGGGTGCCGACGATGAACGCCACCACCGCGATGATGAGGGCAACTTCGTTGAGCCGCTCGAATGTGAAGGGCGTCATGGCTTGCCCGGCCGCCACGGTGGTGCCGGCAAGGGAAGCGATCATGATGAACCAGACGATGGTCGCCGCGGGCGCCCGCCGCTGCGGTGCAACGCTTGCCGCAAGGAGCGCAAAAAGCGTCGTCCCGGCAACGCCGATGCCGATGCCCACCCCCACATAGCCGAGCACAGCAAAGGCGACCGCAAACGGCGCATCCTGGGCAATCCAGCCGATAGCGTGGGCCGCCAAAACACTCGACGCGCCGCAAAGCCCAAGACCGATGATGATGAACGGCGTGCGCCGCTCCGCCATGTCCGAGAGTGCGCCTGCGATGAGCCGGGTGAGCTGCGATGTATAGTAAATGCCCACCAACCCACCGGCGACGATGGCGAGGAAGCCCAGTTCGTTCTGCATGATCCGCGGGAGGGTGGTGATGGGCAGAACCGTCCCCGCGACGATGGCCGCCTGGACGATGCCGTAGCGCACGATCGTAACCCAGGCCATCACCGTGCCCATCAGCCGGCCGCCAAGTTAAGGCCCACCGCGCACACCATCATGCCGATGACATAAAGCGATGTGCCGGTGGCGTTGTACCAGGCCGCCCGCTCCTTGGGCGTGGCAATGAGGCGCCGCATCAACGCAAACTGCGCGATGAGGAGCGCGGCGACGATGGCCGCGGCGATGATAAGCGACCAGGCGATCAACAGAGCGATCACCGCCAGCTGTGCGCCAGCCATCACCGCGCAGGCTAGGATGGCCGCTGGCCGGGCACCGAGCCGGGCCGGTATGGACCCGACCCCGGACTGACGATCGCCCTCGATGGATTTGAAATCGTTGAGGGTCATGATGCCGTGAGCGCCCACACTGTAGAGGACTGCAAGGGCAATGATGCGCCCATCGGGAAAGGCGTTCAGCATCACCGCAGCACCAGTGAACCACGGCAGTCCTTCGTAGCAGGCGCCGACGGCTGCGTTGCCGATCCAACCATCCCGCTTCAGCCGGAATGGCGGGGCGCTGTAGGCCCATGCGAGCGCGAGCCCGAGGATCGTTGCGAGGAAACCCCAGGGGCCCAGAAGCGTCGCGGCGGCAAGGGAAAGCCCGGTCCAGATAAACGCCACATAAAGGCCCCAACGGCCCGGAAGACGGCCTGACGGGATAGGCCTGTGGGGCTCGTTGATGGCGTCCACATGGCGGTCGTACCAATCGTTCACCGCTTGGCTTGCGGCGCACACCAGTGGCCCGGTGAGGATGATCCCCACAACGAGCCGTGGCAGATCCACCGGCGCGCCCGACGAGACAACCCCGCAGGCGAACGCCCACATGGGCGCAAACCAGGTGATCGGCTTTAGTAGCTCAAGAACGACGGCGGGCTTAGGCACCCGCGCATCTGAATCGATGACGGACACGAGCGTCAACTCCAGCTGACACTCGGAGCTTAGACCCAACCCAATGACCGGTCGAGGTGAAATTCCAAAATTGTCGCGTATTTCAGGGGGATGCGCCGGTTCGACGCGTGTGGTTTGTGGCTGAAATGTGAACGATCGCCGATTCGATATTGACTTCTCATCGAACGCCTAGCGCGGTTTTCCAAGAACCGATTCGTTCTATCGGAACAAATGCAGATCAAGGGAGCGGCGCGTCAGGCCTTTTCCGCAAGCGCTCGATGTAGGGAGGCAGCGCAAACGCGGCGCCATGCACCTCGGGTGTCCAGTAGGAAAGGGGAAATGCGCCCGCGTCCCGGTAGCGTTGTCGCAGAAGATCAGTCGTGACTGCTGAACGGCTGCCGTTGTCGGTGGCAAATCCGTGGGCCATGGGACCGCCCGTGTAACTCGGCACGGTGGAAAGGTAGTAGTCCGCATGTTTGAAGACCAAGCTGAGATCGGCGGCGTGACCGCTGAACCAGTCCGGTGTGAGGAACGGCATCCCACTTTGGGTGATGAGGATCCCGCCAGCCCGCAAGATGCGATGGCATTGAACGTAAAAGCTTCGGTCGAAGAGTACTTTGCCGGCCCCCACCGGATCGGGGCTATCCACGATTATCACGTCGTATCGCTCGTCCGTCTCGGCCACGAACGCGGCGCCGTCGGCAATGGTAAGGTCGAGCCGTTCGCTCGAGAACGCCCCGGCGGAGACTTGGGGAAATTGGCTGAGCGCCAGATCAACCACCGCTTTGTCGATCTCCACCAGCGTCACTGCCTCGACCGTTCTGTGGCGCAGTAACTCCCGGGCGATGCCCCCGTCGCCACCGCCGATGATGAGCACTCGCTCGGCTGATCCGTGGGCAAAGAGCGGCACGTGAGCCATCATCTCGTGGTAGATGAACTCGTCGCCGCTGGTGATCTGGAACCCACCATCAAGGAT
>JBCCYN010000054.1:0-25792 GCA_039189655.1 Pseudomonadota bacterium | reverse complement strand
GGACTCTGACTCCGTTAGTCGAGGTTCGAATCCTCGTCCCCCAGCCAAAAAATTTCCCTTCATATTAAGGTGCTGTGTGGTTGTCTCATGAAGAGGCAACGCAATTTTTGGTTTCGTTCGTGACACTCACCAAAGCCCGTCGGCCAATCGCAAAAATTCACCATGGCTGCAGCGGCAAGATTCATTGAGCGTTTGATTTCGTTAACTTTCTTGGAGTGGCTAACCACGTCCTTGATCGCCTTAGCGTCTGCGGAGACGTTCTCGATGAGATGACGCCAGCCGCATATGACCGGGTCGATGGCGCCACCATCCATCGGATTCGAAGAACGGCATAAACCCGTTGCCTGGCTTCGAAAGTCGGCCCGGAGCGCCTCGGTACGCGCCTGCCCTGTCGGGAGCGCACGCACCAACGCGCTCGCCGGAGGGAACCGTCCCCGATCCAACCAGCCTGGCCAGATTTGTACCGCCATCATCGCAGGGTTCCGGACCGCCATGGAGACCGACTGCCGGCGGAAAGGGTACTTTTGTGCTCCGACGGTGGGGCGCGCTGACGTGCTGGCGGCCTCAACCGCAGCTCTATCGGGTCTTTCTAAGACCCACGCCTTTGACCGCTCCTTTTCGTCCAGGTCAGGAACCGCGCTCAGCGAGATCAACGGAAACCGCGCCAAGGCCATCAATTCTTCCTCTGACCGCCTGCCCCGTCTCGATCCAATGGATGGGGTGAAGTGTGCCTGTGAGGATCCGGTGACCGACGGCCACTCCACCGCAGTGGACGCCCGCAATCTTAACCAGAGTTTCTAGAGCGCGTAGCGCTGAACCACCGGGAACGGTTGCCGGCCCATCCCAAATGTTGCCGGTGTCGGAAGCCATGGAGATCGCGAGAGTGCCAAAGTCACTGCCATCCCAGTTCACCAGGGGATCACCTTGCACGAGCGCTTCATTGGCCTGGAGATCAGCGAGCTTTGGCATCACTTCCTCCGCAGTGGGCCCCGTGAGGCGCGTCGCCACCAACTCTATCATTGGGGCCGGGCGCACGGCAGAAATCAGTTTGCTCCTAAAATCAGGATCATCGGGATCGGGTAGCGCGGCGATCACAACGAAGCCCACTTCCAACTCGACACCAACTTTTGACGGCGTGCGCACAATCGCACCGCTGTCAAAGCAGCGGCTAGCGGGTATGGGCGCCATGGTCGCGGGGCTTCCTGCCCTTTGGGACACCTTGAAACCGCCCACCGGACCGATGGCATCCACTAGAGCCGTCTGGACAAAGTAGGCTTCATCAACAGTCGCGGGAACGATGGGCCCGGGCTCAAAGGTGATGTTTCGCTGGTGAGCGGCGATCAGCTCATCAGTAAAGGAAGATAAGTGACGGACCATGGGATCTCTCGGTTGGGGGGCGCTTTATGGTCGCGTGGACCAGATGCTGCATAGCCCCTAGGCGACGACCAACGCTCCTTGCCGTTCCAGTGCATCGATCCGGTTTTGCGAGTAGCCGTGCTTGGTTAAGATCTCCCGACCGTGTTGGCCCAAAGTGGGCGCTGGTCGATGGACCCCGCCAGGTGTGGCTCCAAATTTGACCGGCGCACCGATCGATTTAACTGCGCCGGCAATCGGGTGTTCTGTCTCCACAATCATGCTTCGTGCGAGTGCCTGGGGATCGCGATGCATCTCTGTGATGCTTAGGACGGGGCCAGCGGGCAGTCCGGCTTCCTCCATCAGTTGGAGCCATTCCGCGGTTGTTTTCTTCTGGAGATGCTCTTCAAGGACTGACACGAGGTCCGGTAGATTATCCATCCGGTCCCGGTTGGTGGTAAAGCGCGGATCATCGCCCAATTCCGGGGCCCCAATCGCGTCTAGCAGGCGTTGCCAATTGCGTTGATTGGCGGCGCCAACATTGATCCACCCGTCGGCAGTGCGGAAGGATTGGTACGGCGCATTGAGCGGATGAGCAGACCCAATCGGTTCAGGGGCGAGACCTGTGGCAAAGGCGATGGCTGACTGCCAGTAGGTAAGCGTTATCCCGGCTTCGAAAAGCGACGTATCCACTGGTTGGCCCTCACCGGTGGCCTGCGCCCGCGTGTAGGCGGCCACGCATCCCATGGCGGCGAGAATCCCAGCGGTGATATCTGAAATTGGCGCCCCTGGTTTGACGGGCGGTCGTCCGGCCGCCTCGCCGGTGATGGACATCAGGCCCGACATGCCCTGGGCAATAAGGTCAAAGCCACCCCGTTTCGCATAGGGACCGGTGCGCCCGAAACCGGATATGGCGCAATAAACAAGCTTTGGGTTGATCTTACGCAGGACATCGTAGCCCAGCCCCAGCTTTTCCATAGTGTCAAAGCGGTAGTTCTCGATCACGACATCAGTGTCGCTGAGCAAATCGCGGAGGACGGCGATGGCCTCCGGTTTTTTAAGGTCTAGCGCGATGCCACGCTTGTTGCGGTTCATCATCATGTAGGCTGCGCTTTCGCCGTTGATGTCGGGCGGCAAGAAGCGACGGCTGTCGTCCCCGTCGGGCTTTTCCACCTTGACGACGTCCGCACCCATGTCGGCCAGCATCATGCCGCACACAGGACCTGCCATAATGTGTGCCAGTTCGATAACCTTCATGCCCGCAAGGGGCCCATGGTTACTCACTTGCCGCGCCATTCGGGCTTGGACTTCGCAAAAAATGCTTCCATGCCGTGACGGAAATCTTCGCTCATGTAGCACATGCTAATGAGGTCAGCGTCGTCGACGGAAAGGGCGACACGGTTTCGCCGCATCGCCTCTTTCGTGGCACGCAAGGTTAGCGGCGCCATTCCCGCCACATGCTCCGCGAGCGCTCCGGCGCGGTCCAGAAGTGCTGCCTCATCAGGCAAAACTTCGGAGACGAGACCGGTGGCCACTGCTTCATCGGCCCCCATGAGGCGCGCCGTAAATATTAGCTCCCGAACCCGGCCGGCCCCCATAAGCTCGCTGAGCCGCGCGAGGTTCGCCGCGTTCAGACAATTTCCAAGCGTGCGGGCGATGGGAAAGCCGAATTTCAGTTGTGCGCTCGCAATGCGAATATCGCAGGCCGCGGCGATGGAGGCCCCACCGCCAGTGCAAGCACCGTGCACGGCCGCGATCGTGGGCACGGGACAGCGGTCGACAGCTGTTAGGACGCGGGTAATTTCATCTTCGTAGTCCAGCGCATCTTGCGGCGTCTTGAATTCGCGAAACTGGGTCATGTCGGTCCCGGCGGCGAAGGCTTTGCCGCCGGCGCCCCTCACAACCACTGCCCGGACCGCTCCATCGGTTGGGACATTGGCACACAGCTCGGCGAGGCGATTGTACATTTGAAAGGTGAGCGCGTTGCGTGCCTCGGGCCGGTTGAACGTGATCCAGAGCGTGCTCCCCCGCTGCTCGGACACCAACTCTTCGGTCATCGGTAAAAGTAATCCACGAGAAAGAGAGGGATGGATGGCACATACGTACAAAGGAGAAGAACAGTCAGCAAAATGAGGATGAACCAAATATTGACCTTCGACACATCCCAGATGTTTGCCCTTGCCACCGCACAGCTTGTGATCAGCACTGAGGCGACCGGCGGTGTTTGCTGGCCAATGGCAAGGTTCAGCGTAACCACAAGGCCGAAGTGAACCGGATCGATCCCTGCGGCAGCGATCAGCGGGATCACGATTGGCACGACCAGGATGATGGCCGCTGCCGAGTGCAAAAAGAAACCGACGACCAAGAAGAAGAAGTTCAGTATAAGAAGGATCACCCACTGCTGACTGGTAATCCCGAGAATCGCGTTCGCGATGTCCTGGGGAACTTGCGCGCGGGTCAAGAAGCCGCCCATCAGCACCGATGCTGCGACCAGCAACATCACCACTGCGGTCTGAATGCCACCGTCCAGCATGGCGCGCCGCAGGTGACGCAGGTCGAGATTACGGTACCACGCTGACACGATGAGTGCAGCAATGACGGCAAGACCGGCAGCTTCGGTGGCGGTGACAAAGCCACCGAAGATGCCCCCCAGGATGATCACAGGCAGCGTGAACGCCGGTAGTGCAGCAACGAATGTCTCACGCAGACGTTTGGTGTTGAACGCCTCTTCGGTGGGGAGGTTGTAGCGGCGCGCGAACACGTAGGCGACGAACATGAGACCAGCAGCACCCAACAATCCTGGCACCACACCCGCCACAAAAAGCTGCTCCACCGATGTGTTTGACGATGACGCGTAGAGGATCATCGGGATCGACGGCGGGATGATGATCGCGAGGGACGCCGAAGACGACGTCACGGCTGCCGAAAACGGCGCCGAGTAACCGCGCTTTTTCATCTGAGGGATCAAGATGGAGCCCATCGCCGCCACGTCGGCAACGGCCGAGCCGGAGATTTCGGCGAAAAACAGCGACACGCCGATATTCACCATCGCCAGCCCGCCACGTACGAAGCCGATGATGGCAGAGACAAAGTTGATGAGCCTGTCGGTAATCCCACCCGCGTTCATGATCGCCCCGGCGAGCACGAACATGGGTATGGCGATGAGCGAAAACTTGGTCGAGCCTGAGTACATGTCGAGCGCGATGGAAACCAGTGAAGAAACACCTTCGGTCGCAAGGAGGCCGATGACACCCGCCATCGCCAGCGCGATAGCAATGGGCACGTTGATGCAGATGAGCGCTACCAGGGCGACGAAGATCAAGAGCATTAGCATCGGCGAACCTCAGGACCGGGGGGCGTTCTTGGCAAGTTCTTCGTCGACCTCTTCTTCGATCTCCGCGTGTTCGAGGGAAATGCCATCCCGTGTCTTCTGCCAATAATCTGGCAAGCTCAGAATCTGACAGATGATGAAGAGGATTGCGCCGATGGGTATGACCGACTGAGTAAACTGGATCGGTACCCAGGTTAGCGACACGAGGTAGCTCCCCTGCAGTACGGCCAGCACTTGAAACCCAGTGTAAGCCATGAGGATAAAGAAAGTGAGAACCACAGCCTCACCCAAAAGGACGGCAATCATCCGGAACTGCACGGGGATCGACAGCAACACGCTGTCGAACCCGATATGTCGCCGCCTCAAAGCAGCAAGAGCTGCGCCATAGTAAGTAATCCACGACAGCATGATCGCCGCCACCTCGTCGTACCAAGAAAAACTCTCTCCGGCGAGCCGGGCCAATACGGCGACTATCACGACTACTGTCAAAACAACCATCAGAAAGACCGTGAAGGCTTCCAACAGGAAGTCGAGGATGGCTGCGAGGCGTTTGATAGCGTTCATGCCATTTTTTCAGAGGAGCTCAACGAAGGACGGTAGCTGCAAGCATAGTGGCTGCAACGTCGCTGCTTTGCAAAAAAAGCGCGGCGTCCGCCGGTGAATACGGCGACGCCGCGCGTAAAATTGCGGCTTAGCTTGAAGAGCCGAGACCCAAAACGACCTCGATCATTTCGCCTCCGCCATCAACCTCGGTCGCGAACGCGTCGTAGATGGGTTTGGACGCTTCAATGAACGCGTCCTTATCGGCTTCGTTCACTTCAACACCCGCATCCACGATGACCTGCAGGAGCTCAGTCTCCAGCTCAGCGGCCTTTTGGTAGGTAAAGTCTTGCGTCTCATTCGCGCAGTTCGTCAGCACCGTCTTTACGTCATCGGGCCAGCCGTCCCACTGGCGCTGCGAGGTCAGAATATAGGCAGGCGTATAGACGTGGCCAGTTACTGAAAGGTACTTTTGCACTTCCTGGAACTTGGCCGATGCGATCTGCGCATAGGGATTTTCTTGCCCGTCGATAACGCCGGTCTGAAGTGCAGTGAAGACGTCCGAGAAGGACATGGGGGTGGGGTTCGCGCCGTACTCCTGGAACATTTTTACGCGCCACGCGCCATTGGGCGTCCGAAGCTTCACACCCTCAAGATCTGCTGGAACGTTGATGGGGCGTACGTTGTTGGTGATGTTGCGAAAGCCGTTCTCCGCGAGCCCGATGATGTAGTAACCGTTGTCATTGGCGGCTTGTTGGAACGTGTCCATCATCTCGCCCTGCACGCGGCGCATGTGGTCGCGATCCTTGATGATGTAGGGCATCTCAAAAATGCCGAACGTGTCATCGACCGATGACATAACCGACGACGGGAGCGCAAAATTTACTTGGTTCAGCTTGAGCTTTTGCAGAAGCTCCTGATCGCGACCAAGTTGCGAAGAACCGAACGTCTCCACATTCACCGCGTCGGTGGCGCCGTTCACGCAGGCCGCGAAGTGATCGACCGATGCCTCAAAAAGCGAGCCGGGGTTGCCGACGTGGCCAAAGCGCAGCGTGTCTTGCGCCATGGCGGGCGATGCAAGTGCGGTTCCCGCTGCAAAGACCGCCAGGGTTGCGAGTTTCTTCATGCGTCTTCCTTCCTAGATTTGCTTGTGGTGTTGCGCACTGGTTTCTGGCGCCAGTTGTCGCATGTTTGTTGTGAGAGGTGAGCCTTTTTCTCAGAGCTTGCCGCTACTCCGCTGCTGCGCGCAGGACTTCGGTTTTCGTGCCCAAAACGTCCATCGCGGCCTGAACTCCGCCTTTCCGGTGCGGCACACCGGCATCTCTGAGCCCCATCTCAACACCGGCGAGCGTGCCACACAGCATCAGGTCGTTGAAATCCCCCAGGTGGCCAATCCGGAACACCCGATCGGCGACCTTTGACAGTCCGTTGCCCAGCGACATGTCGTAGTTCTGGAGTGTGATACTGCGGAAGCGATCGGCAGAATGACCTTCGGGCATAAGAACCGCGGTCAACACGCCCGAGCAGTGCTCCGGTCTCGCGCACAGCACTTCTAGCCCCCAGGCGCGTACCGCAGCACGAGTGGCTTCGCCGTGGCGGGCGTGCCGGGCGAAGACGTTCTCCAACCCCTCCTCGCGCAGCATGGCGATGACTTCATTGAGGCCGTAAAGGGTGTTGGTGGCCGGCGTATAAGGGAAGTACCCCTTCTCGTTAGGACCGATCATCTCGTCCCAGGCCCAGTAAGACTTTTGAAGACTGGCGGTCTTTGAGGCTTGCAGTGCCTTTGCGCTGATGGCGTTGAACGACAACCCTGGTGGCAGCATCAGTCCTTTCTGGGAACCCGATACCGTGACGTCGACACCCCACGCATCGTGTTCGTAGGGCACCGATGCGAGGCCTGAGATCGTGTCGACCATGAAGAGCGCCGGATGGCCGGCTGCGTCGATCGCCTTGCGCACAGCCCCTATCGGCGACACGGCGCCAGTCGAGGTCTCGTTGTGGACCACGCAGACTGCCTTGATCTCGTGCGCCAAGTCCTCTCGAAGCCGAGTTTCAATGGCGGCCGGATCCGCGCCGGCGCGCCAATCGCCTTCAATGAAGATCGGATTGAGACCGAGCCGCGCGGCAAGCTTCTTCCAAAGCATCGCAAAGTGACCGGTCTCGTACATCAACACTGTATCGCCGGGGGAGAGCGTGTTGACCAACGCGGCCTCCCACGCGCCAGTGCCTGACGAAGGGTAGATCACCACGTGGCTTTCGGTGCCGAATACCCACTTCATCCCGTCGAGTGCAGCTTTGCCAACGTGTGCAAAGGCTGGACCGCGGTGATCCATCACCGGATTGTCCATCGCGCGCAGGATGCGATCCGGGACGTTGGAAGGCCCAGGGATCTGCAGGAAATGGCGACCAGCTGGCATCTGTTCTTTCTCCCCAGTGTCCTAGGTTGCGTCCCTATGCACGCCCACCGGGCGCTCCACGCGCTTATTGACACTAAATGAATTATGAATTCATAATTCATGTCAATGGATAATTTGTTGCGGTGGCGGGAACGGCGGAGGAAGGATGCTGCGCGAAGGGCTTCGGAAGCGTCTGGCCGCATCCTTTGACGGGGATCTGCTTCTCGACGACTTTTCTCGCGCTCGCTACGCGACCGATGCGTCGCACTACCAGATCCTGCCCGCCGCAGTGGGCGCGCCGCGCACGCCAGACGATGTGGCTCTGGCCCTGGATGCCGCTCGCGAGGATGGCTTGCCCATCACCATGCGCGGCGGTGGCACATCCCAATGCGGCCAGACCATCAATTCGGGCCTGATCCTCGACTGCTCCAAACACCTCAATCAGATCATCGAACTCGATGTTGAAGGCCGCCGGGCGCTTGTCGAACCGGGAATTGTGCTCGACGAACTCAACCGGCAACTCAAGCCCCATGGCCTTTGGTTCCCGGTGGACGTTTCCACCGCGTCGCGTGCCACCATCGGCGGAATGACGGCAAACAATTCGTGTGGAGCGCGCTCCCTGCGCTACGGCACCACCCGCGATAACATCATCTCCATCCAAGGGTTTTTGGCGGACGGCACGCCCTTCGATTTTGGGCCTGGGTCAGGCAACCAGGTGCCCGAAGAAATGCTCAAGCGGCTCACCCAATTGGGCGCGCGCGAAGCTGATGAGGTCGCGCGGCGCTACCCAAAGGTTCAGCGCCGGGTGGGCGGCTACAATCTCGACGCACTAATACCGGGCGACGCACCGATCAACCTCGCGCACCTGCTTGTGGGGTCCGAAGGCACGCTCGCGGTCTCCACCGCCATCGAGATCAAGCTGTCGCCGCTGCCATCGAAGGACAAGGTCCAGGGCGTCTGTCACTTCCCGACCTTCCGCGCGGCAATGGAGGCAGCGCAGCATCTGGTCAAACTGAAGCCCACGCAAGTCGAACTGGTGGACCGCACCATGCTCAATCTTGCGCGGGACATTCCAATATTTGTCCCGACCCTAAATGCCTTCGTGAAGGGCAATCCGGCCGCTCTGCTTTTCGTTGAGTTCGCGGACAGCCCGGACGAGAACACGCAAAGCATCGGCAATCTGCACGACACGATGTCCGACCTTGGCTACGAGTTCGGCAAGGGTGGCGACAAAGAAGGTGGCGTCGTCGAGGTCTGGGACGCAGGTCTGATGACAGACATCGGCGAACTGCGGAAGTCCGGCCTCAATATTATGATGTCCATGAAGGACGCAGGTAAACCGGTCTCTTTCGTCGAAGACGCCGCCGTTCCACTCAAACACCTCGCCGATTATACCGACCGGCTCACCGAAGTATTTCATAAGCACAATACAGAAGGCACCTGGTACGCCCATGCCTCCGAAGGTTGCTTGCACGTCCGTCCCGTTCTGAACCTGCGTCTTGAGAAAGACGTCAAAGCAATGCGCGCCATCGCCGAAGAAGCGTTTTCGTTCGTTCAGGAATACAAGGGCTCCCACTCCGGCGAGCACGGCGACGGGATCGTACGCTCAGAGTTTCACGAGAAGATGTTCGGCAGCCGGCTCGTGCAAGCTTTCGGCGAAGTAAAGGACACTTTCGACCCCGATAACCGGCTCAACCCCGGCAAAATCGTCAATCCGCCGCGCATGGATGACCGTACTCTCCTGCGCTACCCGGCAGACTATAGGTTCGATGACCTTTCGACCGGGTTCGATTGGTCGGCTTGGTCCGGCGCGTCAGGCGGTTTTCAGGGCGCCATTGAGATGTGCAACAACAACGGTGCCTGTCGCAAGTTGAAGGGCGGCGCCATGTGCCCGTCCTATCGGGTGACGCGCAACGAAAAGGATGTGACGCGCGGACGGGCAAACACCTTGCGATTGGCCCTCTCCGGCAAGCTCGGTAAGGACGCTCTCCTGCGGCCAGAGATGGCTGAAACCATGAAGCTTTGCGTCAGCTGTAAGGCGTGTCAGCGCGAGTGCCCCACCGGCGTCGACATGGCAAAGATGAAGACCGAAGTACTCTATCAGCGCGGTCAGAAACTGGGATATTCTTTAAAAGACCGTCTGATCGCCGAGTTGCCGCGTTATGCGCGCCTGGCGGTTTCTTTGCGGGCGATGTTCGTCCTGCGCAACAAGGTACCCGTTTTGGCAAAGCTGGCCGAACGGGTGACGGGCATTTCAAGCCGTCGTTCGCTGCCAGTCATGTGTGGTGATTTCTTTCGCGAGTCGGAGATTGGTCCCCCAAAACCCGCGGAAGATGGCAAAGACGTCGTTCTTTTTACTGACACCTTCAACCGCTGGATGGATCCAGAAATCCCCCGCTCCGCGCTACGTGTGTTGCAGTGGGCGGGTTATACCGTCCACGCCGCAAGCCTGCTCAAAGGTCGGCCGCTCTGTTGTGGGCGAACCTACTTGGCGGCAGGCATGATCGATAAGGCGCGGGATGAAGCGCGGCGGACCCTGGCAGCGCTCCTCCCGCACATCAAGGCGGGCCGGCCCGTGATTGGTATGGAACCGTCCTGCCTGCTCACATTGCGCGATGAGTTCAAAGCGCTACTGCCGGGGGCCGATAGCGAAGCACTCGCGCAAAATTCGCTGTTGTTCGAGGAGTTTGTCACCCGAGAGATGAAGGCAGGACGCATGTCCGTTCCCGGCCTGAAGGGTGTCTCGAAGGCTCACGTACACGGGCACTGTCACCAAAAGGCGGCCGGCACGATGGGCGCGATGGCGAACGCACTGGGCAGTGTAGCGGGCATCGACGCGGACATGATCGAGTCGTCCTGCTGCGGGATGGCGGGTGCGTTCGGGTATGACGCTGAAACCATCGATGTGTCGCTCGCGATGGGAGAGCTGTCTTTGTTGCCCGCTGTGCGCGCGACGAATGACGACGACCTGATTATCGCAAACGGAACATCATGCCGACACCAGATCGCCGACGGAACAGGTCGCAAAGCGCTCCATGTTGCACAGGTTCTGGATGTTGCCGTCCAAAGTAATCAAGCATTGAGGTGATACCAATGCAGCAGATGACAAAATCAAACGGCGTTGAGGGCTTGGGTCTGGTCAGACCGGTTCTGGCAGTGCAACTCGCCAACGCGCTGCGCGAGATGATCCTTGAGGGCGATCTTCCGGCAGGAGAAAAAATCAAAGAAAAGGAACTTACGACACGATTCGGCGTGTCGCGCACCCCTTTGCGGGAAGCGATGAAAGTCTTGGCCGCGGAGGGACATCTTGAACTCATTCCCAACCGCGGTGCCATCGTCACTAAACACTCCAGTGAGGATTTGGCTGATGTTTTTCCTGTTCTAGCGGCGCTTGAGCGGCTTGCTGGCGAACTGGCGGCGGAGCGCGCTACAGATGAACAGATTGCGCACGTGATCTCACTGACGGTGGCGCTGGAGGAGACCGTGGAAGCAGACAATCGCCCCGAATACTTCAAGATCAACCAAGCGATCCACAACGCGATACTAACGGCCGCCGGCAGTGAAACGCTGATGCGAAACCATGCGGCCATCGCCGGCCGTGTTCACCGCGCGCGCTATCAGGCCAATCTGGCGCGGACGCGGTGGGAAACGGCGCTAAAGGAGCACGAGATGATCGCTCTCGCGCTAAAAGACCGAGATGGTGCAAGACTGGGTGCGCTTCTAAACGACCACATGATGGCTAAGCTATCGTCCATTCAAATAGTGCTCGAAGAAGAAAAGCACTCACATACCACTAAGTAGTCCCCACGCGCCCTGCCCCGGCCTCGCGACCGGCTCGTTGACAAGGTTGCCAAGCGCGGCTGTGTCAAACAAAAGGCCGAAATCCGCAATTCTATTCCGGCTACTGCACGACCGCGATCTGGCTGGCAGTATTAAGTCACGCGCACGGTCAGATCTTGAAGCCCGTCCACATGGGCGTGGAGAGTGTCGCCCCGTTGAACGGCGCTCACACCCGCCGGTGTGCCAGACATGATGACATCCCCTCGGGCGAGTTCGAAGAGACCCGAAAGGTAAGCGATCATCTCCGGAACTTTCCAGATGAGCTGATCAAGATCGCCTTTTTGTCGGACTTCTCCGTTTACGGTAAGGACCACCGCGCCCTTTGTTAGATGACCCACACCTTCTGCGGGCGCGAGTGGGCCGCACGGGGCGGACTTTTCGAATGCCTTGCCCACTTCCCAGGGGCGGCCAAGCTTCTTTGCTTCGCCCTGGAGATCGCGGCGGGTCATATCCAGGCCCACACCATAGCCAAACACGTGATCGAGCGCCGTCTCGACCGGTATGTCCGTTCCGCCAGATTTAAGCGCGACGACCATTTCTATTTCATGATGAAGGTCGCTCGTGGCGCTCGGATAGGGAAACTCTTCACCCAAGGACAAGTTGTCAGGGTTCTTTTGAAAGAAGAAGGGCGGCTCACGGTCTGGGTCATGGCCCATTTCCACTGCGTGGGCGGCGTAGTTTCGACCCACGCAGTAGACACGCCTTACCGGAAAAACCTCATCGTGGCCGACGATAGGTAGATACGGCGGCGTCGGAGGCTCGAACAGGTAGCGCATGGATGGGTCCTTTTGAATTAGGCAGTCGCTAGAGTAGAAATGCCGCGTTCGTGCGCGATGTCATCGAGCACACGGCGTAGGTTGGAACGGAGGGGAAGACCATTTGCGAGGCGGTCCCCGTGGAGCTTGGCACGCTCCGCGCCCGGGATACGCACCGCGTCATGGCCGGGAAGCGTGGCCGAGGCTTCAAGTTCGGCGCAAAGGCGGGCTGCATCGGCCAAGATCGTTTCAGCATCACCAAATGCGGAAAGACTAAGTGCCGCCACGAACTGACCGGTGTTGGCGGACTGTGCTGTGTCGTTGGTAAAGTCGACGACCGACTTACCCGTTGCGGCGCCATTCATAGAACCTGCGAGCAGCGCGATGGCGAGTGCCAGCCCGTAGCCCTTGGGGCCGCCGATCGGCAGTAGAAAACCTTCGCTTTGGCGCTTGGGGTCGGTGAGCGGCGCACCGTCGGCGCCGACCATCCAACCTTCCGGCATCGCCTCGCCACGTTGGGCGAGGGTCTTGATTTTACCCGCAGATGCCACCGTGGTCGCCATATCGAGGAGAAATGGCGGTCGCCCGGCCGCTGGCACGGCAACGGCAATGGGATTGGTGCCCAAAAGAAGTTCGCTGCCACCAAAGGCTGGTACATGGTTGGCGCTGCCCACGGCTGCCGCCAAGCCGGCCATGCCCTTATCCGCCATGGGCTGCACGTAAAGCGCCAAAGGGCCAGCATGATTGTTACCGCGAACGCCCACCCATCCAACGCCTGCCGTTTGCGCCTTAGAAATGGCCGTTCGGGTCGCGAGGTGCATGGCAAGATGACCAAGACCATTGTCACCGTCTATAACGGCGGTCGCCGCGGTCTCTGCAACGACGAGGGGCTTGGCCGCCGCTTTGGTGCCGCCATCGCGAAGCCGGTTGACGTACTGGCGAAGCCGAAAAACACCGTGGGTCTCGTAGCCCCAAAGGTCGGCATCCACCATGGTGGCGGCGACCGTGCGGGCGTCGTCGCCGGGCACCTTTAAGCTATCGAGAACGGCGGCCACGAAGGTGGTTAAGTCGGCCGGATCAACCCGACCGTTTTCGGCGCTGCTACTCATCAACGATTGGGTTGGTCAAAGTACCGATCCCATCGACTTCTACCTCGATGATATCGCCCGCCTTCATCCAAAGTGGCGGTTTACGCGCGTGGGCAACCCCCGCTGGAGTACCGGTGGCGATGATATCACCGGGCTCCAACGTCATCACCTCAGAGACGATGGCGATGATCCGCGGCACCTTAAACACCATCTCGGACGTCAAGGAGTCTTGCACGGTTTGGCCATTGAGCCTGGTTCGGATGCCGAGGCCATCGGCGCCGGCGGGAAGCTCATCGCTGGTGACAATGACGGGGCCAAGCGGGCCTGTGCCGTCAAAATTTTTGCCCATCGTCCACTGTGGTGCTTTGCGTTGGAAGTCGCGCACGGAGACGTCAGTGAGGATCGTGTAGCCGAAGATGTGGTTGAGTGCGTCCGATTCACTGATGTGGCGGCCGCCCTTGCCGATGACGATGGTGAGCTCAGCCTCATAGTCCAGCTGCTCCGAGACCTTTGGACGAACGACCGGCCCACCCGGCGCCACCAAGGAAGCCGGCGTGCGAATGAAGACAGCCGGATAGTCCGGCACCTTGTTGCCGCCCTCGGCCGCGTGATCGGCATAGTTGAGGCCGAAGCACAAAATTTTGCCGGGTTTCGAGATAGGCGGAGCGAGCGTGAGATCAGCCAAGTCGTGCCGCTCTTTGGCTCCCGAAAGCCCGTTGGCCAAAGCGGAAAGCAACGGTTCGCCGGCTGTGATCACCCCAATCATGTCTTTGGGTGCGTCCGGCAGGATTGATGAAATGGGTGTGACGGTATCGCCGTCGACGATGCCCACGTCGGTCGCCCCCGCGGCCGACTGGAAGGTGACGAGTTTCATGGGTGTCCTTCGCTCGGTTCAGGTGTCGGCAACGGTGCTCTTTTGCCAGAACACGAGCCGGCGCTGCAGGAATGAGATGAACATGAAGATCGCAAGCCCGAGGAGGGACAGGTAGAGGATCAAGGAAAAGACCCGGGGCGTGTTGAGCTGTGAGGCGGCAACGCGGATCTGCTCACCAAAGCCCTTGCCGCCCCCTAGGAATTCGCCGGTGATTGCTCCCGCCATCACACCGACCGACGCGATTTTAAGGCCGGTGAAGAGCTGCGGCAGTCCGGCGGGAAGTTTGAGGTCCACAAGCGTCTGCCAGCGCGATGCACCCATGGTTTTGAACAGCATCCTTTGGTTCTGGTCCGCCGAATGAAGGCCCGCCGCCGTACCTACGATGATCGGGAACGTCGCGATGAATGCTGCCAGGGCGACCTTTGATTCAATCCCAAAACCCAGCCAGGCGATGAAGAGCGGTGCAAACGCAATCTTGGGCATCGTATCGATGGCGACGAGATAGGGCATCACGGCGCGCTCACCAAAATTCGTCTCACCGACGAGAACGCCGAGAGAAAAGCCGATGGCGAATGCGAGTGCGAAACCGTAGATCACCTCCAACGTGGTGATCCAGAGCGCGGCCAGCATGTAGTTCCCCGACAGGAGACCTTGCCCCACAAGGACGATATCTTTGGCCACCTCGCCGGGTGACGGCAGGATGATTGGCGACACGACACCGGTCATCACCACGCCCTGCCAAATGCCGATAAAAGCGGCAAAGAGCACGATCATGGAAATGGCTCGTGGAACGCGGTCGAGCCACGACGCGGTTTCGGTCCACACGGTCTCCGGCGCGTGTTCAGCGCTTTCCAGACCAGCGCCAGGGGAAGTGGTTTCAGTAACGCTCACAGATCGGCCTCCACATCGAGCCGGCCGCGAATTTGCTTCACGTACGCGGTGAACTCGGCGGTTGTCAGCATATCAAGCGTGCGGGGGCGCGGTAGATCGATCTCCACCGCCTCCACAATCCGGCCGGGTCGCGGCCGCATCACATAAACAACATCGGACAGAATAACCGCCTCCGGGATCGAGTGCGTCACCAAGAAAGCGGTCGCATTTCGGCTCGAGCAGATGCGCTGGAGTTCCATGTTCATGAACTCGCGAGTCAATTCGTCCAGCGCGGAGAACGGCTCGTCGAGAAGAAGAACTGCGGGCTCGGTGATGAGCATTCGGCAGATGGAAGCCCGTTGAGCCATGCCACCGGATAGCTCACCGGGATATACATTCTCGAACCCTTTGAGCCCCACCAGCTCCAAAAGTTCCCGTGCATCCTGCTCTTTGGCGCGGGCGGCAGCTTTCCCATCGCGGATGGCGATGGGCATGACGATATTTTCAATCGTCGTCTTCCAAGGCAGCAGCGTTGCGTGCTGGAACATCATCCCGATATCGCGCCGTGGTCCCAATACCGGCTCGCCGCGCAGCATGACGCTTCCCGACGACGGAGGCTCAAGCCCGGCCATGATCTTCAGCAGAGTGGACTTCCCGCAGCCCGACGAGCCGATCACCGACGAGAAGCTACCCGTGTTGAGGGTCAAATCCACATGGTCGAGCGCGTGGACGGCGCGCCTTGCATAGGTCTTGTCCACACGGCGCAGCTGGTAGACTGGGCGCCGCTCCATAGCGACGCCCTCGGTTTCAATTTCCGCCGCCAGGGTCACTGCGAGGCGAAGTCATTGGTGTAGGCTGCATTCAGATCACCAAGGTCGCCGCTGAGGCCGGGTTTTACGATTTCGGCCCAGCGTTCCCACATGGCGTGGGGTTGATACCCGAGGGGCTTGGTCTCATCGACCGGGACCGTCTTCGACCGGACTGCATTGAAGAGCGCTGCGGCAAAGTCCGCATCTTCGCTTTCCTGAGGCATGCCGGCCGCCAGATGGGCCAGAACAGCCTCGCGATTGGCGTCGTCGAGGGCGAATTCGTGGCCCTTGCGGAACGCGCGAACGAACTTTGCAACGAGTTCCGGGTCGCTGTCCAAAGTACCGCGCATGGTTGCAAGACCATTACCGAACAGCGACTTTTGCTCGTCCGGCGTGATGTCGCGCATGGACAGACCGCGCTGGCTCATGATCGCGCCATCTGCCGTAGACGCGGCATAGGCGGAAACGTCGCCGCGCATGAAGGCCGCGGTCGCCGGGCCACCGTCTCCAACTGGAAGGAACTCAAAGTCGTTGCCTTCCTTCATGCCCGCGCCTTCCAGCACAGCCTTCGCGAACGAAACTTCCGCGCCGTCCGCCGTCCCGACGCCAACCGTCGTCCCTTTAAGATCGGTGGGTGCCTGATACTCAGAGTCATCTTGGACCAGGATGCCAAAGTTGCTGCGCGCCGCGACGTTATAGATAAACACGACGTCAGCACCGCGCGCCCGGGCGTTGAGCACGGGGCCCGGGCCGGGGCGCCCAAAATCAGCGCGGCCCGCCGACATTGCCTGGAGGACGGATGCAGACCCATTAACGGACTCGACCGTAACGTCGAGACCTTCATCTTCAAAGAAGCCCTCACCGATCGCCACGAAAACTGGGAACGAGTTGATGGCAGACGGGCTCGGCTGCGCGAATGTAACCGGTTGCAGCTCATGTGCTGTCGCCGACCCTGCGAGCGCAACGACGCTCACCAGACCCACGGCGAGGCCGATTTGCTTGAGTATACGCATTGTCGTTTCCTCCTTAGACAATGGCAGGAGGCAGCGGCCGTGTTATGGCGCACGATCTCAGTCGGAAACCGATGAGGCCGAGTATCGCGACGGTCTCGCCGAACCTCCCAATAATGTGAACACTAGGGTATGGGACGGAAAGGCCGTAGGGAAATTCGGCAACCAATTGTGTTATTGGTTTAGGCATGGGTGAGCTCCAAGCCAAAGAAGCAGCGTCGCTTCAAGCGCTTCGTCGCTTTGTCGAACGGTCCGATCACAGCTTCAACGCGCGTCTTCCGCCGGAGCGCGAGCTTGCGCAAAGACTCGGATTGTCGCGCGCGCAGCTGCGGAAAGCCCTGGCCGTTCTGGAGGACGAGGGAAAGATTTGGCGCCATGTGGGGCGCGGAACGTTCGTGGGCGGCCGGCCAGCCGTCGACGGGGCGGACCTTGCCTACCTCGGTGACATCGCCAACCCGCAAAGGGTCATGGAAGCCCGTTTGGCGGTGGAGCCCCCTCTCGCGCGCCTCGCCGCGCAGCACGGTGTAAAGTCAGACTTCGATCGCATCGAACGACTGTGCAAGCGTTGCCGCAACGCGCGCGAGTGGCGAAGCTACGAGGCGAACGACGACGCGCTTCATCGCGCCGTGGCGATCGCAACGCAGAACAAGGTTTTGGTCGACCTCTTTGATCGCCTCAATACGGCGCGGCGAACAACCGTCTGGCACCAATTACGTTTGACCCAAGTGCCACCACGCGACCACCTCAGTTTTCACCAGCACCAAGTCATCGCCGAAAAAATTGCCTCTCGTGACGTCGACGGCGCGGAAGCAGCAATGCATGAGCATCTTGTCAGCGTAGGCAAGCGACTTCTTTGCGCCAACGAAAGCCAGCGCGCCGCGGCATCTCGCTGAATAACCTCAGGATGTTTGGCGTCTGGAATCGACCACGCTGGAAGCAGGGACAATTCTGGCAGATATGCAAACGTCGCCTGCGCTAGATCCAATTGCGCGAACGGCTGCAGATTTGCGCGCGGGCCTTACTAGTCTTGGAACCGGCCCACTGGTTCGCTCTGAGCTGATTGGCCTCCGCCGGGAGACGGAGAACGCGACGCAATGGCAGAGGTAAGAAGGGGCGATCAGCAGCACATTGCAGACCACCGCGCCCTGGCGATCCGCAAGGTGATCGTCAAACATGGGCGATCATGTCTTCGACCGGTGATCGAGCTCCGCCTCACGCAAAATAGGCGGATGCTTGCGAACGATCTCGTTCGCTTCGCGCATTTCACCGTCCGGTCAGAGCGGCCCTGAAACGCTGCCCGGTCAGAGTAGAGAGCACCGACCCCCCTTCCCTTTCGTTATTGCCGCAACATCTTGGCGATCCTCATTTCATCCCGGTCAGGTGATGCTCTCGCCATCGGTCTTTGGCGGTGCCGAGCTGGCACCCACACGCAGCGTCACCCCTAGGCAAGTCCGCGAGTTGGAAGCTTTGGCCCGCTCGCCCTCGCCCGCTTCAAGAAGATCTAGGATCGCACGCGCCGCCTCGCGCCCCATCGCCTCCCGCGGTTGCTCCACGGTGGTGAGCGAGGGGGAACAATATTGGGCGATCTCAATACCGTCGAAGCCTGCCACCGACACATCCTGAGGAATTGAAACGCCAGCCGCTTGCACTGAGTGAATGAATCCCATCGCCATCATATCACTAGCACAAAAGACCGCCGTTGGAGGTCGAAACACCTTTAAGAAGTCCGCTCCAGCGCAGGCGCCCGACGGGATGTGAAAGTCGCCTTCAAACCGCATGATGGCATTGTTGCTGATGCCCGCCGACCGCAGTGCGCGGGCAAATCCAAGGTAGCGTTGCATTTCATTGTGATTGCCGCGTGGCCCACTCACATAGCCGAAACGTCTGTGGCCGAGCGCGAGGAAATGGTGTGCGACCGCAGCGCCGCCGCCGCGGTCGTCAGCAAGGACGGCCGGAACACTGCTGCCGGCAGGGACGCAAAGCCCAACGATGGGAACGCCTAAGTTGTCAATGCGCCGATCACCATCGCGTAGTATCGCACCGTTGAGCAAAATAAGACCATCGACACGTCCGGCCGCCGCAAGGCGGACCAGCCTCGGCTCCTGCTCGGCGGGGTCGGTCAAATCCCCCACCAGCATCCCGTAGCCGTGCTGAGACAGTGCCCTGTCGATGGCAAGCAACAAGTCGCTGAAGAACGGCGTGACCTGGTGCGGCACGACCACCAGCACCATCATGGAACGGGCAACGCGCAGGCTCTGAGCGGCCACGTTTGGCGTGTACCCAGTTTGGCGAACGGCCTCCAACACCCGCTCGCGAGTGGGACCGCTCACCCTGTCGGGCGCGGCCAAGGTTCGACTTACCGTTGCTGTGGAGACCTGTGCCAGAGCCGCCACGTCGGCGATGGTGGTGCCGCGCCCCATCACAGACCGTCGCGCGTCGCCAGGGCGCCATCGCATGCTTTCAGAAGATCTTTTCGACTTGCTCAACCGTTTATTCCATGCGATGTAATCGATTACAAAGTGCCTTAGGGAGGTATGCTCACATGAAACAGCTGCGTCAAGCGCTCCTCGCCACATGCGTCGTTCTCGCTGTCCCAAGCGCCGCGTTTGCCGAGGAAATGGAGGCGGAAGTTCTCCACTGGTGGACGTCCGGTGGCGAGTCGGCTGCGGTCAAAGTCTTCGCCGACGCCTTCACCGACGCCGGCGGATCATGGATCGACACCGCCATTGCCGGCGGCCAGAACGCGCGCAATGCCGGTGTCAATCGGATCGTCGGAGGCAACCCGCCCACCGTGATGCAGTTCAACACAGGCGAGCAATTCTCAGAAATCATCGCCAACGGCTTCCTTCGCGACCTTGACGCTGTGGCCGAAGCCCATGCTTGGCGTAAGGCGCTGCCCGAGGCCATTGTCAATGCGGCCACCCGGGATGGCAGCTTCTTTGCCGTTCCAGTAAATATTCATGGCCAAAACTGGCTCTGGACCAACAATGAAGTTCTTGCCGAAGCCGGTATCGAGACGCCATCAAGCTTCGATGAACTGATCGCCGCCGCCCCAAAGATTCGCGAGGCCGGCTATATTCCCCTCGCCCACGGTGGCCAGAATTGGCAAGATCACGTGCTTTTTGACGCCGTTTTGCTGGCTAAAGGAGGCCCTTCTCTCTTTACCAAGATTTATGGCGATAAGGATACCGAAGCAGTAAGCAGTGAAGACTTCCAAGCCGCTGCCGAAACCTTCGCAGCGCTGCGCGGGTTGACTGACGAAGGCAGTCCCGGGCGCAGTTGGAACGAAACCACCAACCTTGTCATCACCGGGAAGGCCGCCGGCCAGGTGATGGGTGACTGGGCAAAGGGTGAGTTCATCGCCGCGGGCCTCACGCCGGGCAACGAATACGGCTGCACGGTGCTGCCGGGCGGCTACATGATGGGCGGCGACGTATTCGTCTTCCCGAAGGTAGAGGGCGAGGCAGCAGAAGCGGCGCAGGCTAAAATGGCCGAGCTTATGCTATCGCCCGACGTCCAAGTCGCCTTCAACATGAAGAAGGGATCGGTACCAGTACGCCTCGATGTGGATGTATCGTCCATGGACGAGTGCGCGCAGACCGGAATGGCAGCGCTCCAGGACCCGCAAAGTCAGGTTGCCAGTCACAACTTCTATTCGCCCGATCTGACCGGGTCATTGCGCGACGTGATCACCGAGTTCTGGAGCACGGCGGACATGTCGGCCGAAGACTTCTCGGCCAACTTCGTCTCCGCGATGCAGTCCGCCTACTGACCGTAGGGCACGGCGGCGCGCCGACTGCGCGCCGCCACAAACCCGCAGGTACAGCAAAAAATGTCCATCGCCACCACCGAAGGCCATGCGGGGCGAACGCGCCGCAAACCCCACTTTGCCGCCGGTGTCGCGCTCATTCCGGCCGCGATCATCGTCCTGGTGGTTTACGTCGGTTGCATGGTCTGGACCGTAAGGCTCTCCTTCACCTCTTCTCGGCTCCTTCCTAAACTCGATTGGGTCGGCGCCGGTCAATATACTCGCCTCCTGGACAACCATCGCTTCATCGTATCGGTGGAAAACATCGTCCTGTTCGGAGTACTTTATATCATCGGCTGCCTAGTTTTTGGCTTCCTGCTAGCAGTATTCATCGATCAGAAAGTACGCAACGAAGCAGTCTTTCGTACGGTATTCTTATATCCCTATTCCATGTCTTTCGTAGTGACGGGGCTTGTTTGGCAGTGGATCCTCAACCCCACGCTTGGGCTTCAGAATGTCCTTGACCAACTCGGCCTCGGTTTCATCGAAATAGACTGGGTCGTGAACCCCGCTATGGTGATGTATGCGCTCGTGCTTGCCGCCGTTTGGCACGGGTCCGGTCTCGTCATGGCGATCCTCTTGGCCGGACTGCGCGGTGTCGATGAAGATATTTGGAAGGCTGCAAAGGTGGACGGTATTCCGCCCTGGCGCATGTATTCCTCCGTGATCCTGCCGCTCTTGGGGCCGATGGTGGTGACCGCAGTCGTTCTCCTCGCCACAGGGGTCGCACGACTTTACGATCTTGTCGTTGCGATGACTTTGGGCGGCCCGGGTATTTCTTCGGAAGTGCCAGCGAAATTTGTGATGGACCATCTGTTTGAGCGCAGCAACATCGGCCTTGCCACCGCTGCCGCCACCATGATGCTGACCACCGTTGCCATCGTGCTTGCCCCGTGGGTCTACGCCAAATACGTCCGTCAGGGGGCTGGAAGATGATGAGCGTCACCACCCTTGACCGCAGCGCGACCGCTGACCGGGCCGAGCCAAGGGGCCGGCGGCCCCGCAAAACCACACCTGCCCGGATTGGGGTCTATGCTTTCCTTGTGATCTCAGCGCTCTTCTTTCTCATCCCCCTTTGGGTGATGTTGATGACGAGCTTCAAGACCATGGATGAGATCCGGCTCGGAAACATCTTTCGCTTCCCGGCAAATCCCACATGGGAACCCTGGGCTCATGCTTGGTCTTCGGCCTGCACGGGTCTTGAGTGCAACGGGCTCTCGGTAGGGTTCTGGAATTCCATACAAATTCTTATTCCATCCGTGATCATCTCCATCGCAGTGGGCGCGGTCACGGGCTACGCTCTCTCCTTTTGGCGCGTGCGCGGCGCCAATCTCATGTTCGGCTTGTTGCTCCTCGGCGCGTTCATTCCCTATCAGGTGTTCATCTATCCTTTGGTGCGCATGTTCGCCGCCACTGGCCTTTACAACTCGCTCATCTGTGTCGTTATCGTTCATGTCATCTTTGGACTACCGTTGATGACCCTCCTCTTCCGAAATTTTTATGCCGGACTTCCCATCGAGCTCTTTAAAGCAGCCCGAGTCGATGGCGGTGGCTTCTGGCAAATTTTCGGCTACGTCATCTTGCCCATGTCGACGCCGATCATCATCGTCGCCACCATCTTGCAGGTCACCGGTATCTGGAACGATTTTCTGTTCGGTCTCACCTTCGCAGGACGCGATAATCTTCCAATGACTGTACAACTCAACAATATCGTAAACTCCACCCAAGGAGAACGCGCTTACAACGTCGACATGGCGGCCACCATCCTCACCGCACTCGTGCCGCTCACGGTTTACTTTCTTTCCGGCCGCTGGTTCGTGCGTGGCATAGCCGCCGGCGCAGTAAAGGGCTGATCATGGCAGCGGTTTCGGTCCAAGACGTTTCCATCGCATTCGGGACGCTCACCGTCATCGACCGCATGTCGCTGGACATTGAGGAAGGCGAGTTCATCGTGCTCCTCGGTCCATCAGGTTGCGGCAAGTCCACTCTCCTCAATGCCATCGCCGGCCTGATCGAGGTGGAAGATGGCCGCATTGTTATCGGCGGCCGCAATGTCACCTGGGAAGAGCCTAAAGACCGTTCCATCGCGATGGTTTTCCAGTCCTACGCCCTCTATCCCCGCATGACGGTGCGCCAGAACATGTCGTTCGGCCTCAAGATGGCAAAGATGCCAAAGGCGGACATTGCAAACCGGGTCGAGCGTGCTGCAGACATGCTGCAGATCAACCATCTCCTCGACCGGCGGCCCAACCAGCTTTCCGGCGGACAGCGCCAAAGGGTCGCCATTGGTCGAGCGCTGGTACGCGATGCCGCCGTGTTTCTCTTTGACGAGCCCCTTTCCAACCTCGATGCCCAACTTCGAAACGAGTTGCGCCTGGAAATCAAACGTCTCCACATGGAACTCGGCTCCACCACGATGGTCTATGTCACCCACGATCAGGTGGAAGCCATGACCCTCGCCGATAGGATCGCGGTTATGAAAGATCGGGAAATTCAACAGCTTGGCTCCCCAGCCGAACTCTACCACCAGCCCGCAAATCTCTTCGTTGCAGGTTTTGTTGGCAGTCCGAAGATGAATTTTTTGGAGGGCAAGGCCCGGTTTGGCGAGGATGGTCCGGTCTTTGAAAGCGCCGACGTCCAGCTGCCAATCAGCTCCCCTGCGCTCGCCCAGAAGCTGGACGACGGCCAGTCCATTACAGCCGGGCTTCGCCCCGAACAGCTCGCCCTTGGTGAGGACGGTGTGGCCGGCTTCGAGGTGGATATCGTGGAGCCCCTAGGGGCGGATAACTTGGTGTGGGCACGCAAAGGCTCGAGCGTCCTTCAACTGCGTCTTCCCGGCGACATTCGCGTTGCGGCGGGCGAGCCGGTGACGGTCTCGCCGGACCTTCACCACATGCACTTCTTCGATACGCGCTCCGGCATGCGGCTCTGAGCGCAGACCACCCCCAAAAAGGCAAGAGCCATGAATGTTGCTGAGGATCTTTCCATCCAGCTCTACTCGTTGCGCGAGTATGGGGACCTGTCGCGCCAGTTGGCAGCCCTTGCTGACCTAGGTTTCAAGCGCGTGGAAACTGTCGGCGGACACCTTGAGAACGCGGCTTCCACCCGCACTGCCTTAGATGCCCACGGCATTGAGGCCCCTACCGGTCACGCCGCCCTGGCCGACCTTCGCAATCGTACCGATTGGGTGGTGGATCAAGCCCATACTCTCGGTATCAAAGAACTCTATATGCCGGCTGTTGCTGCCGAGGATCGCCACGGGCGTGACGATGAAATCTGGCGGGCGTTGGGTAACGACCTTGGCGAGATTGCAACGCTCCTGAACGAAAAGGGCCTCGCCCTTGGCTACCACAACCACCATTGGGAGCTTGTGCCCTTCACCGATGGCACCACGCCCCTTGAGCACCTTTTTGCCGGTGCGAACGGATCCGCGCTCACCTTTGAAGCAGACCTTGCCTGGCTAGTGCGCGGTCAGGCCGACCCCATCGCCTGGATGGAGCGCGAAAAGAGCCGGCTCACGGCAATTCACATCAAGGATCTCGCCCCGGACGGGGAAAACCTCGACGAGGATGGCTGGGCCGACATCGGCGAAGGAACGTTGGATTGGCCGGGGCTATTCAGTGCGGCTCAAGCCCACGGCACAAAATGGTTCGTGCTCGAACATGACAAGCCATCCGATGCAGTGCGCTTTGCGCGCAGCGCCCGAGTATTCGCCCTGGAAAATTTTGGCTGACACTCATGCAACCCACAAAAATTGGCATTCTTGGCTGCGGCGTCATCGCCGACGCTTATTTGACTGGCGCAGCGCGATCCGAGCTGGTGAGTGTTGCCGGCATTGCCGATATTCGGCCCCAGGCCGCTGAGGAGAAGGCGGCCGCCCATGGAGTGAACGCCACGACCATCGACAAGCTTTTTGCGGATGATGACATCTCCATCATCGTGAACCTTACGGTACCTGAGGCGCACGCAGGAACGAACGCTGCCATCCTTCACGCGGGAAAGCATGTCTACACTGAAAAACCCTTGGCGGTGTCCTTTACCGAGGCCCAGCGCACCATTGAGCTTGGCGAGGCGGTGGGACTTCGTGTTGGCTGCGCACCGGACACTTTCTTCGGCGCTGGGCACCAAAACGTTCGCGCGCTTATCGATGAGGGGCGTATCGGCTCGGTAACTGGCGGATCTGCTGTCTTCGCCAATCCTGGCCCCGAACCCTGGCACCCCAACCCGTTCTTTTTCTATAAGCGCGGCGGTGGCCCCGTCCTCGACATTGGCTGCTATCCCATCACGCAGTTGGTCAATTGCCTGGGCCCCGTGGAAAGCGTGGTTGCCCATGCGTCCTGTCCACGCCGCATTAGGACAGTCGGGTCCGGACCCAATGCCGGCGCAGAAATTACCGTAGAGGTCTTCACAACCCTCAACGGTGCCTTGGCGTTCGAAAACGGGGCCAACGTTTCCTTCACCGCGTCTTGGGACGTCTTGCGCCACACGCGCCCGCCCATTGAATTCTATGGAACTGAAGGCACGATATTGAATCCCGATCCAAACTTCTTCGGGGGCCCAGTCCTCGTTTCCGAAGCGGGCCAAGACTTCAAGGAGGTCTCCATTTCAGGCCAACCCTTCGGCGCACCGACACGGACCTCCCGGGACGGGCGCGGAATTGCCGATTATCGCATGGTGGGCGTGTTCGATATGGCTTGTGCCATAGCGAACAATCGGCCGCATCGGGCGGACGGGGCTTTGGCGCTCCATGTGCTTGAAGTCATGGAAGGTCTGGAGCGCGCCGCCTTGGAAGGACGCCGTGTGGTGATGGCCACCCGATGTCAACGTCCAGCTCCAGTTCCAAAGGGCGAAGGCGAGGTGGTTTTTCTCGCGAACTAGAGCGCGATTCAGCAGCATGGAACCATGTTGCGACTCGAGCCGCGCGGATAGACAAGAACTTAAAGCAGGTCACGCGATCGCATGATCGTATCACCTGCTCTAGGGCACGGATCTGTAATTCGCTCTGCGTTGGCGGTGATCCGTCGAGGGTCTCGTTGATCTGTGCGCACTGACCTTCCTTTGCGGGTTGACCGTGCTTTATCGGGTCTCACAAGGTCGGACGTTGCAATGACTCGAAGC